>NZ_JBDTEM010000345.1:0-2195 GCF_039922535.1 Rhodoferax sp. | reverse complement strand
CCGAAAGCCGTGCACCAGCACCAGCTTCACGCCCATGCTTTGGATCATCGCCAGGTCTTGCGCCAGGTTGGGCAGTTTGCCCGCCGCAATCGCCTCGCCCGCCAGCGCCACCACAAAGGTCTGGTTGCGGAACTTGTGGATGTACGGTGCCACCGAGCGGAACCAGGGCACGAAGGTGAAGTTGAAAACGGAAGTCATCATGGGCGCGCAGCCGGTAGGTGGTTGAGGGAAAAGTGTAGCAGCCGCACCGCAGCCTGGCGGCGGGTGCAAAGCTACATGCTTTTTAGGCCACTAGTGTGGTGTTACACGCTATCTGGAACATAAAACGGCGTCTTTTCACCCATGCTGTCGTTACAAATCCGCGCCATAGCGGAGCTATGGCTGTGGTTTGCGCCTAAGCCTGGGCAAAAATCCATCCGTTTTATTGGTTCCATCAAGCGTGCAACACCACACTGGCGCAGATTCCACCTGCGCTGGCAGCTATCAAAACCGTAGTAAACCTAGTGCGTGCGCTCCCCCGCCAGCGCCGCGTGCAGCAGGCGCAGGCTGTGCGGTTCGCTGAGGAAGCGCATGTGTTCGGCGGCGCTAGGGGCGGCTCCGTCCACGTGGCTGAGTTGCAGCACGCGTTGGCGGCGCTGTTCGCCGCGCAAGCCCCGACCGGTATGGCGTGGGCCGAGTGCCTGCAGTGCCAAGGCGGCCAGACGAGGTAAGTCAGCCAGCCAAGGGGTGGCGGTGGCGCGTGGCGCGTGGGCATAGCGCCAGGCCTGTTTCAGCACCGAGGGCGAACGGCTTTCTTCAGGCACCAGTAGCCAACCGGCATCTTGCAGGCGCTGGCCCAGGCCGACCCGGCTGCTGAGCACGGTGAACGGTACGGCCAGCAGCAGCGGTAAGCCCATGGGCAGCAGCCACAGCAAGGAGTCGGGGGCAAACCAGGCCACCGCGCCCAGTAGGCCGGCGACGGCGATGCCCAGCGTGCCGAAACGTTGGGCCGCATCGGCCCAGGGCAGGTCGCTGGCTTCGCGTGGGGGCGAGGTCCATTCCAGCCGCCAGCCGGTCAGGCCACCCAGTACAAACAGGCTGTGCGCGGCCATGCGCAACGGGGCTTGCAGCATGGACATCAGCGCCTCCAGCAGGGTGCTGCCCAGCAGCTTCAGGCTGCCGCCAAAGCTGTCTTGCTCACCGCGCAGCAGCACCGCCAGCAGGCCCAGCACGCGCGGCAAGGCCAGCATCAGCGCAGTCGATACCCAGAGCGTGGCCACGCTGCGGCTGGACCACAGCGGAATTTCGCTGTCGTGCAGCCACAGCGCGGCACCCAGCACTACGTACAGCAGCCACAGCGGGGCCGACACGTAAGACATGGCCCCCGTGGCCAGCATGGCGCGGTGCACCGGGCGCAGGCCGGGTTCGGTCAGCAGGCGGGCGTTTTGCAGATTGCCCTGGCACCAGCGGCGGTCGCGCTGTAGCTCGGCCAGCAGGTGGGGCGGCTGTTGCTCGAAGCTGCCTTCCAGGTCGTTGACCAGCCAGACTTCATAGCCCGCACGGCGCATCAGCGCGGCTTCGACAAAGTCGTGCGACAGGATTTCGCCCGCCAGTGCACCCTTGCCCGGCAAGGTCGCCAGGGCGCAGTGCTGCATGAACGGGGCCACGCGGATGATGGCGTTATGACCCCAGTAGTGGGCTTCGCCCAATTGCCAGAACTGCATGCCTGCCGTGAACAGCCGCCCGGTGACGCGGCTGCCAAACTGCTGGGCGCGGGCGTGCAGGGTGGCGTGGCCACAGGCGCGTGGCGCGGTCTGCAAAATACCGGCGCGGGGATGGGCTTCCATCAGCCGGGCCAGGGTGACCAGGGTGTCGCCGCTCATCACGCTGTCGGCATCCATCACCACCATGTAGCGGTAGCTGCGGCCCCAGCGGCGGCAAAAGTCGGCCACGTTGCCGGCCTTGCGGCGGGTGCGGTGCTGGCGCCAGCGGTAGTGCACGCGCAGCTTGCTGCCAGCGCTGTGGAGTTGCTCGCGCAGGGCCTGCCAGGCGGTCAGCTCAGCGGCGCGCAGGGCCGGGTCGTTGCTGTCGGAAAGCACAAACACGTCAAACAGGCGCTCTGCACCCGAGGTACTGAGCGACTCGCAGGTGGCGCGCAGCCCGGCAAACACTGTGGCCACGTCTTCGTTGCAGATCGGCATGATGACGGCGGTGCG
>NZ_JBDTEM010000344.1:0-2134 GCF_039922535.1 Rhodoferax sp. | reverse complement strand
CCAGCCTCGCGGCGATTACGCGGGCAGCCACGCCCGCCGCGGCACGCTGACGCTAAACCACGGCGTGGTGCAAACCCCCATCTTCATGCCAGTCGGCACCTACGGCACGGTCAAGGGTGTGACGCCGCAGAGCCTGGAGGACATGGGCGCGCAGATCATCCTGGGCAACACCTTCCATCTGTGGATGCGCCCAGGGCTCGACGTGGTGACGCAGTTCGGTGGTCTGCATGCGTTCGAGAAATGGAACAAGCCGATCCTGACCGACTCCGGCGGCTTTCAGGTCTGGTCGCTCGGTGCCATGCGCAAGATCAGCGAGGAAGGCGTGCGCTTCTCTTCGCCGGTCAACGGCGACAAGCTGTTCCTGACGCCCGAGATCTCGATGCAGATCCAGACCACGCTGAACTCCGACATCGTGATGCAGTTCGACGAATGCACGCCCTACGACACCAAGGGCCACATCACTACCGAACGCGAAGCCCGCAGCTCGATGGAACTCAGCCTGCGCTGGGCGAAGCGCTGCCAGGCCGAATTCACCAAGCTGGAGAACCCCAACGCGCTGTTCGGCATCGTGCAAGGCGGCATGTTCGAAAGCCTGCGCCAGGAATCGCTGGAGCAATTGGTGGAAATGGACTTCCCCGGCTATGCCGTGGGCGGCGTCAGCGTGGGCGAACCCAAGGACGAGATGCTGCGCATCATGGCGCACACGCCGCACCGCCTGCCGGCCCACAAGCCGCGCTACCTGATGGGCGTGGGCACACCCGAAGACTTGGTGCAGGGCGTGGCCGACGGCGTAGACATGTTCGACTGCGTCATGCCCACCCGCAATGCGCGCAACGGTACGCTTTTCACCCGCTTTGGTGACTTAAAGATCCGCAACGCCCGCCATAAGACCGACGAGCAACCGCTGGACGTCACCTGCACCTGCCACGCCTGCGCAGGCACCAGTGGCGTGGCCTATGCCATTGGGGGCCGCGACGGCTTCAGCCGCGCCTATCTGCACCACCTGGACCGCTGCGCCGAAATGCTCGGCCCCATGCTGGCCAGCATCCACAACCTGCACTACTTTTTGAACCTGATGTCTGAAGTACGGGCGGCGCTGGATGCGGGGACATTTGGTGCCTTCCGAGTGCAGTTCAAGGCCGATCGGGCGCGTGGCGTATAAAACCTTTTTGCTATTTTTTATATAGCTTCTTGCGCAGGTAGATACTGCGCAAGAGGCATTATTTACCTATAAAGTAGCGGCGGGTTTCCACCCCCACACGTGCACCGGCGTATGGCCCTTCACGGCCTGCACGCCCAAGTCGGTAAAGAAGGGAAACTGCGCCAGCTCGGCCACCACCGCCTGGGAGCACAGCAGCGGGTAGCCCAAGTCTTTGGTCAGGCCTTCGATGCGGGAGGCGACGTTGACCGCGTCGCCAATCGCCGAATAGTCGTGCCGCGCCTGCGAACCCAGGTGGCCGACGATGGCATCGCCCACGTGCAAACCAATACCAATGGCGATGGGGGGCGTGCCTTCGGTCTGCAGTGCAGCGTTGAGCTTGTCCAGCGCGGCCAGCATGGCGCGGGCGGCGGCAAAGGCCGGTACGCTGGGCGCGGCCAGGGTTTGCGGGGCCCCAAATATCGCCATGATGCCGTCGCCCATAAAGCAGCTGATGGTGCCACCCTGGTCGTGTATCGCCAGGTTGACCTGCTCAAAATAGCGGTTTAGCAGGCTGAGCACCTGCTGCGCCGACAGGGTTTCGCTCAGGCTGGTAAAGCCCCGGATGTCGGCAAACAACATGCACACATGGCGCAGCTCGCCGCCCAGCGCGGGGGCCAGGCGGCCTTGCACAATTTCCTGCATCACCAGTGGGCTGACGTAGCCCGCAAAGGCGGCGCGCAAGCGGCGGCGCTCGCCTTTTTCCAGCACGGCGCTGAGCGTCCAGCGCCCAGCCAGCGCCAGCAGGCCCACCAGCACGGGCACCACCACCGCCAGGTACAGGCCCTGCTGCAAAGCCCCCACGGCCAGCACCAACAGTAGCAGTACCACCGCCAGCGCCACCTGGGCCGCCACCCGCAAGCGCAGCGGAGCAAACCAGAGCAGGCTGCACAGCCCCGCCAAAGCGGCGATCCATCCCCAAGCCACCGGCTCCAC
>NZ_JBDTEM010000343.1:0-7214 GCF_039922535.1 Rhodoferax sp. | reverse complement strand
GTCGGCCAGCATGGCCATCAGGCGCTGCTGGTTGGGCTCGGTCACCTTCAGGCCCTTGATCGGCACGATGCGGTTGTCCGCCAGGCGGGCCTGCACCGAGGTGTCATCGACCATCGCCTTGATCAGGCCGAAGGCCAGGTCGGGCGTTTTGCAGGCCTTGGAGATGCTGTAGAAGTTGTCTCCCACGGTGCCCACCACGCCGGTGCCGCTCTTGCCGCCGGGCAGGCTGGGGAAGGCGAAGAAGTCGAGCTTTTTGGAGAATTCGGGGTTCTCGTTTTTGATGGTGGCACCCTCCCAGCTGCCCATCAGCTCCATGGCGGCCTTGCCCGAATACAGCAGGCGGCGCGAGCTGCCAATGTCGTAGTCCAGCCCGTTGAAGCCCTGGGCGAAGGCCCCGGCCTTCACCAGCTCTTGCAGGCGCTTGCCCGCCTCGACGAAGGCCGGGTCAGTAAAGCTGCCGCCAGGGGCGCGATCGGCCGCTTTGCGGAACACCTCGGCACCGCCAATCCGGTCCACCAGGTACATGTAGAACATCGAGCCCGGCCACTTGGCTTTATTGGCCAGGGCAAACGGTGCCACGCCGTTGGCCTTCAAGGTTTCCACCGCCTGCAGCAGCTCGGCCCAGGTCTTGGGCGGCTGGATCTTCAGCTTGGCAAACAGCTCGGTGTTGTAGTAGACGACGGCCAGCGAGGTGTTTTCGGCGGGCACGCCGTAGGTTTTGCCATCGGTCTTGGCGGTGTCGAATGACGAGGCCACGAAGCGCTCGCGGAAGGCCTCGTCCTTGGCCAGGTAGGGCGACAGGTCGGTGACCTGGCCGGCGCGTACGTACTCGCGCAGCGGGCCACCGCCCCAGCTGGAAAACACACACGGCGGCTCGTTGGCACCAAAGGCGATCTTGATCTTGGTTTTGTACGGGTCGTTCAAGATGGCCGAGCGCACCACCTTCACCTGCGGGTTGGCTTTTTCAAAGCGGGCCTGGGCTTCCGCCAGGATCTTGGACGGCACCGGCTGGACCTGGATGTCCCACTCGGTCAGGGTCTCGGTGCCCTGGGCGTATACCGGCGTGGCGCAAGCGGCCCAGGCCAGACCGCAGGCGGCGAGCGGCAGTTTCAACATCTTGGCGGATTGCATGTTTTGTCTCCTTGTGAAAAGGGGGTGGTTTTTTGCTGAGAGACGTAACGTTAGCGCTAACGTTAAAATTACGAATCGGGTCAAACCCTTGGAATCTGACGTTGATAATCAGCCCATCGTCTGCCCTACCGAACTACGCCCGCCAGTGCCCTCCATGCCCAAAACCTCACCGACCCTGGCTGAAATTGCCGCTGCAGCGGGGGTTTCCTCGATGACGGCATCGCGTGCGATGAACAACCAGCCTGGTGTCTCACGCAGCACCCGCGATGCCATCCTCAAGCTGGCCAACGACATGGGCTACGTGGCCAACCGCAGCGCGCAAAAGCTCTCGGGCGGGCGCAGCCGGGTGATTGGTTTGCTGGCCGCCGAAATGGACGGCGCTTTCACCGGCGCGCTGGTCTCGGCGGCGGTGCGGGCGGTGGCGGCGGTGGGCTACGAGGCGCTGATTTATTCGCTGACCGACCGCGCCCAGCGGCCGAATGACAGCGTGCTGCAACTGCTACAGCAAGTGACCGATGGCGTGATCGCCATCCTGCCCTACCAGTTTGGCTACGTGGAAGCCCTGAGCGCGGCCCAGGTGCCGGTGGTCACCATCGACCAGCACACCGAGCACGCCGAATTCCCCTCCATCGCCTCCGACAGCTACGGTGGCGCGCGCAGCGCCATGCTGCACCTGGCCGAGCTGGGCCACCAGCGCATCGCCTTCATCACCGGCGACGAGCGCATGAACTCGGCCCGCGACCGGCACCGCGCTTTTGATGACGCGGTCGCCATCCTCGGGCTGGACCGCGACCCGGCCCTGGTCCTGCGGGGCGACTATTCGCTGGGCAGTGGCCGCGAAGCCGCGCAGCAACTGCTGGCGCTGCCGGTGCGCCCCACCGCCCTGTTTGCCTCTAACGACCTGAGCGCTTTTGGGGCCATGTCGGTGCTGCAATCGGCCGGGCTGCGGGTGCCGCACGATATTTCGGTAGTGGGCTTTGACGACCTGGAAGCCGCCTCCCTGGTCCACCCCGGCCTGACCACCGTACGCCAACCCATGGCCGAAATGGGCCGCGCCGCCGCCAACACCCTGCTGGCCCTGATCGCCGGGCTGGATGTGGCTACCCAGCAGGTTAGCCTGCCCACTGAGCTGGTGGTGCGGGCGTCGACTGCGGCCTGCCAGCGCAGTGGTAAGAAAAAAATATAAAAATGATAGCTGTCAACGCAGGTGGAATATGCGCTAGGTGGCTATTTCCTTTGTAAATTAAAATTACTCTCCACGCTGAATCTCGGTCAATCCATTGCCAGCTCCACCTTGCGCCCGGCCCGCGCCGCCAGCGTAATCAGCATATCCAGGCTAAATTTGTCCCACTTGCCGCGCAGCAGGTCACTCACGCGCGACTGGGCGATGCCAAAGCGTTCGGCGGCTTGCGCTTGCGTCCAGCCCTCGGTTTGCACCAGCAGCCGCAAACGGCCCATCAGGTCGGCCCGCAGCGCCATCACCGCCGCCTCGCCGGGGCCAAAACCCAGGTCGGTGAACACATTGCCGCTAGACGGGGTGACTTGTAGGGATTCCATCATTTATTCTCCAATCAGCTTGTAACGGGTGGCCGCTAAGTCAATGTCGGCCTTGGCGGTCTTTTGGGTGGTCTTGTGGAAGCAGTGCAGCACAAACACAGCATCGGCCTGTTTGGCCACGTAGATCACGCGCCATTGGCCTTGCAACTTGATGCGCACTTCTCAGGCCCCTGCCCCCACTGTGGGCATGGGCTTGAAGTCGCGGGGCATTAAACCCAGTTGTACTTGCCACAGGTCAAACCCGGCCTCACGCCGCGCCTCTTCTGGAAAGGCAATTAGGTCTTTCAGGCTGCTGCCAACAAATCGAAGGGCTTTCATGGGTAGGATTATAAAAATACTTTGATAATTTATCAAAGTATTTTTATAAACAGCGATGCGCTTCGGCAAATTTCTATCTTAAACGCTATCTAAACCGTAGCTGCCAGCGCAGGTGCAATATGCGCTGGAAGCCCATTTCTATTTGAATTCGTCTCGGCCATGCGTTGGCGTGGGCTCCAATGGTGTGCCCGCAGGCAACGCCTCCCGCTACAGTGCTTGCAGGCCAGTCCAGCGCCAGCGCTTTCGTCTACTCTTACTTTGCCCCCAGGAGGTCCCCCATGCCCGCTGCCGAAATCACCACCACCCGCACCGTCCATGCGCCGCGCCAGCGGGTGTGGGATATGTTGACCCAAGCCGAGCACATTGCGCTCTGGTGGGGGCCGAACGGCTTCACCAACACCATCCAGTCCATGGACGTGCGCGAGGGCGGGCTGTGGCGCTATGTGATGCACGGGCCTGCGGGCGCGGACGGTAGCCCGGGCACCGACTACACCAACTGGATCCGCTACACCACGCTGACCCCGCCCGCCCACATGGCCTATGCCCATGGCGGTGACGATCCAGAGCATGCCGAATTCCACGCCACCATCGACCTGCAGGATCTGGGCGAGCGCACCCAGGTCACGCTGCGCCTGCTGCTGGCCAGCCCCGAGCAGCAGGCGCAGCTGGTAGCAGCGGGTGCGGTGCAGGGGGCCGAGCAAACCCTGGCGCGGCTGGGTGCCTATGTATCGGCCACGCCGGATGCCGAGTGTTTCCGCATCAGCCATAGCTTCAACGCGCCCTTGGCTGCCGTCTGGCAGGCATGGAGCGAGCCCGCGCGCTTCGCCCAATGGTGGGGCCCCGGCGGCAGCACGCTGCAACTCAAGACCATGGACTTTCAGCCCGGTGGCCTGCTGCACTACGCCATGTGCTGGGGCGGCGTGCCCGCCATGTGGGGCAAGTTTGTCTACGGCCAGATCGTGCCGCAGCAGCGCATTGTGTTCACCAACGGCTTCTCCAACGAGGCGGGCGACACCACCCGCGCCCCGTTCTTTGACGACTGGCCGCTGCAGGTGCTCAACACCGTGACTTTCACCGAAGAGGGCGGCCAGACCACCGTAGCCCTGCACGGCGGCCCCATCTGCGCCACGCCCGCCGAGCGCAGCCGGTTTGCCGAGAACTTTGAGTCGATGCTGCAGGGCTTTGGCGGCACGTTTGCGCAGCTGGAAGCGTATTTGCTACGGAAAGAGTAGCTGCCAGCGCAGGTGCTATCTGCGCTAGAGCCTGATTTCTTTCAAATTTCCCGCCGCAATCGCCCGGAACCCATCCGAGATACGCGCATCGCCTGCGGCAGCGGCCCAGAACACCGCAGCCAGTCGTTTGGCCCGCGCCCGCTCTGGCCGCGTGGCGGTGGTGGGTTGCAGGCGACGCACCGAAGCGGGTCAAAGTGTGCGAGAGTCCCGGTCTGTCGCAACATCGGTATTGCGTTGGCGGTGCGGTGTGATACTTGCTTAATCTCTAGGCAAGTCCAGCCCGTTACGCATGGGCGCTACCGCCCGCGTAGTTTCATTTTTACTCCTTTTCTCCAGGGAGACGTATGCTTACAGGGAACGGATTGTTGGATCGGGAGGCTTGGTGCTTTTGATGCAAAACAGCACGGGCATGCTGGTCGATGCCCCAAGCCTGGCCTGGGTTTTACTCGGCAAGGGGCTCGATCTGTACCAGGACGGTGTGTTCATCCTCGGCGAGGATGGGCGCTTTGTCTACGTCAATGATGCCGCAACGCGCGCTTTGGGATACCGCCGCGAAGCGTTGCTGGCGATGGGACCGCCGGATATAGACCCGAATATTTCCAGGGAGCAGTGTCTGGACATACTGCAAAACCCCCATGGGCAGGCTTTTGTCATAGAAACGGTGCACCAGGCGCAGAGTGGTGACCTGATTCCGGTGCAGGTGCATGGCGTGACGCTGCAGTTAGACGGGCGGTTGTTTGCCGTGTCCATCGTCCGGGATATGACGGAATCCAAGCGGATACAGGCGGCACTGCTGCAGCGCCAGCAGTATTGGCGCACCTTGCTGGACGAATTTCCCTTCTTTGTCTGGCTCAAGGACGAACAAAGCCGCTTGCTGGCGGCCAACACCGCTTACGCCAGAGTGGCAAGGGTCGCGTCCACTGCGGAGCTGGAAGGCCGGACTGAATTCGATTTTTTCCCGCCGGATTTGGCCGAGATCTATGTGGCCGATGACAAGGCCGTCATGGCAGCGGGCGTAGCCCACTACGTGGAGGAGCTCTACGTCGATGAGCACGACCAACGGCGCTGGATGGAGGTGTGGAAGTCTCCGCTGCATGAGCATGGCAAGGTGGTGGGCACGGTGGGTTATTCCAGAGACATCACGGACCGCAAGCATACCGAGAGTGAACTCCAGAAAGCTTTGGCCTTTGCGCAGGGGGTCATTGATGCTTTCCCCGACCTTTTGTTCGAAACGGACCGGGATGGCCGCTACCTGAATGTATGGACACGTAGCCCCGAGTTATTGGCCCTCAGCCGGGAGGCTATGCTGGGCCGGACGCTGCAAGAAGTGCTGTCGCCCGAAAGTGTGGCCATTGCCGAAATCGCCTACATAGAGGCAGAACAGACTGGGATTTCTTTAGGCCATGTCATCGCGGTCATGACGCCTATGGGCATGCACTGGTTTGAGTTGTCGGTGTCGCAAATGCGTACCACCGGCGATGCGCGGCCGCATTTCATTACCGTTTCGCGTGATGTGACGCAACGGCTGGCGTTGCAGCAGGAGTTGACCAACCGGGAGCACGAGTACCGAACCTTGGTCGAAAATTCACCAGACGTGATTGCCCGTTTTGACGTGCAATTCAGCTGCCGTTATGCCAATCCGGTGCTGCTTCGGGCCCTAGGGCGATCCAGCAGGGGGGCGCTCGGATGTTCGCCAGAGGCGCTGTGGGGTGTGGAGACCGGGGCGGCGCTGGCGCAGCGTTTGGCTTACGTCATAGATAGCAAGGAATCGGTGGAGTTTGAACAGCACTGGATCGATGCCTTGGGTCGCGACATCTGCAGCTTGGTGAGTTTGACCCCTGAAGTCGGCAACGACGCCCATGTCAGTAGCATTTTGATGGTGGGGCGCGATATCAGCGAACTCAAAGCCTACCAGGACAAGATCCATCAGATGGCGTTTTACGACCCGCTGACGGGGATGCCCAACCGGGTGCTATTCAATGACCGGCTGGCGCAAATGCTGAAGGATGCGGCCTACCACCACTACCAGGCCGGTGTGATGGTGGTGGATCTGGATCGCTTCAAGCAGATCAATGACACCATGGGCCATGCCGCAGGAGACGCCTTGCTCAAAGAAGTGGCCGTGCGCCTGCGTGCCAGTGTGCGGAGCTATGACACCGTCGCTCGGCTAGGCGGGGATGAATTCGGTATTTTGTTGCCGCAAATCCGTGCGGGGGGCGATCTGACGCGCGTGGCGGGCAAGGTGCTGGCTGCCTTCAACCCGAGTTTTTGGCTGGAAGGGCGGGAGATTTTTGTCTCCTGCAGCGTAGGTATTGCGGTGTACCCAACGGACAGCGAGGTGGCCGAAGAGCTGCTTAAGTACGCGGACTCCGCGATGTACTCCGCCAAGCGCAGCGGGCGCAACGACTTCCGGTTTTATTCCAAGGACTTGACGGTGCACGCCCAGGAGCGGCTGACGCTCGAGTCCGACTTGCGCCGCGCGCTGGAGCGCGGCGAACTGGCGCTGTACTACCAGCCCAAGGTGCTGCTGGAGTCTGGCGCCATGGTCGGGTGCGAGGCGTTGTTGCGCTGGAAGCACCCCCGCCTGGGCATGGTTCCGCCGGACCAGTTCATCCCGGTGGCAGAAGACTCTGGCTTGATCAACGCGCTGGGGGCCTGGGTGCTGCGCGAATCCTGCTTGACCGCCGTCATCTGGAATGCTGCGGCAGCGCTGCCGCGCAAGGTGGCGGTCAACCTGTCAGTCCGGCAAATACAGGTGCCGGGCTTGATCGCGCAGGTAGCGGGCATCCTGTCTGAGACCGGTTGCCAGCCCCAATGGCTGGAGTTCGAAATCACCGAAAGCCTGCTACTGGACGAGGATGGCCTCGTGGTCAGCGCCTTGCAGGCGCTGCGCGACATGGGTATCACCATCGCCATTGACGACTTTGGCACCGGCTATTCGGCCTTGTCCTATCTGGCCCGGTTTCCCATCGACAC
>NZ_JBDTEM010000342.1:0-4686 GCF_039922535.1 Rhodoferax sp. | reverse complement strand
GACTTTCAGCCCAAGACAGTCGCGGCGGCGGGTTGAATGCTGGCAGTGGGTGGGCTGGTTTCAAACAGCAGCACCATCAGCCAACCATCGCTGTACGAGGTTTCAAACAAGTGGAACCAGCGACCATCCACTATATCTACCAAAAAATTGCGCTGGGGCTGACTGCGCCGTTTGCCGTCAGCCGCCCGCAGCCAGGCATCAATGTCGTCGGTTTCAATGCGCGGGCCGACTTGATGCCGGTAGCTGTTGCGGATGATGTCGGCAAAGCTGACCGTATCGTTTTGCACAGCATACAAACTGATGAAGGCCGGGTTGGCCACCGCAAGCCGGTCCGACGGGTCAAACAGCGCAAACGGGGCTTCGGAAATATCCAGGCCTATCAGCAGTTGGGACACCCGCAGCGGGTCGGTGATTAAGGCCGGAGTGCTGTAGCTGGGACGCGCAGATGCGGACACCAGCGCATCGGGCTGGGTGGCCCCCTCTTCGCCCAGGACCACCACGCAATCACGGCCCCGGTGTTTGGCACGGTACAGCATCTGGTCGGCCAGACGCAGCCAGGCTTCGACATTGGGCACGTCGGCGGTCAGTTCGGCCACACCAAAGCTGGCCGTGACCAGCGTGCCGTCCAGCAGTTGCTGGTCGTGCAGGTCACGGCGCAGGCGGTCGAGTACCTCTTGGGCGGCAGCGGCCGAGGTCATAGGTAGTAGTACACCAAATTCCTCCCCACCGTAGCGGCCACACACATCGGTTTCCCGCAGCACGCGTTGTAGAGCGGAGGCAAAGCGGCAGATGGCCTGGTCGCCTGCCGCGTGGCCGTGCAGGTCGTTGATGCGTTTGAAATGGTCCAGATCGGCCATCACCAGCACGGCGGGCTCACCCTGGCGGCGAAACCGCGCAAACTCGGCGCGCACCAGTTGCTCCCAGTGGCTGCGGTTGTACAGGCCCGACAAACCATCGTGCTGGCTTTGGTGCTCCAGCGCCCGGCTTTGCTGCTTCAAGCGGTGGATGGCTTTGCGCGCAATGTGGCTGATCAAAATCGGCTGGCAAACCAGCAAGGGCAAGCAGGCCAGCACTGTCCATCGCACCGCATCCGGCTGCACATGCAGGCCCCAAAAAGCCACGCCCAGCAGCACGCCCACAAGTTGAAAAGCCAGCCCACGCACCACCAGACGCACACCGCCTCCGGCCATGGTGTCCATGCTCAGCAGGCTCACCGCCAGCACGCTGGGCAGCAGGTTGAACTGCATCAGCACGATCCACACGCCACCCAGAAAATGGTCGGCCAGCAGGTTGCGGCGCTCGGCCTCGCGCGGGTTGGCGGCACGGCGGGCCAGCCACCAGGCCACATGCGGGCCCACAAAACAATGTAAGGCAGGGCCTATCCACATCCACGCTGGCGCGGCATTCTGGATAAATACAGCGCTGGTCATGACAAAACCCAAGGCCAGCCCGGCCATGCGCGAAAAATAGCTGCGACGCGCGAAACCCAGGTGGTTTTGCGGTGCCTCCAGCGACGGTTCACGGGTCACGGTGGCCATGCCCGGACTCGGTCAGGGCCCGGCTTCGGCATGCCGGGCACGCAGCCACTGCTCCAGGCCGTCCGCGGGCAGTGGCCGGGCGTACAAGTAGCCCTGCAGTACCCGGCAGCCACGGGTGGTTAGAAAATCGGCCTGCATCTGGGTTTCGACCCCTTCGGCCACCACCGTCAGGTCCAGGCCGTCGCCGATGCGCAGCACGGTGTTGGTCAGCGCCCGGGCAGCGGCGCTGTCGGCCAAATCTTGCACAAAGCTTTTGTCCAGCTTGAGCTCATGGATAGGCAAACGGTGCAAGTAACCCAGCGACGAGTATCCGGTACCAAAGTCGTCCAACGACAAATGCACGCCCAGAGCATGCACCGCCTCGATGGTGGCTGGCACACCTTCGGTGGTGTCCATGACCACGCTTTCGGTCATCTCCAGCGTCAGGTCTTGCGGGTGCAAGCCGTGCTGACGCAGCAGCTCGGCCACCAGTCCGGTCAGGCCTGGGTTTTGAAAGTTGCGGGCCGAAACATTCACCGCCACGCGGGGCACGACCACGCCCCGGGCGCGCCAGTCGGCCATCTGCCGGCAGGCTTCGCCCAGGCCCCAGCGGGTGAGTTCGTCGATCAACCCGCACTCTTCCGCCAGTGGAATGAACTGTGCCGGAGATACGGACCCCAGCTGCGGATGCTCCCACCGGGCCAGCGCCTCGACACCGTAGAGCACAGAACCTGCCGGGCCGCTGACCTGCGGCTGGTAGTGCAGGCGTAGCTGCCCCAGTCGCAACGCTGCACGCAGGGCGGCTTCCAGCGACAGCCGCTCCAGCGTGCGGCGGTTCATGGCATCGTTGAAAAAGCGCAGGCAGCCACGCCCGTCGTGCTTGGCCTGGCGCATGGCCAAATCGGCTTTGCGCAGCAGGGTGTCAAAGTCTTGCCCGTCCTCGGGGAGCATGGCTACGCCCACGCTGGCATTGGGGTGTATGGTGACTCCCGATGGTAAGCCCACTGGAGCAGCAATCGCCGCCAGCAAGCGTTCGGCTGCTGCAGCGGCCTGCTCGGTGGTACAGCCCGATAGCACCGCCACAAACTCGTCACCCGCCTGGCGGCCCACCAGATCACGGCCGCGTACTTCTTGGCTGAGCCGGTTGGCGATTTCGCTCAGCAGCACATCGCCTGCGCCATGGCCTTGTTCTTCGTTGACGTGCTTAAAGCGGTCGATGTTGACAAACAGCAGGGCCAGCGGCTCCCGGGCACGCTGCGCCTCAGCCACCGCCCGCTCGGCCTTGATGCGCAACAACTTGCGGTTCGGCAGGCTGGTCAGCGCGTCGTAAAAAGCCAGGTGGTGGATGTGGGCGCGCGACTCCTCACGCTCCATAGCCAACGCACACAGGTGCAGACTGACATCGATCAAGCGCTGGTGCAGGGCATCGGGGCCACGCAGGGTGCGGTAATAAAACGCAAAAGTGCCCAGCACCCGGCCATCGTGGGCCTTAATCGGGCTGGACCAGCAGGCGACCAGCCCGTGCGGCAGGATCAGGTCTTTGTACGGGGCCCACAGCGGGTCGGTAGCAATATCGGTGACGATGACGGGCTCACCGCGCCAAGCGGCCGTGCCGCAAGAGCCCACATCCGGGCCGATGGGGACCCCGGCGATGGCGTTGGAAAACTCGCTAGGCAAGCTGGGTCCGGCCAGGGGCTGCAACTGCCCCTGCACATCCACTGCCAGAATCGAAGCCGCCACTTCGGGGGCAATGTGCTCCACTTCGCGGCACACCAGGTCCATCAGTTGCGTCAGCGGCAGTTCTTCGGCCATGGCGTGCAGCAGTTTGTACTGCAGCACCTCGTGCATCTTGGTTTGCGTGATATCGGCCAACACACCCACCACACCCGCGAACTGGCCATCTGCATCAAACAAAGGGTTGGCCACTATCGACACCCACAGCGGCCGCCCTAGCTTGGTATAGAGCAGGATGTCGGCACGCCCCCCGCCAGGCTGGCGCAGCTCGCGTTTGATGCGTTCCACCGCCGGCATATCGGTATGCGGCCCTGCTAGGCAGTCACTGACGGTGCGTCCCACCACCTCGTCCAGGGTGTAACCAAACATGCTGGTAAAGCCCGCATTGGCAAAGCTGATGCGGGTGTCTGGCCCGCCCACGATGAACGCGTTGTCGCTCTGGTTCACCACTTCCAGTAGCTGGTGCAAGGGGTCTTCTTTATTGCGGCCATGGCCGACGTTGGCCGAAACGGCTTCCGGATCAACTACTGCAAGCAGGCGTGAGGGTTGCATGGTCGCATTGTGGAAGTATTCAATCCAGTTTACCAACCAGCATGCGAAATAGTGGACGAGTTTAAGCCGCAGTTAACCATGCAAACCCTTGTAGCCGGCTGCGGGTTGCCAGTGTCTGCCACCGCCAAAATTAGGCATTAAATTGGCATCTAGCCTATATTTCACCTGCGCAAGAAGCTATTTATTCAATAGCAAAACCTCAGGCGACAGTACTTTCCGACACACCGGCAGACGCAAAGCTGGCCATCTCGGCCAGCACCAGGCAAGCCGACTGAAGTAACGGCCAAGCCAGCGCCGCGCCCGAACCCTCGCCCAGCCGCATACCCACATCCAGCAGTGGCTTTGCACCCAAATGGTGCAGCATCAGGCTATGGCCGTGTTCGCCCGAGCGGTGGGCAAACACGCAACGCTGTAGTACCAGCGGCTGCAGTGCATGTGCCACCATCACCACCGCGGTGGTGATGAAGCCATCCACTACCACCACCCGCCGCTCCTCGGCCGCCTGCAGCACCGCGCCCAGCATGGTGGCCATCTCGAAACCACCAAACACCTCCAGGGCATGCAACGGGTCGTGGACCGCGGCGTGGCGCTCCAGCACCTGCGCCAGCACGGCCACTTTGCGTTGCAGACCGGCATCGTCCAGCCCGGTGCCCGCGCCAGTGCAGTCGGCAATCGGCAGGCCGGTGAGGCGGGCCATCAAGAGCGACGCGGCCGAGGTGTTGCCAATGCCCATTTCGCCCAGCAGCAGCACGTTGCCCGGCAGGCCTTTGACGATGGCGCGGCCCTGGGCGATGGCGCGCTCGCAGTCCAGTGCATCCATCGCCGGGCCTTCCACGGTGTCGCCAGTGCCGTAGGCAATTTTGTAGTCCAACAGGCCGGGGCG
>NZ_JBDTEM010000341.1:0-14212 GCF_039922535.1 Rhodoferax sp. | reverse complement strand
AAAAATCAAAGTCAGCCAGCCGAGAAGTCAAAAAATGACGCCGTCCAACTGAGGGCCGTGGCTATACGGAATTTATATAGAGGGGCCTTAAAGGCAACGTGAAAACTTCCCGTTTTACACACACGCTGAATTGCCATCCCATGCGCGGCCCAGTTATGCTTTTTTTGAACTTCTTATTTCACAGTTTATTTAATAATTTTGGCCTTCAGCGCATATTTAACCTGCACTAGAAGCTATCAATAAAAAACTGTAATAAATTCACTATTGTGTATATTTCGCACACCATGCGCCGCAAAATCCCCTCCCTCCAAGCCCTGGCCTGCCTCGATGCCGCCGCCCGGCACGAAAGCTACACCCGTGCCGCCCAAGAGCTGGCCCTGAGCCAAGGCGCGGTGTCCCGCCAGATCACCGCGCTGGAGGCCTTTGTGGGCGTGCCACTGTTTCGCCGTACCCGCCATGGCGTGGCGCTGACACCGCAGGGGGCGGAGTACGCGCAGCAGGTGGCGGTGCGCCTGCGCGGGCTGGAGCAGGACACGCTGGATGCCATGTCCCACCAGGGCAGCGGCGGCAGCCTGCACCTGGCATCCGTGCCCACCTTTGCCACCCGCTGGCTGATCCCGCGCCTGCCCGCCTGGACGGCTTTGCACCCCGACACCACGGTACACATCGAAACCCGCACCCGCCCCTTTTTGTTTGCCGACACGCCCTTCGATGCCGCCCTGTACAGCGGCAGCGCCGACCAGGTGGCGCAATGGGCCGGCACCCGCGCCGTGCGCCTGCTGGGCGAAGACATGGTGCCGGTGTGCAGCCCGGCGCTGCGGGGCGGCGCAACCGCATTCACCGCCGAGGCCATTGCCGACCTCCCCCTGCTGCAGCAAAGTACCCGCCCCGACGGCTGGCGCCAGTGGTTCGATGCCATGGGCGTGGCCGCCCCGCTGGCCCGGCGCGGCCCGCGCTACGAGTTGTTTTCGATGACCGCCGCCGCCGCGGCCTGCGGCCTGGGTGTGGCCTTGGTGCCCCGCTTGCTGGTCGAAGCCGAGCTGGTGCGCGGCGAGCTGGTGCTGGCCTGCACGCAGCCGCTACCAGGCAACTCTAACGATGACCGGGCCTACTACTGCGTGCTGCCCGAGCGCACCGAGAACCGGGCGCTGGTGGAGGCGTTTGTGGGGTGGATGCAGCAGACGGTGGGCTAGTTTGTGGGAAAAACCTGGCGCTCCAGATCGGCGCGCCGGATGAAAAATGGGTTGAAAACAGGCTCAGCGTAAGAAAACGCAGCCCAGTCCGACCAATGGGAAGTATTTTTTGAAACTGCGAACCGTTCAGGCTTCGTTTGTGACATCTTCCCGTCCACCTACCACTTGGAGACTTCCCATGAAACTCGCCCACACCCTTCTCACCCTCGCGCTCACCTCCTTGGCCTCCGTGGCCATGGCCGGAGAGATCAAACCCTTTAGCCAGCAAGCGTTTGACCAGCTCACCCAGGCGGGCAAACCGGTGGTGCTGGACATCAGCGCGCCATGGTGCCCCACCTGCAAGGCACAAAAGCCCATCATTGACGGCTTGATGCAGCAGCCCGCCTACAAAGATGTGACGCTGCTGACCATCGACTTCGACAGCGCCAAGCCCACCCTCAAGACCTTCAAGGTCACTTCGCAAAGCACGCTGGTGGCCTTCAAAGGCGAGAAGGAAGTGGGTCGCTCGGTAGGCGACACCACGCCCGCAGGTCTGGAAGGCCTGATTAAAAAGACGGTGAACTGATGGATTTCGGGCTCGGCTCTTACGGCTTCGGGTTTCTGGCAGGGCTGCTGTCCACGCTGTCGCCTTGCGTTCTACCCATCATTCCGATCCTGCTGGGCTCGGCCACCAATGCCCACCCGAGGGCGCCACTGGCGCTGGCGGGCGGACTGGCGATTTCGTACGCGGTCATTGGCTCCACGCTGGCGTGGGCGGGATCCGCGCTGGGACTGGATGGCTCCATCTTTCGCGGTATTGGAGCCGCGATTTTGGGCGTGCTGGGCCTGGTCCTGCTGTCTGGCGGTCTGCAGCAACGGTTTGCGGCAGCTACCGCCGGCATTGGCGACGCGGGCAACAGCCTGATTGCACGCATGCGCCTGGACGGCCTGTGGGGCCAGTTCGCGATTGGCTTGGTGCTGGGCGTGGTGTGGAGCCCTTGCGTGGGCCCCACCCTCGGTGCCGCTGTGGTGCTGGCCAGCCAGGGCTCGCAACTGCCCCAGGTCGCCTTGTTGATGGGCATTTTTGGTCTGGGGGCCGCTTTGCCCGTGGTCGTCTTGGCCTACGTCTCGCGCGGTGCCATGCTCAAGATGCGTGGAAAGCTCTTACAGGCCGGTAAAACCGGAAAAATGGTCCTGGGTGCCATCATGGTCGCCCTGGCGGTGTTGATCTTGACCGGTGCCGACAAACCGATAGAGACCTGGCTGGTAGTGCACTCGCCCGATTGGCTCACCACCCTGACGACACGGTTTTAATTTAAAACAGCCGCGGGTCAAACACGAACGGGTTCTTCTCCACCACCAGGGCAATCTGGGCGTAGTCTGGGTGCGCCGGGTTCAGCAGCAGGTTGCGCTCGGCAGGCTCCACAAAAGACGGCACCCACAGCCCCAGACTCGCCCCGGCCACCAGCCAGCGCATGCCGATGGCCTGGGTGGCGGCCTGGTCCTCACGCCAATTCAGAGGCAATTCGGCATCCAGCAGCGTGGCGGTATCGGGAATCTCCAGCCGCAGCAGCACCATGTTTTTCGGCATGGCGCCATTGCAGTGCACCCGCCGCTCCAGTTGGCACAGTGCCCGGCTGGCACCGCAGTACACCAGTTGCAGCGGCCCGGCGCAGCCAATGTGCCAGCGGCCATCGCCCAGGGTGGAGCCATAACCCAGCGCGGGCAAAGTTAGCGCACCCGAAAAGCCGATGCGCCAGACGCTCAGGGGCATAGCCAAATCAAACCACACCGCCGTGCTTGATCGCCACCAGCATGTCCTTCACCCGGCGGGTGCCAAACGAGGTTTTGGCCGACTGCAGTGGGCTCTCGCCGTCCAGCATCGGGTGGGGGCGGCGCAACCAGCCCAGGGCGATGGCCTGGGTCTCAAACGTGTCGGTGGCCATCTCTTCCAGCTCCAGCACGCGCAGCACGTTTTCAGCGGAATGGGTGGGCAGCGGCTGGTCTTTGCCCGCCCGCCGCAGCGCCGTGGTGCGGTCTAGGTCCAGAATCTCGGCCAGCTCGCCTTTGCCCATTTCCAGGTAGTCCGACAGCGGGTCGATCACCCGGCTAGAGATGCCGCGCTTGAGGATGCGCAGCGCCTGCTCGCTATTGAATGCCGTGCCATACGGGTGCACCGAGGGCACCGCGTCCGCATAGGCTCCCTCCCGTGTGGCGGGCTGAATGATCTGCCATAGCGAAGAATGTGCAGGGGCAAGAGGCTCAAGGGTGGCGGTATTCATAGAGCAATTACATCATAAATACGATGCAAATGCACAAAAAATGACAAAGTAGCCTTCCCTACAATGGCCGCATCCCCCTAGACCGATGGCATTTTCGGTACCCACACGCAGTTTTGATCGACATGAAAAAAGAAGAAGCCCCCGCCCACACGCCCATGATGCAGCAGTACTTGGCCATCAAGGCCGAGCACCCTGACACGCTGGTTTTCTACCGCATGGGCGACTTCTACGAGCTGTTTTTTGCCGATGCCGAAAAAGCCACCGCCCTGCTCGACATCACGCTGACCAAGCGCGGGCACACGGCGGGCATCCCGATTCCCATGTGCGGCGTGCCCTTCCACGCCATGGAGGGCTACCTGGCCAAGCTGATCAAGCTGGGCGAGTCGGTGGCCATTTGCGAGCAAGTGGGCGAAGTCACGGGCAAGGGGCCGGTGGAACGCAAGGTGATGCGCGTGGTCACCCCCGGCACCTTGACGGATGCCGAGCTGCTGTCCGACAAGACCGAATCCGTGCTGCTGGCCATCCACCAGGGCCCGCGCAACACCTGCGGCCTGGCCTGGCTGAGCGTGACGCGCGCCGAAATCCACCTGGCCGAATGCCCCAGCGACGAGCTGGAAGCCTGGGTGACCCGCATCGCCCCCAGCGAGCTGCTGCACAGCACCGATACCAGCCACAGCCTGGAGCAACGCATCCAGGCGCTGAAGCGCGCCACCGCGCCCGGCACGGCTTTGTCCACCACCGCCCGCCCGGCCTGGCAGTTCGATGCCGCTCTGGGACAGCGCAAGCTGCTGGAGCAACTGCACGCCGCCACCTTGGCCGCCTGGCACGCCGACGACCTTCCCCAGGCCCACGCGGCGGCCGCCGCCCTGCTGACTTTTGCCGAGCACACCCAGGGCCGCGCGCTGTCGCATGTGCAAACCATCCGCGTGCAAAAAGGCGATGCCGGCATCCATCTGCCGCTGAGCACCCGACGCAACCTGGAGCTGACGCAAACCCTGCGCGGCGAGGACAAGCCCACGCTGTTCTCGTTGCTAGACACCTGTAGCACCAGCATGGGCAGCCGCGCCCTGAAACGCTGGCTGCTGGAACCCCAGCGCGACCGCAGCGAAGCCAGCTTGCGCCTGCAGGCCATCGCCACCCTGCGCGAAGGCGGGCACAGCCAACGCCTGCGCGAGCAGATCAAGGGCAGCGGCGACGTAGAACGCATCAGCGCGCGCATCGCGCTGCGCCAAGTACGTCCACGGGAACTGGTGGCTTTGCAGTACACGCTACAAAAAGCAGAGCTGCTGGTGCAGGCAATACCTGCGCAATCGGCACTTTTGGCTCAAATTTCTGCGGCCCTGCACCCGCCCGCAGGCTGCGCCGCTTTGTTGCAGCACGCCATCCTGGACGAACCCGCCGCCTTGGTACGCGACGGCGGCGTGATCAACCGCGGCTTTGATGCCGAGCTGGACGAGCTGCGCGACATCCAGACCAACTGCGACGCGTTTTTGCTCGACCTGGAAACCCGCGAGAAAGCCCGCACCGGCATTGCCAACTTGCGGGTGCAGTTCAACAAAGTACATGGCTTCTACATCGAAGTCACCCAGGGCCAGGTCGACAAGGTGCCCGCGGACTACCGCCGCCGCCAGACCCTGAAGAACGCCGAGCGCTTCATCACCCCCGAGCTCAAAGCCTTTGAAGACAAGGCCCTGAGTGCCCAAGAGCGCGCCCTGGCCCGCGAGAAATGGCTGTTCGAGCAGGTGCTGGACCAGCTGCAGGCCTTTGTGCCGCGCCTGGGCCAACTGGCCTACGCCCTGGCCGCGCTGGACGTGCTGTGCACCCTGGCCGAACGCTCGCTCACCCTCAACTGGTGCGCCCCGGTGTTCGTCAAAGAGCCCTGCATCGCCATCGAAGGCGGTCGCCACCCTGTCGTGGAAGCCCGGCTTTCTGAGGCCAGCAGCGCCAGCTTCATCGCCAACGACACCACCCTGGGCCACCGCCAACGCATGCAGATCATCACCGGGCCCAACATGGGCGGCAAATCGACCTATATGCGCCAGGTCGCCACCATCGTGCTGTTGGCCAGCATGGGCAGTTACGTGCCCGCCAGCGCCTGCCGCCTGGGGCCGATCGATGCCATCCACACCCGCATTGGCGCGGCCGACGACCTGGCCAACGCGCAATCCACCTTCATGGTGGAAATGACCGAGGCCGCGCAGATTCTGCACAGCGCAAGCGCCCACAGCCTGGTGCTGATGGACGAAATTGGCCGCGGTACCTCCACCTTTGACGGCCTGGCGCTGGCCAGCGGCATTGCCGCGCATTTGCACGACAAAACCCAGGCCTTCACCCTGTTTGCCACCCACTATTTCGAGCTGACCGAGTTCCCGGCCCAGCACCACGGCGCGGTGAACATGCACGTCAGCGCGGCGGAGTCAGGCCGCGACATCGTGTTTTTGCACGAGCTGCAGCCCGGCCCCGCCAGCCGCAGCTACGGTATCCAGGTGGCCCGCCTGGCCGGCATGCCGGCGGCCGTGCTGAACCACGCCCGCCACACCCTGGCCGCGCTAGAAGACCACGCGCTCGGCAGCCAGATACAGGTGGATTTGTTTGCCGCGCCGCCCGAGGTTGAGGCAACTTCTGCCAGCGCCGTAGAAGCTGCCGTGGCCGCATTGGACCCCGACGCCATGAGCCCGCGCGAGGCCATGGAGGCCATTTACCAGCTGAAGAAATTATCGCAACGGGCTTGAGCGCTGTCGCTGGCGAGCAAAAGCGTGTCGCAATTCTCTACTTGGTTACAAATTGTTTCCATAAGATGAATCCACGGTTCAGCCCTGAGAAGCTGACCCGAACGCCGCCACGATTCTTGTCAAATGAAAAGAAGCTGCCATCAATACGCTCAACAACCTGAAAATTTCCACCCGCCTGACAGCGACCTTTGCCATGTTGGTCGCAGCCATGCTGGCCATCGCGGTCACAGCGGTATTCCAGATGGGCATCATGTGGCGCAACGCCGATGAAATATCCACGCTCTGGCTGCCCAAGTCGGAATCGGTCAACCGCATGGGAGCCGAGCTCGCCAGCTTCCGCATGACCGAGTTGCAGTATGTAATGAGCACGGTGGACAGCGAGGCGGCCGAACTGGAAAAGAAAATGCTTAAGGTGCAATCCACCTTCCAGGCCGACAGCAAAGCCTTTGCCAGCAGCATCAGTGACGACAACGAGCGCAAACTGTTCGAAAGCTTCACCGCCGACTGGAAAGCCTATCTGCTGATCCACGAACAGGTGGTGGCATTTGCCAAGCAGTTCCAGGCAGACCAGGGCAAGCGCCTGCTCAATACCAGCGCCGAAAAGCTGTTCGTCAAATCCATCGCCACACTCGACCAATTGGTGGACATCAGCCACAAAGGTGCTGTCGATGGGGGTGCCGCGACAGTCACCACCTACAACACCGCCCGTGGCTCCATGCTGGTGATTGCCACCTTCGGTTTGGCCCTGGCCGTGGTCGCGGCCTTCGTGCTGATTCGGTCGATTACTCGCCCTTTGTCCGATGCAGTCCAGGCCATCGAGCGCGTAGCGGGTGGTGATCTCAGCGTCGACATTCACGCCACCACCACCGATGAAGCCGGGCAACTGCTAACCGCCTTGAACAATATGCAGCACGGCCTGATTGGGGTGGTGAGCAAGGTTAGGCAGGGCTCCGAGAGCGTGTCCACTGCCAGCGAAGAGATTGCCTCGGGCAACCAGGACCTGTCGAACCGCACCGAGCAGCAGGCCAGCGATCTCGAACAAACGAATGCGCACATGGCCAAGCTGAGCGGAGCGGTGGCCGAGAATGCCGAGAATTCGCGCCAAGCCAACCATCTGGCGCAAAACGCATCCACTCTGGCAGTGCACGGCGGCAAAGTTGTGAGCCAGGTGGTACAGACCATGAAAGGCATTACCGACAGCTCGCGCAAGATTGCCGACATCATCAGCGTGATTGACGGCATTGCATTCCAGACAAATATTCTGGCGCTGAATGCCGCCGTAGAAGCCGCCCGCGCGGGCGAACAGGGACGGGGTTTTGCGGTGGTCGCATCCGAAGTCCGTTCACTGGCGGGCCGCAGTGCCGATGCCGCCAAGGAAATCAAAAGCCTGATCAACGCCAGCGTGGAGCGGGTGGAGCATGGCACTTCAGAAGTGGGTCTGGCAGGCCAGACCATGACCGAGTTGGTCGATGCCATCCAGAAAGTCGCGCAAATCATGGGCGAGATCAGTGCATCCAGCCGGGAACAGGCCACCGGCGTGCAGCAGTTGGGGGCAGCCATGTCGAATATGGACCAGGCCACCTCCCAAAACGCCGCCATGGTGGAACAGATCTCGGCAGCGGCCAACACCCTGCGAACCCAGGCTATCGATCTGGTGGATGCGGTTTCGGTATTCAAAGTCGGGCGCGGTTCCTATCTGGCGCTCCCATAGGCCATTGGGCGTGGCACGCGCTGACCTAAAATCAGCGATTTCCTTGTGAAGTTGCTCCATGACCTACTGCGTCGCCATCAAACTGAATGCCGGACTGGTGTTCCTGTCCGACTCCCGCACCAATGCCGGCCTGGACCAGATCAGCACCTTCCGCAAGATGATCGTCTACGAAAAGCCGCAAGACCGCTTCATGGTGCTGCTGTCGGCGGGTAACCTGAGCATCTCGCAGTCCATCCGCGAGATCCTGCAGGTCGAGCAACTGAAGGACCACGAGGACAGCGAACCCGTCACCATCTGGAATGCCAAGAGCATGTTCGACGCGGCCCGCGTGCTGGGTGCGGCGGTGCGCCATGTGTACGACCGCGACGCAGTGTCGCTGCGCCAGGCGGGTGTGGAGTTCAATGTGTCGCTGATTTTTGGCGGACAGATCAAGGGCGAGGGTATGCGCCTGTTCCAGGTGTATTCGGCCGGCAACTTCATCGAAGCCACGCCCGAGACCCCCTACTTCCAGGTGGGCGAATCCAAATACGGTAAGCCCGTGCTGGACCGCGTGATCGCCCCCACCACCCCACTGGACGAAGCCGCCAAGTGCGCGCTGGTGTCGATGGACTCGACCCTCAAGTCCAACCTGTCCGTCGGCTTGCCGCTGGATCTGGTGGTGTACGAGGCCGATACCTTCCAGACCGACAAGGTGGTCTGCATCGACGAAAACAACCCCTACATGAAGATGCTGCACAGCAGCTGGGGCCACAAGCTGCGCGAGGTGTTCGACAGCATCGAAGACCCGATGTGGAACGGCGAACAGACCGAGATTCCGCTGATGGTGCAGTCCGGCCGGGGCAAGCCTCTGCGCAAGATCACCACGCCCCAAGAGCGCTTGATTTAGCGGCTGTATCGCGCAGGTTCACCTGGTGAACGTGCGCGACTCCGATCGGCGGGCAAGCGTCCCACAATGTCGGTTATGCCGCCCATCGTCTTCACCCACGCGAACAGCTTCCCCGCCGCCACCTACAGCGTACTGTTCGCCAGCTTGCGGGCGCGCGGCTTCACGGTGGAGGCCATCGACCAACTCGGCCACGACCCGCAGTACCCGGTGAGCAACAACTGGCCGCATCTGGTGCAACAACTGGCCGACTTCGCGGCCAAGGCAGCGGCGCGGCATGGCCAGCCGGTGTTTCTGGTTGGGCATTCGCTGGGCGGATTTCTCAGTCTGATGGTCGCCGCCCGGCACCCAGAGCTGGCGTGCGGCGTGCTGCTGCTGGATGCGCCCATCGTCGGTGGCTGGCGCGCCACCACGCTGGGGGCCTTCAAGCGGGCCAAGATGGTGGAAGTGGTGTCGCCCGGCAAGATCAGCCGCAGCCGCCGGCAGCACTGGCCCGACCAGGACGCGGCGCTGGCGCACTTCCAGGGCAAGAAGGCCTTTGCCCGCTGGGAGCCGCAGGTGCTGCAGGACTACATCGCCTGGGGTACCCGCGACCTGGACGGCCAGCGGGTTCTGGGCTTCGACCGCGCGGTGGAAACCGCCATCTACAACAGTTTTCCCGATAACCTGGAAAGCCTGCTGCGCCACCACCCTTTGAGGTGCCCGGTGACCTTCATCGGCGGCACCCATTCGACCGAAATGCGCCAGATCGGCATGGGCCTGACCACCAAAATCACCAAGGGCCGCACCATGATGCTGGACGGCAGCCACCTGTTTCCGATGGAAAAACCGCTGGCCACGGCCGCGGCCATGGAGGCCGCGCTGAGGAATATCAGCGCGCCAGTAGGGGCCCCAGAGCCCCCAGATCCGCGATAAACGTCACCTGTTCGGCCACGTCCACCGCCATGCCCTCACGCGGGTGCAAGCTGAACACCTGCATGCCTGCCGCCAAGCCGGCCAGCACGCCCGGCAGGCTGTCTTCCACCACGGCACAGTGCGCTGGCGCAACGCCCAAGGCTTGGGCGGCGTGCAGGAACAGACCCGGATCGGGCTTGAAATGGCCGACTTCGTAGGCGCAAAAAATACGCTCACCCAGCAAGGACCGCAGACCGGTCAGGCCCAGGGTCAGCTCCACCTTTTCGCGCGGGCCATTGGTGGCTACGCAAAACGGGATAGTCAAACTTTGCAGCAAGGCCAGTGCGCCCGGCAGCGGCTGCAGGTCCTGGCGAAAGCGAATTTCAGACTGCTCGCGTACCTGCGTCGTCAGGGCGGCTTCAAATCCCGGTGCCTGGGCAGGCAACTGCGCCGTAATCCAGCCGATGCAGTCGGCCATGCGCGCGCCGCGAAACCGCTGATGGGCTTCTGCGCGGGTGAGCTGCACACCATGGGCCACCGCCTGCGCATGCAGCACGTCCATGCCCGGCTCCTCGCTATCCACCAGCGTGCCATCGGCATCGAAAATAACGGCCTGGATCGCGTGCCCCATGGCTTATGCAGCCCAGACTACCGTGCCGGTGTACCAGGTAGCCAAAACCACCAGACCAAAGGCGATGCGATACCAGGCAAACACCACAAAATCGTGGGTGGAGATGTAGCGCAGCAGCCAGCGAATGCACAGCCAGGCGCTCAAGAAGCTGACCACAAAGCCCACGGCGAACAGCGGAAAGTCAGCCATGGACAACAGCGCGCGTTCTTTCCACAGGCTGTAGGCCCCGGCGGCGATCAGCGTGGGGATGGCCAAAAAGAAGCTGAAGTCGGTGGCCGCCTTGCGCGACAAGCCCAGTAACATGCCACCGATGATGGTGGAGCCCGAGCGGCTGGTGCCGGGAATCATGCCCAGGCACTGCACCAGGCCGACCTTGAGGGCATCAAGGCCGCTCATGTCGTCGATCTCCTGGATGCGCACCACGGGCTTGGCGCGGCGTTCCACCCACCAGATTATCAGACCACCGACGATGAAAGCCGTGGCCACCACCGGTGCGTTGAACAAATAGGCCTTGATGCTTTTGTAGACAAAAAACCCGACCAGGGCCGCGGGCATGAACCCAATGGCGATGTTGAACACAAAGCGGCGCGAACGTGCGCTGCTGCTAAAGCCGCTGATGGCCCCGGCGATACGCTGCCAGTAAACGATGATCACGGCCAGGATGGCACCGGTCTGGATGGCGATGTCGAACACCTTGGACTTGTCGTCCGTCATGCCCAAGAGCGAGCCGGTCAGAATCAAATGCCCGGTGCTGGACACCGGCAAAAACTCGGTCAACCCCTCGACGATGCCCATGATGGCGGCTTTGATCAGCAAAATGGTATCCACACGCACTCCCAAAAATTAGATGGGGTGATTATCACTGGGCGGCCAAGCGCGCCCGCAAAGCCCGCACCGCGCTGTGTTGGCTTGTCAACACCGGTAAACCCGTAGCCGCCTCGCAGGCCGCCCGCGCCCGCGCCAGGCTGAACAGGGCCAGGGCGTGAATGGGCGCGACACGTGGCATGTCCAACGTTCAGCTTGCTCACCGCCACATCCTTGGGAGAGCAGCCAGTGTGCGAGCAAACTCAGCCAGATCGCCGTACGTAGCCATGAACGGAGGTGCCAGCAGCACATGGTCGCGCGGCATGGCTTCCTGCTTAATACGGACACAAGCCAAAAGACCATCCACCGCATATTCCACCTGCGCAGACAGCTATATAAGATATAGCATTACTGGGCACGAACGCCGCGCATATCTTTATAAAACCACGTGCACGCGATACCGGCGCGCCATGTGCGGCCCGCAGAATCCAGAGCCTTACCGGGCCGTATCCAGGCTCCCGGCTCCCATGCCGCACCGACGCGCCATGTGCCGGTGGCCTTCCGCCCACCCCCGACCGCGCTGACGCACATTTCCTTTTATTCCGATGGCCTTTTTTTACCGTTCATCCACCTTGTGGGCGCTGCCGCTGCTGTGCAACCTGGCAGTGGCTGTGCCCGCGCGTGCCGCCAAGAAGCCCGTAGCCGAGGTGGTCACACTCAATTTTTACAACGCCGACATCGAAGGCGTGGCGCGCACCCTGGGGGTGATCACGCACCGCAACATCGTGGTGGACCCGCACGCCAAAGGCACGCTGACCCTGAACACCGAAACCCCGGTCTCCCCCGCGCAGGCCTGGGACCACTTTCTGGCCGCCTTGCGCCTGCAGGGCTACACCGTGGTGGAGACGGCGGGCCTGTACAAGATCATTCCCGAGGCCGATGGCAAGCTGCAGTCGGCCTCGGTACGGGTGGCGGCGGGCGCGGCACGGGGCGACCAGATCGTCACCGAAATCTTCAAGCTCAGCTATGAAAACGCCAATAACCTGGTACCCGTGCTGCGGCCCTTGATCAGCCCCAACAACGTCATCAACGTCAACGCGGGCAACAACTCGCTGGTGATTACCGACTACGCCAACAACCTGGACCGGCTGCGCACCGTGGTTGCCGCGCTGGACACTCCCAGCGCCACCGACGTGGAAGTGATGCCTTTGCAATATGCCTCCGCCGCCGAGATGGTGGTGACAGTGCGGCGGTTGACGGACATCGCCACCAGCAGCGCTACCGCCGTAAGTGCCAGCACGGGCGCAGCCACCTCCGCCGCACCCGCGGCGGCCACCGGCAGCAGCACAGCGGCCTCCATCGTGGCCGACACCCAGAGCAACAGCCTGCTGGTGCGCGCCCCCAACGCCGCGCAGCTGGCCGCCATCCGCGCGCTGGTGGCGCGGCTGGACCACCCGCGGGACAGCGCCACCGTGCGGGTGGTCTACCTGAAGAACACCGATGCCACCCGGCTGGCCCAGGTGCTGCGGGCGGCCTTTCCTTCGCAGACCAGCAGCAGCAGCGGGTCTGGCAGCAGCACCGCCACCAAGACCTCGCTGGCGGGCGACGCCAACAGCGCCAGTACCACCAGTAGCAGCAGCAAGGAATCAACCGCATCGACCACCCCGGTAGCCACTGCGGCCCAGCCCTCCACCGGCGGCGATATCCAGGCCGACCCGATCAGCAACGCGCTCATCATTACCGCGCCCGAACCCCGGTTCAAAGAGATGCGCCAGGTGATCGAGCAGCTGGATTCGCGCCGGGCGCAGCTGTATGTGGAATCACTGGTAGTGGAGATAGATGCCAGCAAGAGTGTGGACTTGGGCATCCAGTGGGCCAAAATATTTGATATCAGCAGCAGCACCACGCTGACCCTGGGCACGGTGGCGGCGGCCTTGGAGTCGATCTCGGGTACCAATATCTTGTCCACCGCCAATGTGGTCACGTTGGACAACGAAGAGGCCAAGATCGTCGTGGGCCAGAACGTGCCGTTTGTCACCGGCTCGTACACCAGCACCAGCAGCAGTAGCCCGTTTCAGACCATCGAGCGCAAAGACGTGGGCATCACCCTGCGCATCAAGCCGCAAATTGGCCAAAGCGGCAATATCCGCATGACGATCTACCAGGAGTCGTCTTCGGTGGCCTCTACCAGCAGCACCTTGGGGCCGACCACCAACAAGCGTTCGATTGAATCCTCGGTGGTGGTCAACGACGGCAAAATTATTGTGCTGGGTGGGCTGCTCGAAGACAGCGCCATCGACGATACCGCGCAGGTCACCGGCGTGGCCGACATCCCCTGGCTCGGGGCGTTTTTCCGCAGCCTGAGCCGGACCCGCAAAAAAACCAATCTGATGGTGTTTTTGCGCCCGCGCATCATGGTGGACGAAGCCGCTAGCAACGCCATCTCTTGGGACCGCTACGACTACATGCGGACCCAGCAACAGGGTTTACCGGCAGAAGTTCAACATCTTTCGCTAGAACTCAACAGGCCGCTGGCACCGCCCAGCGCCCAGACACTGGCCTTGCCGTCTACCGTTAAATAAACCAGTAAAAACAGCCTCTAGCGCATACCCAACCTGCACATAAAGCTACTATTAATATAGCAATATATCACTTGCATCCTGAAGTGGCGGGGGCCAACCACTGGCGCAGGGCAGCGTTGTAGGCCACGTCAAACCGGCCATAGGCGTTGCTACCGTTGGGGTTGCTGCAGCTAGAACTACCGCCGTACAACTGGCCGACCAGGTAGTGGCCGCCGCCGATGGTTTCAAACAGGGGCGAACCGCTGCTGCCTTCCTCGGTGGCTCCGCTGCTGAACTGGGCGTTGAGAAAATTACTGTTGGCTTGGCTTGCGGTGCTGCAAGTGAAATCCAGCGACGAGGCACTCAGCAGCGAGCAGCTCAGGAACGAACTGATCACACCGGTGCTGATGGCCTGCCAACTGCCCTGCGGGTGGTGCAAACCGGCTGCCGCGTCGCCCAGTGTGGGCGCGGCGACCGACCAGCCCGCAAACACGGCCCCCGTGGGTGGCGTGTCGGCCAGACGCATGAACGAGGTGTCGGTG
>NZ_JBDTEM010000340.1:0-10992 GCF_039922535.1 Rhodoferax sp. | reverse complement strand
GTGTTGAAGTCGGCATGCGCATCCAGCCACAGCACGCGGAGTTTTTTGCCTTGCTCGCGACAAAAACGGGCCACGGCGCTGATGGAGCCGATGCCTAGGCAATGGTCACCGCCCAGCATGATGGGCAGGCGGCCAAACTGCAGTTCGGTGTAGACCACTTTGTGGGTCAAGGTATTCCATTGCGCCACTTCGGGCAGATGGCGGTAGCCGTCTACCGGGGGCAGCCAGGGATTGGCGGGGCCGCGGATATTGCCGCAGTCGCGCACGTCCAGACCCGACTGGGCCAGCGCCTGGGCCAGGCCCGCGACCCGCAACGCCTCGGGGCCCATGCGTGCGCCGCGTACGCCCGCGCCGATGTCGGTGGGGACGCCAATCAGGCTTACGCCCTTGCTGAGATTGCTCATGCTGCTATGGTTTCTGCTAGTAGGGCTGGTGCCGCAACGCGGGAAGCGCTAGGACGTACCAGACTATACAAATCTTTCGGGTCGGCGAGGTCGGGAATCAGCGCCAAACGCTGGCCCAGACCCAATTCGCGGGCGGTATCGCGCATGAAGCGCAGGGCCGAATAGTCTTCCATGGCAAAGCCGACGGAATCGAACACGGTGATTTGCGCGTCGCTGGTGCGGCCCACGGCGCTGCCGTTCAGCACTTGCCAGAGTTCGGTGACGGCAAAATCGGCGGGCAGTTGCTGCAGGTCGCCTTCGATGCGGGTTTGCGGCTCGTATTCCACAAACACGCTGGCAGCGCGCAGCACGTCGGGGTGCAACTCGGTTTTGCCAGGGCAGTCGCCGCCCACGCCGTTGATGTGCATGCCGGGCTCCAACATCTCGGGGGTGAGGATGGTGGCGTTGGTTTTGTCGGCGGTGACGGTGGTGACGATGTCGGCACCGCGCACGGCCTGGGCGGTGCTGGTGCAGATGACAACTTTAAGGGCGGTATTACGCAGGTTGTCGGCCAGCTTGGCGGTGGCCAGCGGGTCGGTGTCGAACAGGCGTACCTCTTCGATGCCCATCAGGTGGTGGAAGGCCAGGGCCTGGAATTCGCTTTGCGCGCCGTTGCCGATCAGCGCCATGCGGCGGCTGTTGGGGCGGGCCAGGGCACGGGCTGCCACCACCGAGGTGGCGGCGGTGCGAATGGCGGTGGTCAGGGTCAGCTCGCTCAGCAGCTCGGGCACGCCGGTGGCCACGCTGGCCAGCACGCCAAATGCCATCACCGTGGGCAGGCCGTGGAGTTGGTTGTTTTTAGGGTGGCCGTTGACGTATTTGAAGGCGTAGCTCAGGTCGTCGGCAATCGGCATCAGCTCGATCACGCCGTCGGTAGAGTGGCTGGCCACACGGGCACATTTGTCAAACGCTTCCCAGCGCAGAAAGTCCGCCTGGATGGTCTCGGCCATACCGCGCAGACAGGCATCCAGCCCCTTGCGCTGCACGATGGTGGCCACGTCATGGGCGCTGAGGAAAGGGGTGGAAACGAGGGAGGTGGTAGTCATGGTGCAGGCCTGTGGTGGGGAATGCATCTAGTGTCGCCAGGCGGCATGCCAATGTAAATCGACAGGTTTGCTAGCTTTATGCATGGATATTGACGTTTTGTCATATAAAACTGCCATAAAGGCAAATCGGCCATAAAAAAAAGCCACCCGGAAAACCGGGTGGCTTTTTGTCATCTAGAACCCTACTGGCTTACGCCAGCGTGGATTTAGAAGGAGTGCTGAATGCCCACTGCGTAGATGTCGCCCTTAACTTTGGAACCGCCGCCAGCTGGCTTGGTTTCGTAGTAGGTAGCGCCGGTGTAAACAAAGGTACGCTTGGACAGGGCGTACTTGGCACCAATGCCGAAACCATCGCGCTTGTCGCCAGCCACGCCATTCGCAGGCTTGTCTTTGGAGTAAGCATAGCCGCCCGACAGGGTCAGAGCTGCGCCCACTGGAACGTCCGCACCCAGTTGGAACTGGTCCGACTTGGTGTTGCTGGTATCAACGTGGCGGTTGTAGCTGCTCAGCAGCTTGACAACACCCAAGTCGTACGAGAAGTTGGCCAAAGTGTCTTTGTAAGAGCCGGTAGGAGTGGTGCCGACACCAGGAGCCGAAGTCTTGTCTTCTTGGTAAGCCAAGCTAGCGTAGATTGGGCCGCCAGTGTACTGAACGTTCACAGCACCCAGGCCTTTGGCGTTGGTCGTTGCGGTCTTGTTTTCGCCCAAAGCGTAGCTACCCGTAACCGTCACACCGCCAAACGAAGGCGAGGTGTAGTACACCGAGTTGCCAGGAGCGGCGTTGTAGCCAGCACCGTTAGCCCACACCGAGTAGGCAGGAGCGTAGTTAGAGTCAAACACGGTATCGCTGTTGATGGCCGTGTCGTCGTAAGCGGTTTTCACATTACCGATACGGAATTCGCCGAAGCCACCAGCCAAACCGACGTAGGCTTGACGGCCGAAAATCGCGGTAGCAGCTTTGGTGTTGGTGATGCCATTCAGGCCAGCACCGCCACCGGAAGCGCCGGTGTCAACGCTGAAACCGTTTTCCAGAACGAACAGAGCCTTCAAGCCGCCGCCCAGATCTTCCGAACCCTTCAGGCCGAAACGGCTGCCGTTCACATTGCCGCTGGCAACGGTGTTCAAACGTGGAGCGCCGGTAACCTTAGCCGATTGCAGAGCAACGTCAACGATACCGTACAAAGTCACGGAAGACTGGGCCATTGCGCCAGTGGAGGCCAGAACTGCCAGTGCGATCAAACTCTTTTTCATATCAATGTTCCTATCGGGTTAAAAAGAAATAACGTAGGCAAGTGTGCACCAAAACCCAAAGCTACTAGCGATAACCCTATAAAAACGATCATGCATTGTTGCTTTTAAAACACAGCCGATTGCATTATTGATTGCCCTTTGTGGCATTGACTTTGTGTCGTCACAACTATTTTTCCCCAATGAATGGCCGCAAAATACAGCGATGGATGTGACCGACCAACAGCTGATCTCTTTGTTACGTAAAGACGCCCGAACCACGGTAGCCACTCTGGCGCACAAGCTAGGGGTGTCCCGCGGCACGGTCACCAACCGCATTACCAAGCTGGAGGATGCGGGCGTGATCGTCGGCTACACCGTGCGGCTGCGACCCGATGCTGAGCCCCATGGCATTTCCGCCTGGATGTCGATTGCGGTCGCCGGCAATGCCACCCGTGCAGTCATCGACAGCCTGCTGGGCGAACCAGGCGTTGCCACCCTGCACGACACCAACGGCCAATGGGACTTGCTGGCCGAGCTGCGTGCGGCACACTTGGCTGAACTGTCGCAGGTGTTGGAACGCATTCGGCTGGTGCGCGGCATCAGCAGCACCGAAACCAGCATCCACCTTGCAACCTACCGTTTATCCTGATTCCATCTTGGTGACAACGCCCTTCCCCGACCTGGACCGAATCGACCTGAAGATCCTGGGATTTTTGCAGGAGGATGGTCGCATTTCCAACCTCAAACTAGCGGAGAAGGTGGCTTTGTCGCCCACGGCGGTGCTGGCGCGGGTGCAGCGCCTCACCAAAGACAACTACATCTTGGGTTACGAAGCGCGCCTGAATCCGCTGCAATTGGGTGCATCGATGATGGTGTTTGTGGAGGTACTGCTGGACCGCACCACGCCCAATGTGTTTGATGCATTCAAGGCCGCCGTGCAGGTCCGCCCCGAGATCATGGAGTGCCACATGGTGGCCGGTGGCTTTGACTACCTCCTGAAAACCCGCATGGCCGACATGCTAGCGTACCGAGACTTTGCGGGTACGGTGCTATGGCAGCTACCCGGTGTGCGCGAAACCCGTACCTACGCGGTGATGGAAGAGGTTAAAAACTCTACCCGCCTGCGCCTGGCATGAGGTACACAGTCCGTCTACCTGCCACGCTGCGTGCGCTGTTGGGCAGCGCATTCTGCGTTTTGACCAGTTTGACGTTGGCCCAGCAGCCTCCAATGGAGGTTGAGCGGCTTGGCGTCTCGGAGACATTGCTGGGCATATTGAGTTACGCACGTTGGCCCAACGAATCCATGCCGCTGCGCTTGTGTGTTGTGGGACGCGGCATACATACAGAACACTTGCTGAAGAACGGATTGGCGGCCCTGGCCCATCGGCCCATCGTCATACATGCACTGGCGCTCGACAATGACGCACCTATAGCCACCCAGTGCGATGCTTTGTATATAGGTACGCTGGACGAATCCACTTCCCGCCGCATATTTTCCAATGTAGTGGGATCTCCCGTGCTGACCGTCAGCGAACGCATTCCACCATGTGCAGCGGGTGCCATGGTGTGCCTAGATCCCAATGACCCAAATAGAGTGCACTTTGAAGTCAATTTAGATGCAGTTGCCCGCAGCGGCGTGCGGGTAAATCCGCAGGTCCTGCGACTCGGGCGGCGCGCTGCGAAGGCCCTCCCATGAGCCAGCACACCCACACGCCCTCGCCAGCAGCAAGCCGGGTAAGCCTGTTGGCCACCTTGCAACATGCCCATTTCCGCGTCGCCACCATCGTGATGCTGGCGGTGGGATTTGCACTGACAGTAGCCGCCTTGGTCGCATTGCGCAGCGCCGCAGACCAGAACCTGCAACTGGTAGCTCGGTCGATTGCCTACACAACGGAAGCCGCGATAGTGTTTCGAGACACAATTGCCATCCAGGAATCACTGGGGCTGATTGCACGCCAAGAATCTCTGGCCAGCGCCCAGATTGTGGATGCCCATGGTACCTTGCTGGGACGCTATATCCGACCGACCGACAGCCTGCCCGATGCCGTAGGCGACCGTATCGTTGCCCTGCTCTTGCCCCAGCCCACCATCACGCCAGTGATGTACCAAAGCAAGCGCATTGCCGAAGTGCGCCTGCGTGGCGACGGCGCAGGCTTTGTGGGATTTATATTGATGGACTTGGCAGGCATGCTTGTATGCCTGGGGTTTGGAGCGGTGGCGGTACGCCAGCTGTCACGGCGTATCCAGAAGGATATTCTTCAACCAGTACTCGTCCTGACCAGTGTGACTCACGCCGCCCGGTTTGACCGCGCCACCGCGGCCCGGGCACCCGCATCCAACATCACAGAATTCCACCAACTGGGCGAAGATTTCAACGCCTTGCTGATGGAAATAGAGGCTTACCAGACCCAACTGCACCAAGAAAATAAATCCCTTTCGCACCTCGCCAACCACGACAGTCTGACCGGCCTGCCCAACCGCACATACTTTCGCCGCCGCCTCACCAGAGCGCTGCAAGACATCCAGACCACCGGGGGTAGTTTGGCGGTTTTATACTTAGATAATGACCACTTCAAGTCAATTAACGACCGTTATGGCCATGCAGTGGGTGATACCCTTTTGATTGAAGTAGCCGATCGGGTTCGGGCGCAAGTGCGGGAAAACGATGTAGTGGCCCGCCTCGGAGGCGATGAATTTGCCATTTTGCTAGCACCTCTGCACAACGTGGAGGATGCCGCGCGGATTGCCGACAAAATTATCGCCAGTATGGCCTTGCCACTGGATAGTCGACCACAAGACCACATCGTGCCATCGCTGAGCATTGGCATTGCGATCTACCCCATACACGGTCAAACCGCAGAACAACTTCTGCGTGCCGCCGACCGGGCGATGTACCGGGTCAAGAGCCAACAACGCGGGCAGCGCCACATTTTTAATGCCTACACCGATCAACATGACGGACATGGCCCCCTGCATCCGGTCGACGAACGAGAAGCTCCGTAATGCCACCACGTATCCACCCAAGAACGCGACCACACACGGACTTTCCAGCACGCCGCCACCTCCTGGGATCCGCAGCCATTTTCACGCTGGTCTTGTTGGGCGCATGCCAATCAATGCCTCCGGCACCCACCTTAGATCCTGCTGCACAGCGCACAGCCGAATTACAGCGCCTGGGCTTTGTTCGCACCGAAGAAGGCTGGGAATACCCTATTTCGGGCAAGATACTGTTTGATACCGCATCGGATGCCATAGATAGCGAAAGCCAGGCCGTGACCACCCGCATCGGCAGCGCCTTGGAACGGCTGGGTATTGACCACCTGAAAGTAGAGGGGCATACCGACAATGTAGGTTCTGCAGCGTTCAACCAAACGCTGTCCCTGCGCCGAGCCGAGGCCGTCGCACGTGCACTGGCATCGCAAGGCTTACCCTTGGACGGCATGGAAGTCCGAGGCTGGGGCAAAGACCGCCCGGTGGTGGCCAACGACACCCCTGCAGGACGCATGCAAAACCGACGGGTTGCGGTGATCGTGCCCGCACAGTAATGCCACGGGCTCCTTACGGACCCGGTTACCGCGCCCCAAAAATAGCGGTGCCCACGCGCACCATACTGCTGCCAGCCGCCACCGCGGCATCCAGGTCAGCCGTCATCCCCATCGACAAGGTATCAAAACGGGAGGCCACGGGTCGAATCGCTTCGGCAAGGCTGTCAAACAAGGCTTTGGCCTGCGCGAATACAGCCAGCTGCCCTGCGTAGTCCGCCGCGGGCTCTGGGATCACCATCAGGCCCCGCAAACACAGTCGGGGTAAAGTTGCAACCTGGGTCGCCAGCGCCCATGCATCAGCAGGCGGCACACCGGATTTACTCACACCACCGTCCACATTGATTTGCAGACACACCTGCAGAGGCGGTAAGTTTGTCGGGCGCTGGTCATTCAACCGCTGGGCGATTTTGACCCTGTCGATGCTGTGCACCCAGTCAAAATGCGCAGCCACCAACGCCGTTTTATTGCTTTGGATGGGGCCGATGCAGTGCCATTCGAGGGGCAAATCCTGCAAAGCAGCGATTTTCTCTACCGCCTCCTGGATGTAGTTTTCGCCGAATCGGGTCTGCCCTGCCGCAAAAGCCTCGCGCACCGCCTCGGGCCCCCAGGTTTTGGAAACGGCCAGCAGGCCCACGCTGTGGCTTGGCCGCAATGCACGCGTACACGCTGTAACGATGCGCTCACGAACGCCTTGGAGATTGTTACTAATCGTAGTCATAATCAAACCTACAGCGTACCAAACATCAAGGGGCTCCGTGGACATCACCCAACTGCTCGCATTCAGCGTAAAAAACAAAGCCTCGGACTTGCACTTGTCGGCCGGCTTGCCGCCCATGATCCGCGTACATGGCGATGTGCGCCGCATCAACGTTGATCCGCTGGACCACAAAACCGTCCACGCCATGGTCTACGACATCATGAGCGACAGCCAGCGCAAACAGTACGAAGAGTTTTTAGAGGTCGATTTCTCGTTCGAAATTGAGGGCCTGGCGCGGTTCCGCGTGAATGCATTCAACCACGCACGGGGCGCAGGCGCAGTGCTGCGGACCATTCCGTCAAAGATTCTCACGCTAGAGCAGCTCAACGCGCCCAAGATTTTTGGCGATCTGGCCCTCAAACCACGTGGCATGGTGCTGGTGACCGGCCCTACGGGTTCGGGCAAGTCCACCACGCTGGCCGCGATGGTGAACCACCTCAATGAGACCGAGTACGGCCACGTGTTGACGGTAGAAGACCCCATCGAGTTTGTCCACGAATCCAAAAAATGTCTGATCAACCAGCGCGAAGTGGGCCCACACACGCTGAGCTTTGCCGCCGCCCTGCGCTCGGCCCTGCGTGAAGACCCGGATGCCATTCTGGTCGGCGAAATGCGCGACCTGGAAACTATCCGACTGGCCATGACGGCGGCAGAAACCGGGCATCTGGTGTTTGGCACCTTGCACACCTCCAGCGCAGCCAAAACCATTGACCGGATCATTGACGTATTCCCAGCCGAAGAAAAAGAAATGGTCCGCGCCATGCTGTCGGAATCACTGCAGGCCGTCATCTCACAAACCCTGTGCAAGACCAAGGACGGCCAGGGCCGGGTGGCCGCACACGAGATCATGCTAGGCACCAGCGCCATCCGTAACCTGATTCGCGAAGCGAAGGTGGCCCAGATGTATTCCACCATCCAAACGAGCAGCAGCGTGGGCATGCAGACACTCGACCAAAATCTGACCGATTTGGTCCGCCGCAACATCATCAGCCCGGCAGAAGCCCGGGGCAAAGCCAAAATTCCGGAAAACTTCCCGGGATGAACATGACCCACCACGATTGGAGCACCCCATGAAGGGTATTCTGGAGTTTTTACTCCACAAGTCGGAGCCCAAACCGGAGGCAGCACCGCCGGACTCGATGCTGTTCACCACCGCGTTCAACGGCCAAAACATCGACCCTTCGATGCTGGTGCCGTGGGAAGCTCGCGCCATCGAAGTCGGGGCCAAGCGCCTGCCCACCGGCAGCAGCGTGCGCACCCTGCAAGCCCTGTGGGCCAAAGACAAGAATATGGAGCAGCTCGACCCGGCCTCCATCGAGCGCATGGAACGCTTTTTCCAATTCGCTCTGGTGCCTGGCGGGCGCGACATCATCCGCCAGGGAGAGTACGGCAACTTCATGGTCGTTCTACTCAAAGGCACGATCGCGGTAGACCGGCTGCAGCCTTGGGGCGAACACCTGCGGCTGGCCGAGACCCGGCCAGGCGACATCCTGGGGGAAATGTCTTTGCTCGACAGCGGCATCCGCTTTTCGGCGTGCACTACGCTGGACGACTGCGAAATCGCCGCGCTCAGCGCCGAGTCGATGGACGACATGATGAACAGCGACCCCCGGTTGGCGGCCTGCCTGATTGCCCTGCTGGCACGCAAACTCTCGCTGCGGCTACGCGCCATCAGCGCGCGGTTCAGCGACCGTCCCAACTGAAGGCACACACGATGGAACGCGATCAAGCCAGCAAATTCATCAACGACCTCTTGAAGCTCATGGTCAGCCGCAACGGCAGTGACCTTTTCATCACCTCCGAATTTCCGCCCGGCATCAAGGTCGATGGCAAGGTCACCAAAGTCTCACCCCAGCCGCTCACTGCCGCCCACACGCTGGCCCTGGCACGTTCGGTGATGAACGACAAGCAGGCAGCCGAATTTGAACGGACCAAGGAATGCAACTTTGCCATCTCGCCAGCGGGCATTGGTCGATTCCGCGTGAATGCCTTTGTGCAACAAGGCAAGGTGGGCATGGTGCTGCGGGTGATCCCGGTCAGCATCCCCACCGTGGACGGCCTGGGCATGCCACAGATCCTGAAAGACGTAGCGATGACCAAGCGCGGCCTGTGCATTCTGGTCGGCGGCACCGGTTGCGGCAAATCCACCACCCTGGCCTCCATGGTCGATTGGCGCAACGAGAACTCGTATGGCCACATCATCACCATCGAAGATCCGGTGGAGTTTGTGCACCCGCATAAAAACTGCGTCGTCACCCAGCGCGAAGTAGGCCTGGACACCGACAGCTGGGACGCGGCCCTGAAGAACTCGCTGCGCCAGGCCCCCGATGTCATTCTGATGGGTGAAATCCGTGACCGCACCACCATGGAACACGCCGTAGCCTTCGCCGAGACCGGTCACCTGTGCCTGGCCACGCTGCACGCCAACAACGCCAACCAGGCGCTTGACCGCATCCTGAACTTCTTCCCCGAAGAGCGCCGGGCCCAGTTGCTGATGGATTTATCGCTGAACCTGCGTGCCGTCGTGTCGCAACGCCTGATTCCCCGGCAAGACGGCAAGGGCCGGGCGGCAGCAGTCGAGATTTTGCTCAACACCCCGTTGATTTCGGACTTGATCTTCAAAGGCGAAGTCACCGAGATCAAAGAGATCATGAAGAAGAGCCGCAACCTGGGCATGCAGACCTTTGACCAAGCCCTGTTCGATGCCTACGAGGGTCAGCTCATCAGCTACGAAGATGCCCTGCGCCACGCCGACTCGCTCAACGACCTGCGTTTGCAAATCAAGCTCAACAGCCAGCGCGCCAAAACCCAGGATCTGGCGGCTGGGACCGAGCATTTCGCCATCGTTTAGGCTCACCTCCAGACTGCAGTGCTTCGCGTCTTTCAGGGCGCGATTCTTACGGCCGGGCAAAGCCAGTTCCGTGGCATCCTCGGATAGAGTCAGCCACGTCCTTGAGCTGTGCCCGCCAACCTATCACCCGCTAACATTTACCACCCATGTCTAGTACCAACCCCAAAACCTACACCGCCGTTCCTACCCAAAAAGTCGCCTTCCTCGGCCTGGGCGTGATGGGCTACCCGATGGCGGCGCACCTGGCGCTGGCGGGGCACTCGGTCACCGTGTACAACCGTACCGCTACCAAATCAATAGCTTTCTGTGCAGAGTACACCAGCGCCGGAGCCCCAAAACAGGCCGAAACTCCACGCCTGGCTGCGCGGGGAGCAGACATCGTGTTTTGCTGCGTCGGTAACGATGCGGATCTGCGCTCGGTCACGCTAGGCGCCGACGGCGCTTTTGCGGGCATGGAGCCGGACGCGATTTTTGTGGACCACACCACCGCATCGGCCGAAGTGGCCCGCGAGCTAGACGGGGCCGCCCGCACCCTGGGCCTGCGCTTCATTGACGCACCGGTGTCTGGCGGCCAGGCCGGGGCACAAAACGGCCTGCTGACGGTCATGTGCGGTGGCGACCAAGCCGCCTTTGATGCCATCGCCCCCACCGCCATGGCATTCTCGCGCGCCTGCACCCGGGTGGGTGACAGCGGCGCAGGCCAGTTGGCCAAGATGGTGAACCAGATTTGCATCGCCGGCTTGGTGCAGGGCCTGAGCGAGGCCGTGGCCTTTGGCCAACATGCGGGGCTGGACATGGTGCAGGTGCTAGAAGTGATTGGCAAGGGCGCGGCCCAAAGCTGGCAAATGGACAACCGGGGCAAAACCATGGTGGCCGACCAGTTTGAATTCGGCTTTGCCGTGGACTGGATGCGCAAAGACCTGGGCCTGGTGCTGGACGAAGCCAAGCGCAACGGCGCGCGCTTGCCGGTCACCGCCCTGGTAGACCAGTTTTATGCCGATGTGCAGCAAATGGGCGGCCAGCGCTGGGACACCTCCAGCCTGATCAAACGGCTGAAATAAAAAAAGGGCCACAAGGCCCTTTTTTATTTCTATACAACCAGCCTCAGGGCTTGGGGGCCG
>NZ_JBDTEM010000339.1:0-10565 GCF_039922535.1 Rhodoferax sp. | reverse complement strand
AAGACGCTGAGCACAGCGCGACGTTCCGGGTTGATCGGGGCCACCAGCAACGCACCATGAATGCGCGCTGCCGCTTCAGCTGGCAAATGCGCCGTCGCGATGCAGCCCAGGCTGTGCGCCACCACCACCACCGGGCCGGGGCGGGCCAGGATGGCCTGGCTGATGGAGGCGATCCAGGCGGTGCGGGACGGGGCGATCCAGTCGTCCTGGTCCACCCGCTCCACCCCGGCAAGCTGCTCGGCCCACAGGCTTTGCCAATGACCGGGACCGGAGTTGCGCCAGCCGGGGATGATGAGGATGCGGGGCGTTGTCATGGCCCGGATTGTGGGTAAAACCGACACAGAAACAAACGACGCAATCGTGGTTTGCTTATGCGCATGAGCTCAGAACCAAAAGGTCTGAGTCCCAAAACGGCGCAAGGCTCTACAATACAAGTACCGTTATCAGTAATGAAAAAGGGTCCATTATGAATATTGTTACTGTCGCCGACATCAAGCGCAGTGGCTTTGCCGCGCTGGACGCACTGCTCGCCATCGGGCCCGTCCATCTCATGAAGCGCAACCGCCCCGGTGCGGTACTGCTGCGCCCCGAAGACTATGCGCAGCTGCTGGCGCAGGCCCAGCGCAGCGCCCCTCCTCCGCGCAGCAAGGCCCTGGACATCCTGTTGCAACAAGACGCAGCGGCCGACGGCTTGGATGCTGCAGGCCTGCAAGCGCGCATGGCCGAGGCCACCGAGGGCTGGAGTGGGCGGTGAGGCTGTTTCTGGATGCCTGCGCGCTGATTTACCGCTTTGAAGGGGCCGCGCCCTTTCGTTCCGCGACTACGACGCTGTTGGCGCAGCTCACCCACCGCCAGCCATCCGTGGAGCTTGCGGTGTCCCGCCTGTCGTTACTTGAATGTCGGGTCAAACCACTGCGCGAATCCGACACCGCCACCCTGACCACTTACGACGCGTTTTTTGCCAGCGTGCAGATTCTGGAGCTCAGCCCCGCCGTGGTGGATCTGGCCACCTACCTGCGCGCCCGCCACAGCCTCAAAACGCCAGATGCCCTGCAAGCGGCCAGCGCGCTGGAATGGGATACGGGCGTGATTTTTGTGACAGGTGACGCAGCGTTTACCAAGCTGGCGCAGCTGGATGTGCGGGTAGTCCAGGTTCCCGGTTAAATTGAGGTAGCTCAAAATTTATAAAAAAATAGCTGCCAGCGCAGGTAGCGCCTGCGCTGGCAGCTCTTATTTTTATAGTACGAAGCGCTTAGCCGTTGCGCCGTGCAGAAGCTAGACGTTTCACCACCTCCACCATCTGGTCGATTTCGGCGAAGGTGTTGTAGAACGCCACCGAGGGGCGCACCGTGGTTTCCACGCCCATGCGGCGCAGAATGGGTTGGGCGCAGTGGTGGCCGGTGCGTACGGCAATGCCCTCCTCGTTCAGAGCCTTGCCGACTTCTTCGGTGCTGTAGCCTGCCAACACAAAAGACATGACGCTGGCCTTGTCAGCCGCCGTGCCGATCAGGCGCACGCCGGGAATAGCCCCCAAGGCTTTCATGCCGTAAGCCACCAGCTCGTGCTCGTAGCGGGCGATATTCTCGATGCCCACCTTGTTCACATAGTCGATGGCCGCACCCAGGCCCACCGCGTCGGCGATGTTGCCGGTGCCCGCCTCGAACTTGTTCGGGATGGGCTGGAACACGGTTTTCTCGAAGGTCACGTCGGCAATCATGTTGCCGCCACCCTGCCACGGGGGCATGTCTTCCACCACCTCGCGCTTGCCCCAGACCACGCCGATACCGGTGGGGCCAAAGACCTTGTGGCCTGAGAAAACGAAGAAGTCGGCCCCGATGTCTTGCACGTCCACCCGCATGTGCGAGATGGACTGCGCGCCATCGACCAGCGCCTTGGCACCGGCACGGTGGGCCAGTTCCACCATCTCCTTCACCGGCACCACGGTGCCCAGGGCGTTGGAAACCTGCGTCACGGCGACGATCTTGGTGCGGTCGTTGAGCAGCTTGCGGTATTCGTCCAGCAACACCTGGCCGCTGTCGTCCACCGGAATCACGCGCAGCTTGGCCCCTTTGGCGGCAGCCAGTTGCTGCCAAGGGACGATGTTGGCGTGGTGCTCCAGGTGGGACACGATGATCTCGTCGCCCTCGCCCACATGCTGGCCGCCCCAGCTCTTGGCCACCAGGTTGATGGCCTCGGTGGTGCCGCGCACAAAGATCACCTCGTTCACATCGGGTGCGTTGATGAACTTTTTCACCCGCTCGCGTGCGCCCTCGTAGGCATCGGTGGCACGGGCGGCCAGGTCATGGGCGGCGCGGTGGATGTTGGAGTTTTCGTGTTCGTAGAAGTAGGCGATGCGGTCGATCACCGACTGTGGCTTGTGCGTGGTGGCGGCGTTGTCGAACCACACCAGTGGCTTGCCGTGCACCTTTTCGGAAAGGATGGGGAAATCACGGCGCACAGCATGCACGTCAAACGCGGGGTGGGCTCCGCCTTGGTAGGCAGGCACCTCACGCGCCCCCGGAGTCGCGGGCGTGGCATAGCCATTCGGCAGCGTGACCGCATCCACAAAGTAGAACGCGGGCGTGCTTTGCGGCACAGGCGGTGCCTTGGGGGCGCTGGCCGTGGGCACGGCGAGCGGCTGGAACGGCTGGCTGCTCAAGGCATCGAGGCTGGAAGGCCCAGGCGTGCCTTGCGGCGGCCCCAGCTTTTCGGCCACAAAGTAGAACGGCGAACCCGAACCAATGGCTTCGGGCACGCCTTGCAGCACGCCGCCCACACGCGGATCGTAGCCGGGCACGGCGCTCACGGCCTTATCCGGCACGCCATTGCCCGCCTGGGCATGCGGCAGCAGCGCGGGGGCGCGGTTGCCTAGGTTCAGCACGTGGCTGGGGGATGCGGGCAGCAGGTTCGTACCGGGGATTTGGCCCTGCGGAATCGGCGTGCCGGGCACATTCGGGCCAAAGCCCGCCGGGCTGGACAGGGGCGAACCCGGTGGCGCGATGTTGGCCGGGAACTGTGCGCCAGGCGCTGCCTGCCCCGGCAGGGCTTGGAATAGCGCACTGGCCATGGCCGCCAACGCCGCCGGGTCGGGCAAGCCCGCTGGCAAGTTGGGTTGTGGAAGGTTGGCCATGGCTTACTTGTAGGTGTCGGCGTAGTCGTGGTATTTGCCGATTTCCACATCGTCCAGCACCGCCAGCGCGTCGGTGGTCAGCACCGCCAGCGAGCAGTACAGCGAGATCAGGTACGAGGCAATCGCCTGGTCGTTGATGGCCATGAAGCGCACTGACAGACCCGGCGCTTGCTCACCCGGCAGACCGGGCTGGAACAGGCCCACCACGCCTTGGCGCTTGTCACCCACGCGCAGCAGCAAAATCTTGCTCTTGCCGTCGGCCACCGGCACTTTGTCCGAAGGGATCAGCGGCACACCGCGCCAGGTGATGAACTGCGAACCAAACAGGCTGACGGTGGGTGGTGGCGTACCACGGCGGGTGGCTTCGCGGCCAAAGGCGGCGATAGCCAAGGGGTGCGCCAGGAAGAAGGCGGGCTCTTTCCAGACCTTGCTCAACAGCTCGTCCAGGTCGTCGGGCGTGGGCGCACCGGTCAGCGGGAAGATGCGTTGTGCGTCGGTGACTTGCGACAACAAGCCGTAGTCGGGGTTGTTGATCAGCTCACTCTCTTGGTTCTCTTTGATGGTCTCGATGGTCAGGCGCAGTTGCTCTTTGATCTGGTCGTGCGGGCTGCTGTACAGGTCAGAAATGCGGGTGTGCACATCGAGGATGGTGCTCACGGCATTCAGGAAGAACTCGCGGGGCTGTTCTTCGTAATCCACAAAGGTGCGCGGCAGTTGGTTTTCGGTCTGGCGGGCGGTGCATGTGACCTTGATGGACTCGGGGTTCTTCACCTTGTTCAGGCGGTAGATACCGGCTTCCACCGGCACCCATTGCAGCAAGTGCGTAAGCCAACGGGGCGAAATGGTTTCCAGCTGGGGTGCGGTCTTGGTCGCGTTGGCTAGCTGGCGTGCAGCGCTGTCGCCGAGGGTCGTGATTTGGCTGCTCATGGAAAACTCCCTGGGATTAAAAAGAAAAGAAAACGGATGGGGCGGCGCGCGGCCGATGGAATCTGGCGCGCCGCGTTCAAGAGGTCAGAACGGCCCGCAGTGTCTGGTGCCTGGAGGCATCTTTCAACATGCTATAGCCGCCAAATGGATGCGTTGCGCGGTGCGCCGCTGGGCGAACTGGTCGCAATGCGCCAGCAACACCGACAGCGAAACCCCTAGCGCGCGGGCCAGCTTGTCGGCGGTGACGATGGATGCAATGGCCCGCCCGCGCTCGATTTCGCCCACGTAGGAACGGTTCAGGTCCGAGTGCTCGGCAAGTTGCTCTTGCGACCAGCCCTGGGCTTCGCGCAACTGGCGCACCACCACGCCCAGGCTCTCCACAATCGCACTCATGCAAGCACAGGTTCCGACGGTATGGGTGCTGCGGGGCGGGGTTCCTGCCGCGACGTGGCCTGGGTCACATGGGCACCCGGTGCCACATCGTGGGTCAACCACACATTGCCGCCGATGCTGGCGCCCTGCCCCAGCGTCACGCGGCCCAGCACGGTGGCCCCGGCGTAGATGACCACGTCGTCTTCCACGATGGGATGGCGCGGCTGGCCTTTTTCCAGGTGGCCCTGGGCATCGGTGCTGAAGCGCTTGGCCCCCAGCGTGACGTTTTGGTAGATGCGTACGCGCTGGCCGATGCGCGCTGTCTCGCCGATCACCACGCCGGTACCGTGGTCGATGAAGAAGCCCGGGCCGATGCTGGCCCCGGGGTGGATGTCGATACCGGTGGCGCTGTGCGCCAACTCGGCCACGATGCGCGCCAGCAGCGGCAGGCCCTGGCGATACAGCTGGTGCGCCAGCCGGTGGTGCAGTATGGCCAGGATGCCGGGGTAGCACAGCAGCACCTCGTCCACACTGCGCGCCGCCGGGTCGCCATGGAAGGCGGCCAGCACATCGCTGTCGAGCAGGCGGCGGATGCCGGGCAAGGCCTGGGCAAACTGCTGCACCACCTGGGTCGGCTGGGTGCCCACCGGCACGTCTTCCACCAGGCGCAACTCCAGCCGCACCTGTGCCAGCAAGCCATGTAGGGCTGCATCCAGGGTATAGCCCACGTAAAAATCTTCGCTTTCCTGGCGCAGGTCTACCGGACCTAAGCGCATGGGAAACAGCACGCCCTTGAGCGACTCGACAATGCCCGCCAGCGCGTTGCGCGATGGAAACTCACGCCCACCGGGCTCGGTAGACCGTCCCTGTGCCGCACGCCACTCGGCCCGCACGCCGTGCAAAGCCTGCACGATGTGGCCCACGTCAAATACCGGGGCGGCCATCAGTCCTGCACCCAGGGCAGGCTATGGAAGCGCCAGCCATCGGCGCCACCGCGGTGCTGCTGACCGTCGATCTCGCCCTCAAAGCCTTCGAGCACGTTGAAGACACGCGCCAGGCCCGCTTTGGCAGCCGCTTCGGCCGCCAAGGCCGAGCGTTTTCCGCTGCGGCACAACAGCAGCACAACCGCCTCTTTGCCACCGACCTTGGCCTCCAACTCACGGGCGAAACGCGGGTTGCGCGTCAGGCTGGTGCCGGTAGCCCAAGGTACATGGGCGCTGCCGGGCACGTGGCCAACAAACTTACGCTCTTCCGCAGTGCGCACGTCGACTAATTGGGCCGCGCCAGCTTCAAACAAACGCCAGGCAACGGCCGGGGTGACACCGCCCGCATAGGGCAAATTGGTAGACAGAGCGACCGCACGGGCAGACTCCAATTCGGGGGGCAAGCTGGTCAGTTCAGCGGTGTCGGATGGCATGGAAACTCCTGTGGTGGGGTGAACCAGGACCCTGCGCACAAGCGTGCAGGAGTCGGTGTGCAGCCACTTTAGGACGATAGACATTCACCACAAACTACTTAAAAATCAGTTCTAAACAACGAAATCGTCTATCAAGCAATACCCAGTCCATTGCAGCGCGGCCGGGGAACAGCTGCGCACCGTGCCCGACAATCCGCACGATGCATCCAAGCGGGTCGGCTCCACTCCGGTCTACGCCATAAAACAGGCTCTAGCGCTGGTAGACACTGAATCAAAAGCTATAAAAAATAGAGTAACTACCTACCCACCTACGCTAGGTAATGCAACGCACGCAGTGTTCCGTGCGCTAGCAGACAGACGGGAAACCAGCGCAAGGCCACAGTGCAACGGTAACCTTAGAACGTGTTCAGAGTCTTTTGGGGGCTCAATCGAAAGGCAACTCCATGGCGACCGACAAAACCCACCAGCCCAGCCCAGCTGAGCCGAACATCTCACGTGGCGACTACAAGGCCGAACTGCATGCGCTGCAGGTCGAATTCGTCAAACTGCAACGGCACTACATCGCCCGCGGCGAGCGCATTTTGGTCTTGCTCGAAGGCCGCGATGCCGCTGGCAAGGACGGCAGCATCAAGCGCATCGTGGCCCACCTGAGCCCGCGTGAAACACGGGTCGTCGCACTGGGCAAGCCATCGGACCTGGACACGCGCGCCTGGTACTTCCAACGCTACGTAGCGCACCTGCCGGTGGCCGAAGAACTGGTGATTTTCAACCGCAGCTGGTACAACCGCGCAGGCGTCGAACATGTGATGGACTTTTGCACCAAGGCGCAATACCACGAGTTCATGCAGTCGGTGCCACGCTTCGAGCAAATGCTGATCGACTCGGGCATCCAGCTGCTCAAGTACTACCTGGACATCAGCAAGGACGAGCAGAAGGCACGCTTGGCAGCGCGCCGAAAAGATCCCTTGAAGCAGTGGAAGATCAGCCCGATCGATGCCGTCGCCGTCCAGCACTGGGATGCCTATTCCACCGCCCGCGACTTGATGCTGCTGGGTAGCCACACCGCAGCGGCACCATGGAGTGTCGTGCGCACCGACAGTAAGCGGCATGCGCGCCTGAACCTGATGCGCGACATCCTGTGCCGCCTGCACTACGCGGGCCGCAGCAAGGGCCTTATAGCGCCCGACCGTAACATCGTGTTCGGGTTCACGCCCGACTGCGTGTCCGATCAACGACTGGCTCGCTGAAGCAACGGCAAGCGCTCAGGTCGGCACCCCGTCCAGCCAGCGCAGCACCGCCTGGCAGACGGCATCGGGCTGCTCCATGGTGCTCATGTGACCGGACTGCGCAATGGCCACCAGCTCCACCGGGGCCGTCACCATCAAATCCTGCATCTGTGCGTGCCGGGCCAACGGGCTCCAGGCATCTTCCTGGCCGCACAGCAGCAGCGTAGGGCAGCGTATGTGGCCCAGCAGCGCGGTGGCATCCGGCCGGTGCAGCAGCGCATGGATTTGCGCGGCAAACACCTCTGGGTTGCTGCGTTCGATCATGTCCAGAATCTGCGCAAACAGCGGGCTGTCCAGCCGCGATGGGTGCACCATGCCACGCGCCCATTGCTGGCCCATGGCACGCATGCCGCTCTGGCGCGCGGTCTGCAGCAGGGCCATGCGGCCCGCGCGCTCCTTCTCGCCCGCACCACCGGGTGCCAGCGCTTCAAAGCCGGTGTCCATCAAGGCCAGGCGCTGTATGCGGCTGGGCTGCTGGCGCAGCATTTCCAAGGCCACGCGGCCCCCCATGGAATGGCCCGCCACGGCCAACGGGCCCGCAGGAGCCGTCTGCAGCACCTGCTCGGCCATGGACTCCAGGGTGTTCAAAATGCCGTAGCTGGCGACCAGGCACGGGCTGTGCGCTTGCAGGGTGGGCAGCATGTCGTGCCATACGCTGGCATCACACAGCAGGCCGGGAAGTAGTACGAGGGTCATTTGCAAATGGTATATCTAGAACCCGGCCTGCGCAGCGTCTACCCCGTTGCCGATGACCACAAGACTCCGCATTCGGCAACCTGGTCTATCGCCACTCCCACACGGTATGTCCTATGACAAGCTGCCAAACGGCCTGGTCCTACGCCCAGACCACAGCTTCACCGCTCTACACCGCCGTCCAAACAGCGGATAAACGAGTCTTCAGACCCGTCAACGTGTTGTTGATCGGCTGGAGACTTAGGAGAAGCAAGATGACAGGCAACTACGTAATTTCTTCAGACAAGGTAGAAGGTACCAATGTGTACAACAGCGTCGGCGACAAGCTCGGCTCCATTGACGACCTGATGATCGACAAGCGTTCCGGCACGGTGCGTTATGCGGTACTCGAGTTTGGTGGATTTCTGGGCCTGGGCACGGACCGCTACCCACTGCCCTGGAGCATCCTGAAGTACGACACCCAGCTCGATGGCTATGTGGTTCCCATCACCAAGACCCAGCTGGAAGGCGCACCCCGCTACGCCAACGACGCGGTTCCAGAATACTCGGATGCGTACGGTGAAAAGGTGTATGGCCACTACGGCGTGAACTGGATGTAAACCTTCAATTGCCAGGGCCACGCGAAAGCGTGGTGTAAGCCGGTTCTGAAAGCCGCAGTTCACTGTGACGCACGTTGAGTGCGGCATAGTGGGCTGCGGCTTTTCTATGGGTGCCAGTCGCAAACATGAGGTCCGTCTGCGGAGCCGTGACAATGCACGACTCCCCCAGCTACGCCCCGCCATGTGCCCCATAAAAGCCATCACCCCACAAACGCCCCGCCGGGTCGACATCGTCGTCTACAGCGGCTTCAAAGCCATTGAAGCCATCGGCGCGATGAGCGTATTCGAATATGCCAATCTGCACCTGGTGCAAGAAGGCCGGCCTGCGGGCTACCGGCTGAACATCGTCTCGGTGGCGGCGGGCCCGGTGGCATCCGACACCCACATGCTGCTGCAGGCCGCCAGCGCAGTCGATCCAAGCGACCTGCCGCACACCGCCATCATCGTGGGCGCCCGGCACATCGAGAAGGCCCTGACAGCGCACCCCACCATCGTCGACTGGGCGGCAGCCGTGGCGCCGCGCATGGAGCGGCTGGTGGCGTTGTGCTCGGGCTGCTTCTTTCTGGCTGCGGCAGGCGTGCTGGACGGCTTGCCCGCCACCACCCACTGGAGCGTAGCCGCCCTGTTGCGCGAGAAGTTTCCGGCGGTGCAGGTGCAGGCAGATGCCATCTATTTGCGCTCGGGCCGCTTGTGGACATCGGCCGGGGTCACCGCGGGTATCGACCTGGCACTGGCACTGGTGGAAGAAGACTATGGCCGGGGCCTGGCACTGCAGGTGGCGCGCGACCTGGTGGTGTACCTAAAGCGCCCGGGTGGGCAATCGCAGTTCAGCGTGCACCTGACCAGCCAAAACACCAGCCACCCCGGCATCCGCGACGTGCAAGACTGGGTGTTGTCCAACCTGTCGCTGCCGCTGGACGTGTCGGTGCTGGCCGACCGCGCCGCGATGAGCCAGCGCAACTTTCGCCGCGTGTTTGCCAAGGAGGTGGGCAGCAGCCCGCTGCAGTTCATTGAATCGGCCCGGCTGGAAGCGGGCCGCCGCCTGCTGGAAGAAGGGGACCTGCCCCTGAAGTCCATCGCCGGGCGGGTCGGATTTGCCTCCGAGCAGTCGCTGCGCAAGCTGTTCCTCAAGCGCCTGGGCGTGGGGCCGCAGGCCTACCGAGAACGCTTTGGCGGAGCCCAGGCGTAGAGCTACTTAAGCCGCTTTTTTCAGCTTATAAACCTGGGCGGCCAGCGCATCCATCAAGGCAGGCGACAGGCAGTCGTAGGTCTCCAACCCCACGCCGCGCAGCTCTTTGCGGATGTCCGCCATGTGCTCCGGCGGGGTGCCGGTTTCGATGATGGACGACACAAACGCCGCAAACTCTGGCCCGGTCCATCCCGCATCGGCGGACAGCTCGGTGTGGATGAAGTCCAGCCCGTAGAAGGCATGGTCTTTGTTCTCGATGTGGCCAAACAGGTGTACGCCGCAGGCCTTGCAGGCATGGCGCTGGATGGTAGCGCTGCTGTCCACGACGTGCAGCTTCTCCGGGCGCGAAGCCACGTGCACTTTGTCGCGCGACACCACGCCGACGATGGAAAACAGGGCATTCGCCGGTTTCCAGCACTTGCTGCAACCGCAGGCGTGGTTGTGCGCCACCTGCGCGTCCACCTTCACCACCACCGGATCGTGGCTGCAATGGCAGGTCAGCGTGCCGCCGCCGAAACCCGGCGCGCCGGGTTTTTTGCTTTGGCCTAAGGCCGGGTGCAATGCTAAGAGGGTCATTGTGTGTCTCCTTGGCCTGTGCCCCAGGCCCACTGTCCACGCGGAACGGCCGCGCACCGAAAAAATAGGAACACCCCCAGACTGCAGCGCTGCGCGTCTTTCGCCAACCCCCTTGCAGGGGGCGATACCAGCGGCCCGGCTAAGCCGGTTCTGCGGTATCTCTGGGGCAGACAGGCTGAACCCAGGCGCATCTAAAACAGTACAACTCCCCGGATGGATTCCCCACGCTTCATCAAGTCAAACCCCTTGTTGATATCTTCCAACGGCATGGTGTGGGTGATCAGCGGGTCAATGCTGATCTTGCCTTCCATGTACCAATCGACAATCTTGGGCACGTCGGTGCGGCCCCGTGCGCCACCGAAGGCCGATCCTTCCC
>NZ_JBDTEM010000338.1:0-2234 GCF_039922535.1 Rhodoferax sp. | reverse complement strand
GCAAACTGAAGCCCTGGCGGCCGCCAACCGGTCTTTGGAGATTGTGAAAAACCAATACCAGAGCGGTACGGTGAGCTATTTGAACGTGGTGGTGGCGCAGGCCACGGCGCTGTCTAGCGAACGCAGCTTGCTGGACGTGCAAAACCGCCGTTTGGCGGCAACCAACCAGCTACTTAAAAATATTGCGGGGCGCTGGGACGCGCCCTAATGTCGCGTTAGTAATGATCAATGCAGGTGGCGTGGGCGGCGACCACCGCCACCGTGCCCACCGGCACCGCCCGAGCCGCCAGGGCCACGCGGCGGTTTGCCCAGCTCCAGCGAATTCACCAGGGCATCGAAGCGCTGGGTGAACAGCACGTCGATTTCGCGCACGATGCCGTTGAGTTCGGACGCATCAAAGTGGCGCTCCATCATGTTGATGACATCCTGCACTAGCAGATCGCGCTGCACCTGCATGATGGCCGCGGGCGTGGGGCCCACGAACAGCATCATGAAGTCGTCGCGTGAATCGTCGGTGGCTTCTTCGTCTTCTTCGTCAAAGTCGGTGTCGTAGAAGGTGATTTCGATGGACGCACCGCGTTCGGCCAGCTCGTTCAGGCTCATGCACATCTCGTCCAGTGCCTGCTTGAAATCCTCGTCGCCCGGCACCGTCCAGCACATTTGCAGCATGTGTTCGGGCGCGTCGAACTGGATGCCCGGCTCTTCTTCATAGGCGCTGCCCGCGGCATCGGCCAGGGACTTGGCCCCCGCATATTTCCACAACGGCTTGAGCGCGTCCTGGATCTGGTTGAACGTCACGTCGGTGCGCAGCGGCACTTGGCCATGCACATGGATTTCAAAGGGGGCGTTGTAACGGGGCATAGGGAGATATTAGGCGCTTTTGAGAGGGTTGAAAACCAGCGCTCGGACCAGAGCCACAAAACCTATGGGAATCATCCAAAAGAAAAGTGCCTCCGTCGGTGGTGGATTCGAGACGATAAGATTTTACGTGCACTGGCAGCGGGGGATGAACAAGGCTGGTGCGACCGGTGCACCGTGCATCCAGTTTATTAATTTTCAAGATTTAAGCCGTTTGCGAAGACCCTGCCTGCACGGGCAGCTATCAATTTACAAGCAGGCCAATCTAAAAGCCGCCGTCGCAAAAAAATCGTTGCAGAAGCGGTTCCCGCGTACCTACCGATGCGCGCTTGTCCTACAGCGATCATTCCCGAAATTGGGTGCAATAGGCCCCTGTCTACGGAGCAAGCCATGTCCTTGATTCTTTTGAGAAAACTGTCCCTGCAAAAAGGCCACACCTACCTGTCCGATCCGGCTGAAATCGATGGAGCGATCGACCTCAAATGCGCGGGTTGGATCGATGCGGAAGTCGGGCCTTTTGTAAAGGGTGCCCAACCGCCCAAACCGCCTCTTTTTGCCATCGTGCGCGGCTTGACCCCAGAAGGATGGGATGAACTGGAAAGGTTGGACCGGCATGATGACGCTCCTGCATCTAACTGGGACCAACTGGTCAGCTTTACCAAAAGCAAGCTGCCGCATTTCAAATCCCGGGACGGCAGCAATAACGCCTCCTTCCGAGGCTGATATAGCCCCGCTTAATGCGCCAGAGCTGCCACTAGCTGGTCGGCCGCCTGCACCGCCTCGGCACGTGTGGGCCAGCTCTTGTCGCCGTCGCTCAAGGGCGGTAAACCTTCCACATGGATAAGCTCTATCGACCACGGCCCGTCAGCAAAATGGCATAGCTTGGCCATGTAGTGGCGGCCATTGGCCACACCAGGCACGTATTCTTCTTGGGGTTCGGGTTTGTCGTGTTCCATGGGATTTGGGGCAAATCCAGCATTATCGCCACGCGAAAATGCAAAATTGGTGGCTCGGACCGGAATCGAACCGGTACGACTTGCGTCGGCAGATTTTAAGTCTGCTGTGGCTACCAATTACACCACCGAGCCTGCTGCATCAACCTGGGCATGTTGAAACAAAACAGCCCCGGCAACACAGTGGTTGACAGGGCCGGGACCAGAGGATTGGGCCTCTTTTTTGTCTCGCCTTGGCTAAAAAGCAGCCGCATTGTAACCCGCGGGAATAGCTGTTTTCAGAGGGAAGGCATGGTGCTGGCTGCGGCACTGCATAAAAACAAACGGGCATAAAAAAAGGAAGCCTAAGCTTCCTTTTTTGCCAATTTGGAGCGGGAGAAGAGTCTCGAACTCTCGACCTCAACCTTGGCAAGGTTGCGCTCT
>NZ_JBDTEM010000337.1:0-6019 GCF_039922535.1 Rhodoferax sp. | reverse complement strand
ATCAGCCGCCATGGGCTCTACACCCCCGGTGACCTGGGCCCTATCTACCGCCATCTACGCGGTGTTTACCAAGACCTCTACCAGGACCAGACGCAGATGAGCGTGCTGGACTTTGGCAGTGAGGCAGGCGAACTGGCCGGCATGCGCCGTGAAGATGCCGGAGCCGGTTTCGCACTGATGCTCAAAGACACATCGACCCAGGGCCAGCTGCGCATTTATAAGGGCGACCACCCCGATAGCGCAGTCGTAGCGACCTACGACACATACGATCCACGCGTGCGCCCCTGGTACGCGCCTTTTGCCCGGTCCGGCAAGCCCGGCTGGTCAGAGATCTATGCCAACTACGACGAGCGGGCCGAGATCACCATCTCGGCCGTATCCCCCGTCAAAGTGGGTGGGAAGCTTATCGGTGTTCTGGAAGCCGATGTCAAACTGGATGGCTTGAACCAATTCCTGCGGGATGAGCCCTTGCGCGGCACCGGCATCATCGCCATCACCGATCTCGAAGGGCGCCTGGTGGCGTATTCAGAGCCCGGCTCGGTACTGGCCGATGGCCATACCGGCACACCGCGTGGCGAGCGCCTGCGCCTGCTGGAAGCTAACAACCCGGTGCTGCGCACCGCCGCGCAAGCCGTCGCCCAAGCCCCGGCAAAAACCCCCCACAGCTTCCAGCTGACGGTCAACGGCCAGCTGTACATCTGCCGGGTGGCACCGTATTCGGACCTCCGCGGGCTGAGCTGGCGCATCGTGACCTTGCTGCCGGAGTCCGATCTGCTTGGCGATATACGCGCCTCCAGCCAGCGCAGCCTGGTGTGGATTGCGGGCTTTGCGGGTCTGGGTTTTCTGCTCGGCCTATGGGCCATTGGCTGGGTGACCCGCCCCATCCAGCGCACCGCACAGGCGGCCAACCGGCTGGCGCTGGGCCAGTGGGACACAACGATAGACCCAGGCAGCGCAGTGCAGGAAACCAACACGCTAGTGCAGGCCTTCAATGCCATGGCGCAGCGCATGCAACTGTCGTTCAACGGCATGCGCGACCTGCTGCGCTACGACAGCCTGACCCAGCTTTTGACCCGGCGCGGCCTGCTGGAAGATGCGCAGTGGACCGACACCAAACCGGCAGTGCTGTGCCTGCTGGGGTTGGATGGCTTTCGCGCCATCAACGACAACGTCGGCCACGGCACCGGCGACCGGCTGCTGCAAGCCATTGCCCAACGTCTGCGCAACCAACTGCCGGGCCAGGTGCTGATTGCGCGCGTTGGTGGCGATGAATTTGCCTTGCTGCAGTTAGATACCGAGCTGGCGGCGGCGGACTTTGGCGCGCGCGTCAGCAGCCTGTTTGCCACGCCGTTTGTCTCGGGCGACGACGAGGTCACCGTCACCGCCTCGGTCGGCGTAGTCGCCGGAGATTTGCCGGCCGATGCCCTGCCCGAATGGCTGCGCAATGCCAGCGTGGCGCTGGGCGAAGTCAAGCGTCGGGGCCGTGGCGCCTGTGTGGTGTTCACGCCGAACATGATGGAGCAGTCGCTGCAGCAGGCCCGTCTGGCCAGCGAGCTGCGCCACGCGCTGGAGCAGGGGCAGTTCATGGTGCACTACCAGCCGGTGGTACAGATGGCCAGTGGCCGCATCAGCGGTGTCGAGGCGCTGCTGCGCTGGCACAGCCCGACGCGCGGCATGGTGCCACCGGCCATCTTCATCCCGATCGCCGAAACTTCGGACCTGATCCTGGCGCTGGGCGATTGGGTGCTGCGCACCGCCACGCGTGACATTGCCGAACGCCTGGATCAGTTGCCGCCGGACTTTGAGCTGCATGTGAATGTATCGCCGCGCCAGCTGATCCAGTCGGACTTCAGCGCCACTTTGCAACTGGCTTTGCGCGACAGCGGGCTGGGGCCGCAGCACCTGACCTTGGAATTGACCGAGTCGGTGCTGATCGAACAAGACAGCCAGACCGAAGAGCGGCTGCGCGAGATCCGCGCCCAGGGCGTGAAGATTGCCATCGACGACTTCGGCACCGGCTATTCCTCGCTGGCCTATCTGGGCCGGCTGCCGTTCGACTGCCTCAAGGTAGACCAGAGCTTTGTCCGCAACCTGTGCAGCTCGCCACAAGACGCATCGATTGTGGCGGCAGTGCTGCATATGGCGGAGGGCTTTGGTGTCACCGTCGTGGCCGAGGGGGTGGAGACCGAGGCCCAGGCGCAGCGCCTGTGGCAGATGGGTTGCAGCCACGCCCAAGGCTACTGGTTTGGCCGACCGGTGCCGCTGGAACAACTCGACTGGAACGCCCGTGCCCTGTTCGACGGCGGCACCGGAAATTCATAAGAAATAGGCCGCCAGCGCTTATTCCACCTGCGCAAGAAGCTATTAAATTAATAGCCGCTTGCATCCGGCTTCACATCTGGCCCAGGCCGCCATTGGCAAGGATCTCGGTGGCCGTGATTTCTTCCCAGGTACCGAAGCGACCCAGTAGCACCGGCATCTGGAAGCCAGCAGCGTGGACGCTGGAATTAGACATGCCGATGCGGGCGTGCATAAAACCATTCCGCACGATGCAATCGCTACCAGTCTCATGGCACCCGCATCGCATCGGCACAAAAGGGGAAAACCTTTATCCCCGGCTTAGCGAAATGGACTGATACTAGGTTTGGGCCATTCAAATGGATGGTCTGTGGCCTTGACCTGGTCCAGATTGACAGATAACCGGAGGACATTACGTGAAACCATCTACCCTCATCGCATCTTTAGCCTGTGTGCTGGCCGTGCCGTTTATGCAGTTGGCCCATGCCCAAGACAAAGCCACGGCGGCAGAAGCCACGGCCATGGTCAAAAAAGGGGTGGCCTTTATCAAAGCCAATGGCAAGGAAAAAGGCGCCGCCGAAATCAGCAACAAGTCAGGCGAGTTCGTCGACCGCGACTTGTACCTGGTAATTTACGCGCTCGACGGCACGGTCCGTGCCCATGGTGCCAATGCAAAAATGGTGGGCAAGAACCTGATCGACCTGAAGGATGTGGACGGCAAAGAGTTCGTCAAGGAGCGTATGGAACTGGCCAAGACCAAGGGTACGTTCTGGCAGGACTACAAGTTCACCGATCCCACCACCAAAAAGATTGCTCCCAAAAGCATGTACTGCGAAAAGCTCGACGATGCCGTGGTGTGCGGCGGCATTTACAAGTAAGAGCACTTCAGGCCCTGAAAGAGCAGAAGCTCTGGCTGGACCCACGATCGGCCGCCGCGCGGCCACACCGAGGAAGCGCTTATGAAATTAGGTTTGAAATTATTGGCAGCGCCTTTGTTAACCGCCGTGGTGGTACTGTTTGCCGGGCAGATCAACGCGCAGCTGATGGGCCAGGAAACCAGCAAAGGACTCGCCAGCTCCGCATCCAGTCTGGTGGACTTCAAAACCATCGCCCAGGTGCAATTGCAGCTCGGGCAAGTGCATTCCAGTGTGTACAAAACCCTGACGCTGATCGGCTCCATGGACGATGCCAAAACCAAGGCCTTTCGCACCGAGCTTGCGGCCCAGCTCGATGGCATCAAGCGGGTAGCGACCGCGTTGGTGGGCAACGAAAGCGGTAACGCAGAATTGCAGGCCTCCGTCGCCAATCTGGGCAAACAAATCAGCAGTTACGGAAAACAGACCGACTCCGCCATCGACCTCGCCTCGGTCGACCCCAACACCGGTGTGGCTGCTATGCAAAACGCCGATGCGACGTTTTCCAGCCTCAACCAAACGCTATCTGACATCGTGGAGCGCAGCGAGACCCAGTCCCGCGCGGCCATCGATGCCTCGCAGCAACGCTCACGCCAAACCAACCTCTGGCTCGGAACACTGGCCTTGGTGGTGGCCGGTATCGCCGTCGGACTATCTTGGCTGGTCCAGCGCAAGCTGGTGAGCGAACTTGCCCGGGCGGTAGAGGTGGCGCATGGTGTGGCTGGTGGCGACCTGCGGGTAGACGCATCCAGCGACCGCACCGACGAAGTGGGCGACCTGATGCGGGCGCTGGGCAGCATGGCGGCGCAATTGAACCAATCGATTTCCACGGTGTTCGACTCTTCCGAGTCGATTCGCCTGGCCAGTGCCGAGATCGCCACCGGCAATAAAGACCTGGCGCTGCGCACCGAGCAAACCGCCTCTAATCTGCAGCACGCGGCCTCCTCGACCGAGCAGCTGACCAGTACCGTGCGTCAATCGGCCGACTCTGCGCACCAGGCCAACCAACTCGCAGCTTCGGCCACCGCCGTGGCCGTACGGGGCGGCGCAGCCGTGGAGCAGGTTGTCAGCACCATGGAAGAGATCAACGTTAGCGCCCGCAAGATTGCCGACATCATCGGCATCATCGATGGCATTGCCTTCCAGACCAATATCCTGGCCTTGAATGCTGCGGTGGAGGCCGCCCGTGCGGGCGAGCAAGGCCGTGGATTTGCCGTGGTAGCGAGTGAGGTGCGCAGCCTGGCGGGCCGCTCGGCCGGTGCCGCCAAAGAAATAAAAATGCTGATTGATATTTCGGTCACCAAGGTCAATTTGGGTTCGCAGCTGGTGGCCGATGCGGGCAAAACCATGACCGAAATTGTGAGTTCGGTGCGCCGGGTATCGGACATGATTGGCGAAATATCCAGCGCATCCTCCGCACAGACCGACGGCATCACCCAGGTCAACACCGCGGTCACCGATCTGGACCAGATGACACAGCAAAACGCGGCACTGGTCGAGCAATCGGCCGCCGCCGCCGAAAGCCTGGGCGAGCAGGCAAACCGCCTGGCCCAGCTGGTCGCGACCTTCCGGCTGACCGGCATGGCGCAAACTAGCTCGCCCCATCGCCCTGCACTACTGCCCGCCGCTTAGAACGACGTCCGCCAGCTTCACATCTGACTCATGCCGCCGTCGGCAATGATCTCGGTGCCGACGATGAAGCCGGACTCGGGCGACACCAGGTGCAGCACCGTGGCGGCGATTTCTTCCGGGGTGCCGAAACGGCCCAGCGGAATCTGCGTCTGGATGCTGGCGGCCATGGCTTGCAGTTGCTCGGGAGTCATTCCCAACTTCCCGTACAGCGGCGTAGTCACCGGGCCGGGGCTCACCACATTGACGCGCACGCCCTGCGGCAGCAGCTCGGCCGACAAGGTTTTGGCCAGCGAAATCAGTGCGGCCTTGCTCGCGGCGTAGACGCTGGAATTCGGCATGCCGATGTGGGCGTTGATCGAGCCATTCAGCACGATGGAGCCACCGCGCGTCATCAGCGCGGCCAGGCGCTGGATCAGGAAGTACGGGCCTTTGACATTGGTGTCAAAGCTGCTGTCCCACAGCGCTTCGTCGATCTGCGCCAGCGGGCCGAACTTGGCGACACCGGCGTTGATGAAGACGCCGTCGATCACGCCCATCTGCGCTTGCAGCTCGGCCACCAGCGCGGCCTGCGCCGACACGTCACCGGCTTCGCTGACCAGGGCCAGCGCGTTGGGGCCCAACTCGGCCTTGACCCGGGCCAGGCTGTCGGCATCGCGGCCGGTAATCGCCACACGGGCGCCTTCGCGGGCAAAGGCGATGGCGGCGGCTGCGCCGATGCCACTGCTGCCACCGGTGACCAAAATATTTTTTCCTGCAAAGCGGTTCATGGTATTTCCTTCGGTTGGTTCGTTGATGTCTTACGGGGTTCTTCAACCCCACTGCAGGGCTGATGGATCAAGTGTCTGACGATTGACCCGCTGACACGCGCCATAATCTCGATGAACTCATGCGAAACTATCGAACATGTTGAGCCTGGAAGATCTACAGCTGCTGGAAGCCGTGCGCGCCACAGGCAGCCTGTCGCGCGCCGCCGAGCGCCTAGGCAAGGCCGCGTCCACCGTGTCGTATGCCGCGCGCCAGCTCGAAGACCGGCTGGATGCGCTGCTGTTCGACCGCGCCGGTTACCGCATCGCACTCACCCCCGCGGGCCTGCTGCTGGTCGAGCAAGGCGCACAGCTGCACGCCCAGGCGCGGCGCCTGACCGAGCGCGTCAAGCAGGTGGCGCGCGGCTGGGA
>NZ_JBDTEM010000336.1:0-2259 GCF_039922535.1 Rhodoferax sp. | reverse complement strand
TTTGACGACCGCGGCGTGGGCAACGGCTTTTTACTGCCCGCCGGGCCGCTGCGCGAAGCCTGGCCGCGCCCGGTCGATCTGGTGCTGCACAGTGGTGCGAATCCGGCCCTGACAGAGATTCCTGGCTGGCGCGCCCAGCGCACCCTGGCCGACTACGCCGCGCAGGCCGACGGCACGCGCGTCCCACTGGCAGCGCTGCACCACACCGCCCTGCTGGCTATCGCCGCTATCGCTCAGCCAGAAAGCTTCTTCAACATGCTGCGCTCCGCCGGACTGACGCTCGCAGAAACACGGGCTTTGCCCGACCACTACAACTTTGATAGCTGGCCGCGCACGCAGAATATGCGCCAGACCGTGATTTGTACCGAAAAAGATGCCGTCAAACTTTGGCAGCACCAGCCCGACGCGCTGGCCGTGCCGCTGGTGCTGGCGATAGATACCGGCTTCTGGCAGGCCCTCGACCAGCGCGTCAATCCCTGGCTATGATCCACACCCCACCCCGATTGAGATTTCCCCATGGATAGCAAACTTCTGGAGCTGCTGGTCTGCCCCGTGACCAAAGGCCCGCTGCAATACGACCGCGAACGCCAAGAGCTCAGCTCGCGCAGCGCCCGCCTGGCCTACCCGGTGCGCGATGGCATACCCGTGCTGCTGGAAAACGAAGCCCGTGTGATGACCGACGAAGAACTCGGTCTATGAGCTTCACCGTTCTGATCCCCGCCCGGTTGGCCTCCACCCGCCTGCCCAACAAGCCGCTGGCGCTGCTGGGCGGTGTGCCCATGGTGGTCCGCACCGCACAGCGCGCCCGGCTGTCTGCGGCCCAACGCACCGTGGTGGTCACCGACAGCGCGTCCATTCTGGAGGCCTGTACCGCCCACGGCATCGAGACCGTGCTGACCCGCGCCGACCATCCCTCTGGCAGCGACCGCCTCGCCGAGGCCTGCACCCTGCTGGGGCTGGACGGCGATGACCTGGTGGTCAACGTGCAAGGCGACGAGCCCCTGATCGACCCCGGGCTCATCGACCAAGTCGCCACCCTGCTGCAACAGCGCCCCGGTGCCAGCATGGCCACCGCCGCCCACGCCATCGCCTCGCTGGCCGACTTCACCAACCCCAACGTCGTCAAAGTGGTGCTGGACGCACAGCAGCACGCCCTGTACTTCAGCCGCGCCCCTATCCCGTGGTGGCGCGACGGGGCCACGGCCGACAAAAGCTTCCAAAGCCTGCCCAGCCCCGCACCGCTGCGCCACATAGGGATTTACGCTTACCGCGCCGGATTTTTACGCCTATTTCCCACGCTGCCACAGGCCCCGATCGAGGTCAGCGAAGCGCTGGAACAGCTGCGCGCCCAATGGCACGGCCACCGCATAGCGGTGCACGTCACCGACCACGCACCCGGCCCCGGCGTAGACACGCCGGAAGACCTGGAACGCGTAAGCAAACTGTACTAAAGCCTCTGGTATCCTCACACGCAATGAAGCGTTGCGGCATAGCACAAGCCCGCCAGCAACGCCGCGCAGTTTTAAACACTTCGAGGGTATTTTTATGAGACTTATTTTGTTGGGCGCTCCAGGCGCCGGCAAGGGCACGCAAGCCACCTTCATCTGCCAAAAATACGGCATCCCGCAAATCTCTACCGGTGACATGCTGCGCGCAGCCGTCAAGGCCGGTACACCGCTGGGCTTGCAGGCCGATGCAGTGATGAAGTCCGGCGGCCTGGTCAGCGACGACCTGATCATCAACCTGGTCAAAGAGCGCCTGACCCAGCCCGACTGCGCCAACGGCTGCCTGTTCGACGGTTTCCCCCGCACCCTGCCCCAGGCCGATGCGATGAAGGCCGCCGGGGTCAAGCTCGACTACGTGCTGGAAATCGACGTACCCTTCGATGCCATCATCGAACGCATGAGCGGCCGCCGCTCGCACCCCGCTTCGGGCCGCACTTACCACGTCAAGTTCAACCCGCCCAAGGTCGAAGGCCTGGACGACGTGACCGGCGAGCCGCTGGTCCAGCGCCCCGACGACCAAGAAGAAACCGTGCGCAAGCGGCTCGAGGTGTACAGCGCCCAAACCCGCCCGCTGGTCGATTACTACTCCAGCTGGGCCCGCAACGAGCCCAACCTTGCCCCCAAGTACCGCGCCATCAGCGGCACCGGCAGCGTCGATGAAATCACCGCCCGGGCCTTTTCCGCACTGGCAGCCTAAGCTCCCACGCTTCTGAAAAAACCGTCCGGTGTTATGCCGGACGGTTTTTTTACGCCT
>NZ_JBDTEM010000335.1:0-10100 GCF_039922535.1 Rhodoferax sp. | reverse complement strand
CCACGCCCTCCGAGGCAATGGGCAAAATCTTCAGTGCATCCCAGTCAGTGACACCGATCCAGGCCATCTTGAACAGGCCCAGTTCAACGGCAATGCGGCAAGCCTCCTGGAACAGCTCTTCATGCTTACGCACACGCACGATCAGGGCATTGATGCCGCTGAGCACGGCGTACACGCGGTTGAGCCGCTTGATCCGCCGTTCGGCCGCCCGCTGGTCGGTAATGTCCTCGCCGATGCTGGCGTTACCCACCACCTCACCCGACACCGAGCGCAACAGGGTGTGGTTCCAGCGAATCAACCGGAGAGCCCCTTTACGGGTCTGGATTTCGCTTTCAAAATGGGTCATACCCGGCTGCTCAGCCAGCAAAGCGGCGAAACGTTTGCGTCCGGCATCCGGTGCGTGGGCCAGAAAAGTGCCGAAGTATTCACGGCCCATCACGTCCTCCCGCTGCCAGCCCGTCAGGCGCAGCAGGTAGTCGTTGCAATAGGTAATTCGACCCTCGCAGTCCAGCATCTGCGACACCATTTGCAGGTGGCCCAGCATGTCGTTGAACCGGCGGTTGCTCTCCACCAAGGCTTCGGCCGCACGCTTGCGCTCGGCCACCTCGGCCTGCAGTTGTTCGGCGTGCACCCGCACCTCTTTGTAGAGGCTGCCATTTTCGAAAATCCGGCCTACTTGCGCCGCCAGGATGGCAGCAATCTGCTCGTCTTCGTCGCTGAAATCGACCGCCCCCAGTTTGTCTACCAAGCACATCCAGCCGTAGGCGTGGGTCAGAGATACCACCGGAACCACCAGGCTGGCATACAACGGCGGATAGCCAGGTGGCAGCCCCACCGAAACGGGGTCACCGCCGGCACAACGGGTGCGGCGGGCACGGCGCTCGGCACGCACCTGGCCCAACAGACCGTGGTCGATGGCGGGGCGCTGCAGGGTTTTCAGTAGCACGGCATCGATGCCACTGGCAAAAAACACGGGCTCAGCCTGGTGTTTGCCTTGTACGCACAGCAGGACGTACTTGGCCCCCATCAGGTCCCGTGCGCCCCGGCAGACCCTGTCGAGCAGCACCTGCGGGTCGTGCTCCGAGGCCAAGTGCAAATTCAGATCGGTCAAAGCCGCCAGACGCCGGTTGGTGCCGCGCAGATCTTCCAGCTTTTCAGACAGCTTGTCGGTCATCAAGCGCATGTGGGCGCGGTCAAACTCCAGCGTATCCGGCACTGGTACCGACACCGGTGCGGGCAGCTGCGCCAGAGCATCGGCAATCGCCAACAAAATCTCTTCCGGCTCGCAGGGCTTGACCAGCACCCGCGTCACACCGCAGGTCCTGGCCAGGTTGCGGGCCTCCCGCTCTCGGTAGTGCGCGCTGTAGAAAATCACTTCGGTGGCCGCACACAGGGGGTCGGCACGCAGTTGGCGCACAAACTCGTAGCCATCCATGGTGGGCATCAGAATGTCCGAAATCACCAGGTCCGGACGCGCGCTACGTACCAGCGCCAGAGCCTGGGCACCGTCGGCCGCTTCGAGCGGCTCGTGGCCGCCATGGCGGATCAATGCCACCAGCAATTCGCGGTTTTCAGGGCGATCATCAACGACCAGTATTTTTGCCATGGGCCAGTCCGTAGGAGTTAGGTGCCTGGCGAGCTTGTGGCCCGGAGTCCAGGTGGCAGGAAGGCCGCGATTTGTGCTACAAAAATCTCGGGGGTAATGGGTTTGGTCAGGTAACCATCAAATCCGGCGGCCAGTGCAATATCGCGGTCGCCCGGCATGGAAAAGGCAGTCACGGCAACCACTGGCACCACATGCCACAGCGGGTTGCTGCGCAAACGCTGCACCACTTCATAGCCATTGAGCACGGGCATCTGCAAATCGCAAAGCACCAAGTCAGGGTGTCTTGCCAAAGCCATTTGAACACCCGCGCCACCGTCTGCCGCCTCCAGCACGGCATAACCTTGCTGGTCCAGCAGGTAACGCACCAACTCTCGGCTGAACTCTTCGTCTTCAATCACCAGAATGCAGGCGGGCATACGCTAGTCCAGCGGAAGTTCAAGGGTGAAAATGCTGCCTTGCCCGTACACGCTGCGCAGGGTTATATTGCCGCCCAGCTCCTGGGCGAGTTTGCGGCTCAGGTGCAGGCCCAGACCGGTGCCTTCGAACCTGCGCCGGTCTGCGGCTTCGACCCTGGAAAACGCCTCGAACAAACGGCCCTGATCGACCGCAGGAATGCCGGGACCGGTGTCTTCCACACTGATGCGCAGTACCTGCCCGTCCGCACCCAAGCCGCACTCCATTTGCAGGCATACCCGCCCACGCTCCGTGAATTTAATGGCATTGCCCAGCAGGTTGATGACGATCTGGCTGACCGCCCGTCGGTCGGTTTGCAGCACCCATTTCTGCGGGGCCAGCCGCAGCGTGAATTCCAACCCCTTGCTTTCGGCCTCGGGCCGCAGGGTCGCGGCCAGCTCGTCTAGCAGGTCCTGGCATTCCACCGGCTCGCGTGAGAGGTCAAACTTATTGGCCCCCAGCTTGGCCAGATCCAGCAGGTCGTTAATCAGGGACAACAGGTGGCGGGCGCTGGTCTGGACGATACGCAATTGCTTGTCCTGCTCCGGGTTGAGCGGGCCGGGCAGCTGCATGCGCAGGGTGCCGGTGAAGCCGATGATGGAATTCAAAGGCGTACGCAACTCGTGCGACATGCTGGCAAAGAACCGGTCTTTAACCAGCGCAGCGTTTTCCAATTCACGATTTTTTTCGTGCAAGGTCTGCTCAAAGCGTTTGCGCTCGGTCACGTCGCGGATGGCGCTGGATACGAACATACCGTCTTCTGTCTCCAGCGGGCTCAGGCTGATCTCCACCGGGAACTCCGTACCGTCCTTGCGCTGCCCGAACAGCTCCAGCCCCGCACCCATCGAGCGGGCCCGTGGCTGCGCAAAAAAGCCGCCGCGGTTACCCGGGTGCTGGTGGCGAAAACGCTCTGGCACCAGAATTTCGATCTTTTCGCCCAATAGTTCTTCCCGGCTCCAGCCAAACAATTGCACCGCCTGCGAATTGACCAGCACCATGGTGCCGTCATAGTTGACGATGACCATCGCGTCCGGAGCCGACTCCAGCAGGTCTTTGAATTTCTGGTCGGCCTTCTTACGGTCGGTGATGTCGCGTATGGCGCTCATCACCATGGTGCCCTCCTCCGTAGCAATGGGGCTCAGGCTAATTTCGACTGGAAACTCGTCGCCGTTCTTGCGCAAACCAAATAGCTCCAGCCCGGCACCCATGGTGCGGGTCCGGGGTTGCTGAAAAAAATGGCTCCGGTGGCCCAGGTGGGCCGTGCGAAAGCGCTTGGGCAACAGCACCTCGATGGGCTGGCCCAACAGTTCCGCACGCCCGCACCCAAAGAGCTTTTCCGCCTGAGAGTTGACCAGCACAATCCGCCCGGTCACGTTGACCATCACGATCGCGTCCGGCGTGGACTCCAGCAAATCGTGGAACCGAGCTTCCACCAGTTTGGCGTCGCGCAGCACCTTCAGGTGGGTTACATCTTTTTTGTTGGAGAGAAAGTACGCGAACTGGCCATCGGCATCTTTGACCACCTTGGTCGAAATACTGGTGTGCACCAGTGTGCCGTCTTTGCGGCGGCGCACGGCCTCATACACCACCATGCCCTGGCGCAATGCCTCGGCCTGGAAACGCAGTTCTTCGTCGGCACGGTCGTTGGGAATGACCAGATCGAAAAGCGACTGCCCTACAGCTTCCCCTTCGCTGTAGCCAAAAATAGTCTCGGCCGCCGGATTCCAGTTCAGGACGAGCCCGGTCGGCGAAATGGCCAACAGCGCATCTGGGCTGAGTGCCCAGAGCGTGCCGTTGGAGGCCGGAGTCATCCGGAAACCCTTCGCAAGCGCTCCTCCGCAAAACACAGGCATGGGCACCGCAGCCCTGCGCGGATGGTGACGGAATGGGTTTTGTGCAGAAGCATCAATTTCTCCGAAATGCAATGAACGGCTATTTGCAAGCCTTTGCCGATCGCAGGGCAAACCTGAAAGAATGACCACGCAACGAAGCGCTGGCACGCCATCCTAGTACACAAAATTTCATTTATGAAATGCATACTTGTACGGCATGGGCATAAAAAATATACGCAAAATTGACCTTTCGCGCATATTCCACCTGCGCTAGCAGCTACATATCTAGTAGCAAACTACAAATACGGCGGGGTGCAGGCCGAGACGATCTCGACCACGTTGCTCCCTGTATTGCGAAAGCGGTGCGGCAGGCTGCTGTCGAACAAATAGGCATCGCCCGCCTTCAACACACGCACCTGGTCACCCACGGTCAGTTCGATCTCGCCGCTGAGCACAATGCCGCCCTCGTGCGAGGCGTGCTCCAGCATGTCCACGCCGGTATCGGCCCCGGGCGCGTAGCGTTCTTGCAGGATTTGCAGGTTGTGGGCACGGGCATTGCCCACCTGGCGCAGCGTCAGGGTGCGGTCGCCGCTGGCACCGGGGGCGTGCTGGGTCAGGCGGGAGGTGAGGTCCACCAGGTCGGCCGGGCTATGGAACACCGCATCGGCCTGGGGCTGGTCGGGCTCGAAAAACTCCGCCATGGTCAACGGCACACCACTCAATATTTTGCGCAGCGAGGCCACCGACGGGCTGCTTTTGTTTTGCTCGATGGTCGAAATCTGGCTGGACGGCACGCCCGCGCGCTCGGCCAGCTGCCGCTGCGACCAGCCCGCCACCGTGCGCACCTGGCGCAAGCGGCTCCCCACGTCAAACGGACCATCCAACATCAATTATTTCCCCAAACGCTCAAAATATTGAGCAGAATATACGCTTATACCAATCACTTACCGATCACCTGCGAATTTTCCATGCCACTAGCCCACGCCCCCAGCGCCACCGACAAGCCGCCCGTCACCATCTTCGGCCCTGACTTTCCGTTTCCGTTCGACGACTGGATCGCCCACCCCAGCGGGCTGGGCAGCCTGCCCGCACACCACTTGGGGGCCGAGGTGGCGATTGTCGGTGCGGGCATGGCGGGCATGGTGGCCGCGTACGAGCTGATGAAGCTGGGCTTCAAACCCGTGGTGTACGAGGCCTCCAAGATGGGCGGCCGCCTGCGTTCGCAGCCGTTTGAGGGCGGCCAGGGCGTGATCGCCGAGCTGGGCGGCATGCGCTTCCCGGTGTCGAGCACCGCGTTCTACCACTACGTCAACGCGCTGGGCCTGCGCAGCCAGCCTTTTCCCAACCCGCTCACGCCCGCCAGCGGCAGCACGGTGGTGGATCTGGAAGGCCAGACTTACTACGCCGAAAAGCTGGCCGACCTGCCCGCCATGTTCCAGGAAGTGGCCGATGCCTGGGCCCGCGCGCTGGAAGACGGGGCCCAGTTCGAGGCCGTGCAAAACGCCATCCGCAGCCGCGACGTACCCGCCCTGAAGGCGCTGTGGAACACGCTGGTGCCGCTGTGGGACGACCGCACTTTCTACGACTTTGTGGCCACCTCCAAAGCCTTTGCCGGGCTGTCGTTCCAGCACCGCGAGGTCTTTGGCCAGGTGGGCTTTGGCACCGGCGGCTGGGATTCGGACTTTCCCAACTCGATGCTGGAGATCTTGCGCGTGGTGATGACCAACTGCGACGACACCCAGCGCCTGATCGTCGGCGGGGCCGACCAGGTGCCGCTGGGCCTGTGGCAACAAAAGCCCGAGCAGATGGCCCACTGGCCCGCAGGCACCAGCCTGGCCAGCCTGCACGGTGGTGCCCCGCGCGCGGGTGTGGCGGCCATCCAGCGCCAAGACGACGGCCACATTGCCGTGACCGACCGCTGGGGCGACACGCGCAGCTATGCCGCCGTGCTCACCACCTGCCAAAGCTGGCTGCTGACCACCCAGATCGCCTGCGACGAATCGCTGTTTTCGCAAAAAATGTGGATGGCGCTGGACCGCACGCGCTACATGCAGTCCAGCAAAACCTTCGTCATGGTGGACCGTCCGTTCTGGAAAGACAAAGACCCGGTGACGGGCCGCGACACCCTGAGCATGACGTTGACCGACCGCCTCACGCGCGGCACCTATTTGTTCGACAACGGGCCCGACAAACCGGGCGTGATTTGCCTGTCGTACGCCTGGATGGGCGACGCGCTGAAGATGCTGCCCCAGCCGCCTGAAAAGCGCGTCAAGCTGGCCCTGGACGCGTTGAAAAAAATCTACCCGAATGTGGACATTGCCAGCCACATCATTGGCGACCCCATCACCGTCTCGTGGGAGGCGGACCCGCACTTTCTGGGCGCTTTCAAAGGCGCGCTGCCCGGCCACTACCGCTACAACCAGCGCATGTTTGCCCACTTCATGCAAGACGACAAACCGGCCAGCGAGCGCGGCATCTTCATCGCCGGGGACGACGTGTCGTGGACCCCCGCCTGGGTGGAAGGCGCGGTGCAAACCTCGCTGAACGCGGTGTGGGGCATCCTGCACCACTTCGGTGGCCGCACGCACGCCGAGAACCCCGGCCCCGGCGATGTGTTCAAAGACATCGGCCCGATGGAGTTGCCGGAATGATGGACGTGACCAGCGATCTACGGCTAGCGCTGTTGCAGTGCGAATCCCTGCCGCTGGACGTGCCCGCCAACCTGGCCCGGCTAGACCACTTCGCCGCCCAGGCCGCCGCCGCCGGGGCGCACCTGCTGGTCACGCCCGAGATGTTTTTGACCGGCTACAACATCGGCGGCCCGGCGGCTGCGGTGCTGGCCGAGCACCCCGACGGCCCGCGGGCACAGGCCGTGGCCGCCATCGCCCGCCAGCACCAGATCGCCATCGTCTTCGGCCACCCGGAGCACGATGGCGACGGCGCAGTATTCAACGCCGCCCAGTGCGTCGATGCCCAAGGCCAGACCCTGGGCCGCTACCGCAAGACCCATCTGTTCGGCGAGCTGGACCGTGGCATGTTCCGCCCCGGCCCGGGCGACGAGCCGCTGTTTGACTTGCACGGCTGGCGGCTGGGCCTGCTGATCTGCTACGACGTGGAATTTCCCGAAAACACCCGCCGCCTGGCGCTGCAAGCTGCCGACCTGGTGGTGGTGCCCACCGCCAACATGGAAGGCTTCGACTTCGTCGCCCAGCACCTGGTACCCACGCGGGCCTACGAGAACCAGATGTTTGTGGCCTACGCCAACTTCTGCGGCAGCGAGGGCGACCTGGCCTACAACGGCCTGAGCTGCGTGGCCGCACCCGATGGTGCCGGGCTGGTGCAGGCCGGGCGCGACGCCACACTGCTGCTGGCCGACGTGACGCGCGCCGGTCTGGCCGCCGGACGCGCGCTGAACAGCCATCTGGCGATGTTCGCGAAACCACGATAAACCCCGACCGCCATGGGCTAGACCATGCGGCAATCGGCCGCGTGCGCGGTTCAGTCCTTCTGTGCCAAGATAGGTTCATGAAACCCCTGCTGCAACTGTTCCGCGCCATCCATGCGCTGGTGGCCATCTTGTTTGCCTTTGCGGCGCTGATGCTGGTTGCCATCGCGGCACGCATGGGCTGGCAGGGTTTTGTCAGCGACTGGGACCAGACGGCAGCGCAGACCATCATCGAGGCCGTCGGCCTGTTGGCGGCAGCCGTGGTGGCCCTGCAGATTGCCGAAACCATCACCGAAGAAGAAGTCATCCGCGACGCGGACATCAGCGCGCCAACGCGGGTGCGGCGCTTTCTGTCTCGCTTCTTCGTCGTGGTGATCGTGGCGCTGGCGATCGAGGGATTGGTCGCCACGTTCAAGGCACTGCATGAAGATCCGTCCCAGTTGCCCTACGCCGCCAGCATTCTGGTGGCGACGGCATTTTTGCTTGCCGCATGGGGCTTGTTCGTGCACCTGAACCGCTCTGCGGAGGAACTAGAACCCGAAGCCATGGAAGACGCCAAGCGCGAAGACGACAAGCTGAAATAGCGCCACCGCCCACAGACACGTCCGGCGCTGCGGCGGGCCAAGGCCGTCACTTTCCACAGACCAACGCCCCGGCCACGTAGGACCCCACCTACATCCGCATGCGCCCATCGCCACATGCCAAACCGCGTTGGTTTTTTTATGATGAACGTGGGCGGAGTTGCCGTCCAAACCGGTCCCTGCCACCCCACACAAAGGTTCTCCATGCCCCCAAGCCCCGCCACATCGGCCCCCATCTCTGGCATGGGGGCGGTGCCCCACGACGGTGGTGTCACCTTCCGCGTATGGGCACCCAGCGCGCAGCAGGTGAGCGTAAAAGGTAGCTTCAACGACTGGTCAGACACCGCGCACCCTATGCAGGCTGAAGACAATGGACATTGGGCGGTGGATGTCCCTGAGCTCAAGGCCGGGGCGGAGTACAAGTTTCACCTGACCCTGGCCGACGGCAGCAGCGTGGACCGCATCGACCCGCAAGCGCGCCAGGTCACCAATTCGGTCGGCACCGGCGTGGTGTACGACAGCGCTGCCTTTGACTGGCAAGGCGATGATTTCACCTTGCCCACGCACGATGCGCTGGTGATTTACGAACTGCATATCGGCTCGTTCAATGCCGAGGAAAGCGGGTCACCCGGCAACTTTGCATCGGCCACCGCGCAGCTGGACCACCTGCAGCGGCTGGGTGTGAATGCCGTGCAGGTGATGCCGGTGGCAGAGTTTGCGGGCGACTTTTCATGGGGTTACAACCCGGCGCACCTGTTTGCGGTAGAGAGTGCCTACGGCGGCCCGGACGCCTTCAAGACCTTTGTGCGCGAGGCCCACAGCCGCGGTATCGGCGTGATCCTCGACGTGGTCTACAACCACTTCGGCCCGAGCGACCTGGACCTGTGGCGCTTTGACGGCTGGAGCGAAAACGACAAAGGCGGCATCTACTTCTACAACGACGACCGCTCCAGCACTCCCTGGGGCGACACCCGGCCCGACTACGGCCGCAGCGAGGTGCGCCAGTTCATCCGCGACAACGCGCTGATGTGGCTCAACGAATACCGCGTGGACGGGCTGCGCTTTGACATGACGCTGTACATGCGCACCATCCGCGGCGAGGGCAATGACGACCTGCCCGATGCCTGGAGCCTGATGCAGTGGATCACCAAAGACATCCGGGCCAGCCACCCGCACGCCATCACCATCGCCGAAGACCTGCGCGAAAACCAGGGCATGACTGCCCAGGTGGACGAAGGCGGCGCTGGCTTCCATGCGCAGTGGGACGCCTGCTTTGTGCACCCGGTGCGGCACAGCGTGATCACCCCCAATGACGCCGACCGCTCCATGGCCGCCGTGCGCGATGCCATCGCCTACCGCTACAACGACGACGCCTTCCGGCGCGTGGTCTACAGCGAGTCGCACGACGAGGTGGCCAACGGCAAGGCCCGCGTGCCGCAAGAAGTCAACCCCGGCGATGCCGAGGGCTGGTACGCACAAAAGCGCTCCACCCTGGCCGCCGCCTTGGTATTTACCTCGCCCGGCGTTCCCATGCTGTTCCAGGGCCAGGAGTTTTTGCAGGGCGAATGGTTTCGCGACGATGTACCCCTGGACTGGCACCAGAACGAGAGCTTTAGCGGCATCGTGCGCCTGTACCACGACCTGGTGCGCGTCCGCCTGAACCGCGACGGGCTGACGCGCGGCCTGACCGGGCAAGGCTGCCATGTGTTCCACGTCAACGACGCGATGAACGTCATCGCCTTCCAGCGCTGGCGCGAGCATGGCGCGGGCGACGATGTGGTGGTGGTACTGAACTTCTCCGCCGAAGCCCGCGACGATTACCTGCTGGGCCTGCCCGAGGCGGGCACCTGGTGGGTGCGGGTGAACACCGATTCCCGCTTTTACAGCCCCGACTTCCAGCAACACGGCAGCGCGTCGTTCGATGCCCTGCCCGAAGCGCGCGACGGTCTGGCGGCCCACGCGCCGCTGAGCATCGGCCCCTACACCGCACTGGTGTTGTCGCAGCACCCAGGTTGAATTCGACAGGGGCGGAGAAGGCTTGAATGGCCATTGGGCCCCGCGCCATCCCGTCGCGTCAAAGCTATCGAGTTGATAGCTGCCTGCGCAGGCAGCACCTGCGCCAGAGCCACTTTTTGTTTAAATTTATCCTCCATTTTGTGGACGTTTTGTGGGCGGATGGGCGG
>NZ_JBDTEM010000334.1:0-9918 GCF_039922535.1 Rhodoferax sp. | reverse complement strand
CACCATGAAGCTGCCCAGCGCCACATAACCCAGCAGCAAGGCCACCACACTCGCCACCAACACCAGCCATACCAGAACGGCCAACACGCCGAGCCACAAGGGACGCGGTGGTACGCGGTCGGCATCGGGGCCCCGGTCCAGCAAGCGGCGCAAACGCTCGCCCCGGCCCACAGCAATCACCATGGTGATGCCCAGCACCAGGGCCAAAATGCAGTTCAAGGCGACGGTGGTTGCCAGGCTGGCGTTGACCAGCGCATACAGGCGCTCTACCAGCCAGCCAGCCATGGTGATGATCGCAAACACCAGCGGAAACCAGGCCAGTCCCACCGCCACCGTATCCGGCAAAGCCGGCAAACGCCAGCTGGGCCTATCGGCCGCCAGCAGCGCACGCCCAAGGCCCACCACGTAGCCGCCAAAACAGGCCAGACTCAGACTGCGCACCAGCAGGGCATGCGGCAAAGGCGACAAATCGGCACGCCACTCCAGCCCGCTGCGCACAACCACCGCCACCAGGCCCCAGGCCAGCACGGACAACACAATGCGCACCACGGCAAATAGCGATCGCCGCAAACGTCCATGCGGTATGCGGGTGGTCGCAATATGCAGCAGCCAGGCCTCGGCTTTGCGGCGCAACAGTACCAGTAGCACCAAAGCGGCCGCCATGCCGACCCACACGCCCACCGATGCCGTGCGCAGCGCCAGCAGCAGTTCGCCAGCCAGCGCCCCCAAACGGCCCGCATCGACGGCATAGTTGTCGCCCAATTCACTCCAGAATGCGGGGGCCAGAATCGAGGCCGTACGGTGCCCCAGCTCGGTCTGGAACTGGGCGCGGCGTTGCACCGATATTTGGTCGGCCAGTTGCCCGGCCTCTACCGCCACCAGACCCGCCAGCTTGACCTGGGCATCCAGCGCATTGCTGCTTTTGTCGAGTTGGTTGCGCAGGGTGGCGATGTCAGGCGTTTCTTTTTTGTCGGTGGGCGGCTTGCCCAGTTCGGCCAAGCGGGCTTGCACACTGGTGCGCTTGGGTTCAAGATCGTCGGCCATCTTTTGCGCCTGGGTCTGGGCCACCAGGGCACTGCTGCGCCAGGCCTGCAAATCCGCCTCTGGATCGGGCTTCGCCAAATCCTTCTGCATGGTCTCGACCTGCAGGCGCAACTGGTCCAGCGTGACCTCGGGGTCGGGAGCCTGCGCCCACACCGGCAAAGCCCACAGCAGCAAGGCCGAAAGCATTAAGCCAAAAAGGCCTCTAGCGCACATATTGTTTGCGCGTGCAGCTATCAATTGCATAGTATTTCATTCCTCACCAACTTGCATGCACGCGGATACCGAGCACCCCGAGCCATGCAAATTACGCCATGTTAGGGAACGAAAAAAAGCCACCAGGAGAAACCTCTTGGTGGCTTTAAATTCATTCTATGGTCGGGGCGAAAGGATTCGAACCTTCGACCCTCTGGTCCCAAACCAGATGCGCTACCAGGCTGCGCTACGCCCCGACAAGCCTCGTATTCTACAACGAGTTTTCAGGGGTTCTGGCCACTCAGTTGATTAAATCGCAAATAGCTTGAATTACCATGGTGCATCCACTTTCTACTGCCCCACTCCGTCCATGACACTTTCTACCTACCTCTTGTATGTGGCTGCCGTATCCGTGCTGGTGCTGTCGCCTGGCCCGACCATGCTGATGTGCATTACCCGCGCCTTGCAGCACGGCTGGGCGCGCGGCATTGTCTCTGGCCTGGGCAGTGTGACGGCGGCGCTGGGCATCATGCTGTTGTCGGCGCTGGGCCTGGGCGCGGTGTTGGCGGCATCCGAGACCGCGTTTACCGTGCTCAAAGTGGTCGGCGCGGCCTACCTGATTTACCTGGGCGTCAAAACCTGGCGCAGCCCGGCGGTGGCTTTCAACCCCGACCGCAGCGCGTCTGCCGCCCTGCCCTCGCTGCGCACCTGCTACGCCCAGGGCCTGATGGTGGGAGCCAGCAACCCCAAGGCGCTGCTGTTCTTCGCCGCGTTCTTTCCGCAGTTTCTGGACCCGGCAGCGGCTTGGGGCCCGCAAATGGCGATTTTGGCCGCCACCTTCATGTCCATGGAAATGACGGTGCTCACACTGTGCTCGCTGGGCACGGCACGCATCGCGCCCTTTTTGGCTTCCAGCGCGCATGTGCGCTGGATCAACCGGGTCTGCGGTGGCCTGTTTGCAGCCATGGGCGGCATCTTGCTCACGGTGCGCCGCCACGCCTAGATTATCGTTTTAATAGCTGCCAGCGCAGGTGCCACCTGCGCCAGGGCCTTAAATACCCGTAGGTTTGCGCATGGTGCTCATGCGGTCCACCGCCTTGAGCACGATGGTTTTGATGTCCGCACCTTGCAGCACCGTGAGCTGGATATCCACCTCGGCCTGGGCGTGGTCCCAAAGTTTTTTGTAGAAGCCTTCCAACGTGCTGACCTTGGCACCGTCCACGGCCAGCACCACGTCACCGGGCTCCAGGCCCGCCTCGGCGGCAGGGCTGTCTTTGCTGACGCGCAGAATCTGCACCCGCCCGGCCTGCTCGCTAGAGGTCAAACCGACCCAGGGCCGGTGACTTCGCTGGCTGCTACCGGTTTTTTGCAGCTCGGCCAAAATCGGTTTGAGCAAATCCACCGGTACAAACATATTGCCCGCCATACGCGGACTGCTGCCTAAAGCATCGCCCACCAGCAGGCTGCCAATGCCCATCAGCTCGCCTTTTTGGTTGAACACCGCCGCGCCCGAATGGTTGCCCACCGGCGGACTGGTGAAGATGGCGCTGTCGATGTAGTACTCCCAGTAGCCAGAAAATGGCCGTTGGCTGACCACCTGGACCATGTTCACATCGGCATCCTCACCGCCGGGTTGCGGCCCGGTGGAGGCCATCAGCGGCTCGCCGGTGCGCAATGCCTGCAAGCTGCCCAACGGCACCGGCTGGATACCGCGCAAAGGCAGAATCGGCCGGATCAAACCAAAACCAGTCGCCAGGTCGTAGGCCACGGCCTGCGCGGGCAGGGTTTTATGGTCTTGCGTGACGATCTCGATACTCTGTGCTTCCACCATCAGGTAGCCAATGGTCAGAATCAGCCCGTCTGGCCCGATCACCACGCCCGAGCCACTGCGCCGCTGGCCCAGGGTTTCCGCCGAACGCGCGCCCTCTTCCACGTTCACCCGCACGCCCACCACGGCGGCGTTGGCTCTGGACAAGGCATCGATCGTGGTCTGGGCCACAGGGGCCGGTGCCACCGCCGCCAAAGCGATACAGGCCGAGCCCCAAAAGGCCCACACACCCACGCCCAGAGAACGCAGACGGCAACGCAATAAACCGGTGTGCATGGTGAACTCCTAGGGCGGGGCGGATGCCCGCCAACCAAGAATGCGCCTAATTCAAACCGTACACAAGAGCGGGGATATTGATACCTTAGCCCGCCACACGGCCCAAAGCTTCGGCCCAGCGCCAGGCCATGGCCGGGGAATTCATGCAGGTAGTGCGCTCGCTGGCGCTGCAGACGGCGCGTTCCATCAGCTGGATGTCGGCCTCGTGCTGGCGGGCCACGTGCGGGTCTTCAAAAAAGATCACCTTGTGGCAGGTGCCGTCCAGCACACGTTCAGCAATTTGCGCATCGCCGCCCAGCGGGCCGCTGCGGTAAGGCGTAACCCAGGGCGTGTCGCGCGGCCAGCCCCGGCTCCAGGCCATCTCGTTGAGCAAGCCGCCAGTGGTGCCGGTCGCCACCCGCTCGCCAAAGCGCGACAGCAGGTCAAACTGCGTACCCGCAAACTCCACCATCTGGGTCTTCAGGGCATCGTGGGCGATCAGCGCCACCACCTGCTCAGGCATGGCCTGCAGCAACGCCGCACCCGGGGCCTGGGCGGCTTCCAGACCGGCGTGCAGGCTCTCTACCTTGAGCCATTCCAAGGCGGCAGCCTCGGTGGCCATGAAAGGCTTGCCGTGGATCACGCACTGGCGCTTCAAGGCCTGCGCCTCCGGGAAAAGCGAGGACGGATCGACCGGGTCGATTAAAAAAATCACCCCGTCCAGCGCCTGCCCCGGCTGCACGCCGCCCACGATGTGCGACACCAGCCGCGTGAGGCCACCCGAATGCCCGTTCGGGTAGCGCACCAGCCCCGGAAACTGCGCCAGCAAGCCGTAGCGCTCCACCGCGTCATAGGTGCCGCCCACGGCGTGCAGGCCCAGATGCAGGGCGCGCACTGCCGGTTCAGCGGCTTGCAGCCAGCGCAGCAAACTGCTGTCCGAACCCTGGCGGTGCAGGCGGTGGGCGATGAGTCCAAAGCGCATGGTGTCTCCTCCAATATTTTTTTGTAATTTACGCCAACACGCGCCCTTGTGCGTCTTTGCGCAGCCGGGCAAACGGCGGCAGGCCTTGCAGCAGGCGCTGGCCGTAGCTGGTGTCACTCAGGCGGCGGTCGTAGCAGTAGACGAAGGATTTGTCCGTCTCGGTACGGATAGCGCGGCCCGCCCACTGGGCCAGTTTGATGGCGGTGGCGGGCACCACCAGTTCGCTGAACGGGTCGCGGCCTACGCCGCGCAGCCATTCGGCGCGGGATTCGCCCACCGGGTCGTCGGGCGAGGCAAAGGGCAGCTTGGCGATAAACACGGTTTCGCACAGCTGGCCAGGCAAATCCAGGCCTTCGCCAAAGCTTTGCATGCCAAAGATGATGGACACCTCGCCCGCGCCCACCCGTTCGCGGTGCTGCTGCATCAGGCGGATGCGCGGCAGGTCGCCCTGCACCAGCACCTTGGGGCGCAGCGCGTCCGGCAGGGCCAGCACCGCCTGGCGCATCTGGTCGCGCGAGGTGAACAGGCACAGCGCACCGTGCTGCACGTCGGCCAGATCACGCACCAGGGCCAGCACCATCTCAGCCACAAAAGCGCTGGCATTGCGCGGGTCGGCCAGGGTCTGCACGGTGACAAACTGGCCCTGGGTGGCGTAGTCGAAAGGGCTGACCACTTCCAGCGTAGTGGTGGCTTCGTCGTCCTTCAGGCCGGTTTCTTTCAAAAAGAAATCGAACTCGCCGCAGCTAGTGAGCGTGGCCGACGTGACGACCGCCGCCCGCACCTGGGCCCAGAGCTGGTGGCGCAAAGTGGACCCCGGCAGGATGGGGCTGGCGCAGGCCTTGATCTGCACCCGGCCATCGGTCTCGGCCAGGGTGAACCATTTGGCGACCGGCGGTTGCGACTCTTTCAAGAGCAGCTGTGCCGTGGCGTGCACCGACTCCAGCCGCGGCGACAGCATCCCCAGTTGCGCGTACAGCACCGACAGGCGGCGTGCCTCGTTCGGCGCATCCTTCATCTCGGCGCGCAAGGCCTTGGCGATGTCGTTCAACACGCCCAAAAAGCTCTCGGCCATCACGCTGACCATGCCCAGCGGCTCCACCAAGGCTGGCGGCAGCTCGCCTTTGGGCAGGCGCACGCGGGCCGGGCCAAAGGCGCTAGGCGGCTCGCGCAGCACCTCGGCGTACAGCGTAGACACGGTTTTGGCGATGTCTTCCAGGGTTTGCTTGAGCTGGGAAGCGTAACGCCCCACGTCGGCCACCTCGGACACGCCCATCAGGCTGCCAATGCGCTTGGCGCGGCTGGCCAGGGTGTCGATCCAGCCCAGGCGGCTCAGGTCCATGGCGGTGGAAAACTTGTCCAGCTCGGGCAGGGTGCGCGTGCCCAGGGTGGACAGCAGCAGGTCGTGGTTGGCCACAATCACCTGCGCGCCGACCAGCTCTTTGCGCTTCTCGAAATAGGTACAGCCGTTGAAGGCCGGGCAGTGTTTGCCGGTGCAGCTACTGGCCTCGGCGGCGATGGGCTGCCAGATGTCGGCATCCGGCTGCTGGGCCAGGTTGTCGCGGTCGCCATCCCAGGCGGCGCTGGTCAAGTCGCGGGCCAGGCTGGCGTACTGCAGCATGCGGGCTTCTTCGTCGTGGCGCACAAAGCTGGCGGCGGCCAGTTCGTCGGCAAACATGTCGTCGTCGTCCGCTCCGCCCTCCCCGGCCAGGCGCGACAGCTTGAGCTTGCACACATAGCGCCCGCGCCCCTTGGCCAGGCCAAAGCGAAACGGCTCGTCCATCAGCGCCGCCAGCGCGGGCAGGTCTTTGGTGACCAACTGCTCTTGCAAGGCCACCGTGGCGGTAGAAATCAGCACCCGCGTCTTGCGCGCCAGGGCCACGGCAATGGCCGGGGCGCAGTAGGCCAGCGATTTGCCCACGCCCGTGCCTGCCTGGATCACGGCAATCGACCGCAGCGGCGTGTCATCTTCGTTCTCCATCTTGCCCAGCGTGGCCTCGGCAAAGGTTTGCGCCACCCGTTCGGCCATCAGCCGCTGGCCGGGGCGGCTGCGGAAGTCGCCCGCGGCGCTGACGACTTTGTCGAACGCGGCAAGAGCGGATTGGGCGGTGTGTTCGGGAGACATGGGCAAGGCGCAATAGACTGGATGGGCTTACAGTTTAACGGACGGCCTCGATTTATAAAAAATAGGGCTCTAGCGCAGATAGCACCTGCGCAGGCAGCTATTGAAAATATAGCGGGCAGAAAAAAACCCGCCGGGGCGGGTTTTTTTCAAGTTCGCTGAAGAATTACTTCTTAGCTGGCTTTTTGCTGTGTTTTTTCTTGGACATGGTGTTCTTTCGGTGGTGAAAAAATAAAACGTCTGGCATTCAACTCACATTTACCTGCAGACACCTCTAGAACGCGGTGCTGTCACTGGGGTTGACAGCTTTTCAAAACTTAACTTCCCGAACCAGCACCTTCTCCTTCTATTGGGTCAAGATTCTAAGGACGCAAACGCAGCGCTTCTGTGACAGCCGCCGTCTTTACAAAGGCCTTACACAGCGCAGTCCGGGCGCCGTGGACGTGACAGGATTAGGCCGCATGTACCATCGCCCTCCTCTATGCACCGCCGCCACACCGCCTACCGCCACCGCGACTTCCTACGCTTTCTGCTCTGCCGCCCGTTTTTCTGGATGCTGTTGTGCCTGGTGGCCGAAGCCGGGCTGGCCGCCTGCACCACCTGGCTGATCATCGAGGCCGGGCGCGACATGGTGGACAAGGTGTTTCTGGTGTCCGACTTTGCCTGGATCGTGGGCGTGCAGTCGGCCTCGTACGTCGTCGGGGCCAGCAGCTGGATTTTTGCCGAGCGTGCCGGGTTCGGCGCCTTTGGCCGCTACATGCTGCGCTTTGCCCGCGACAACCAGGGCCAGGCCACCCTGCTGGGGGACAAAGCCCAGCGCGAACTCGCCGAGCCGTTTCTGACCAACGAGGCCTTCCACATCTTCTTTGAGCTGGTCTACGAGCTGGAAGCCGACCTGAAGCTGCTGTTTGGCCTGCTGTTCAACGCCGCCGTGCTGGGCGTGGCCATCGACGCGGGCCTGCCGCTCGTCTACGCCGCCGTGTTCGCCGTACTGCTGCTCTTGCAATGGCTGGTGCGCACACCGGTGGCCGCCGCCTACCTGGCCCACCAGCGCAGCACCAACCGCATGACGGCCCACACCTACAGCGCCTGGGACAACATCTTCAGCGGCAACCGCTACAACTTCCGCCTGTGGCACAGCGGCTTCAAAACCCGGCTGCGCGACGCGCTGGCGGCGCAGATCCGGGCGATTCTGGCCCGCGAGGGGCTGGCCACCGTCAACGGCATCGTCTCGCTGGTGGCCTTGTTTGCCTACCTGGCCTGGGTGGCGGGCGACAACGTGGGCAACACCAGCCTGCTGGTCGCCCTGGCCGCCACCCTGCCCCGGCAAATTTCCTTGTCCAGCGACATGCACGGCCTAGCCTCAGGCTGGAACGACCTGGCCGCCGTGTGGACGCGCATTGGCGGCGCCTGCAACGCCATGCGGCCCGCGGTGGATGCCGCGTTTGACCAGCGCATCGCCTTTGACCGCATCCAGCTTTTATCTAGCCAAAATGGCACCCAGCGCTGCTCCAACCTGCAGGAGGCGCTACAACTATTGCAGCAACAGCCCAACGGCCGCCTGCAGGTGCGCGGCGGCAATGGTTCGGGCAAATCCACCTTGCTGGCGGCGCTGAAAACCCGGCTCGGCCAGCAGGCGTTTTACTGGCCCACACACGACAAACTGGCGTTTGGGTTTGCCGCAGCAGAAGCCATTGACGATGATTGCGGTGAACAAGACGAAGAAGCCGCGCCCAGCGGTTACTCTTCCGGTGAACGCCAACTGCGCGCGCTGCAAGAAATCACCCAAAAAACCCAGGCCAGCTTCTACCTGCTAGACGAGTGGGATGCCAACCTGGATGCCCGTAACCGGGCGGCCGCCGAGGCGCTGGTGCAGGAACTGGCCGCACGCGCAGTGGTGGTGGAGATTTCTCACCGGACCTAAAGACCTTTTCACGATCTCTTCAGCGGCGCATTGGGGGAGCAGTCAGGGGCGTTGCGGCACTGATGCAACTGGGCCAACATAGTCTCACTGTGCCTTGCTGAGGCCTACCAGCTGTACTTCACCCCAACTTGGGCGGTGCCGGAGGTGTATTGGTGCCCGCCAACCTCTAAGCCGATTGAACCCCACATGCTCACGGCCTTGCTCACGTTTCCTTGCACGCCAATCTTGGTCTCCAGGCGATTGCTCGGCAGCGCATCGCGCACCGTCGCACCGTCCAGCACCACGGACTGCGAGCTCGGACCATGCCACCAGTTCACTTCCACAAACGGGCGCGTCAGTGTCGTGCCATTGCCGTCCTTGATGTCGGCGCGCACGCGCACGCCCAGGCGCGTGGTCACCCCCGTGCCCGACTGTCCGGACACCACCGTGCCGTTACGCTCGGTGTGGGTATCCACCTGGTAGTCCGACACGATCAACTGGCCCTGCGGTTCGATGAAGGTGCGGGTATTGCCGCTCGCATGAAGCGGAACCGAATACCCCACCTCCAGCGATGCCGCCAAGTTGCGTGACTTGTAGTTTTCGGTCGGTAGGCCTTGCCCGGTCACCGCATTGTTGAACCGGCCATACATCATCCAAGCATCCACATACGGGCCGGACAGCATGTCCTTGTCGCCGTACCAGGTACCGTACACGCCCAGGTTGGAGCCCTTGACGGTGCCAAGCGCACTCGTCTTTCCATTGTCGGCACGGCTCTGACCAAAGCCGTATGCAACCATCACACCGATGCGGATGCTGCCATCACCGTGGCCGAAACGAGCCACATCCATACCGGCATGCACCAGAGTGGACGTCTCACTCAAAGACTGCACGCTCTCCCGGCTGCTGGTCTTGGCGACGACCCGCCCCCAGATGGGGGTGTCGCTCGACGGGTTCTGGCCGTCATTCACACCGCCCGGCACTTGGGACAGAGACAGACCTTGGCGGTCGTGTGCGGAATGGAACTGCATCATTTGCGTGAACATCCGGTTGTTCAGGTATCCCCCAATTTCGGGGCGGAGTGTTGCCGTGTTCGACAGGTACCAGTCGTCGGCCACGCCACCATTGCCGCCACGCTGGAGGTTGTAGTCGTACAGCCCGGAAGCGATCGTGCCTACGCCTGCCCGGTAGCCGTCCGAAGAAGGCGACAGCGCAAAGGCGGTTGTGCCAGTGCTTCCACCGTGGATGGTTTCCACCACACGGATACCTTGGGTGGTCTGCGCACCGGTACCGCCACCGTGCTTGATCACCAGGCCGGTGCTCCCCGAGGCGCTGCCACCGTCGATCACGATCTGGTCGGTTGCCGACAGGTCGTTGCCCAGCACGGTATAGAGTTCCACGGTGCCGCCATTGCCGACCCAGTTGCTGGCCGTCAGGGTGCGCCCTGTGGCCAGGGGCAGCGCGCCAGGCGCGGCAAACTTAATGGCACCGGCCAGGTCGACGTTGTTGACGACGGAGTTGGCCGTCATGGTCCAGGTACTGGCTGCGTCGATGCTGAGGTCCACCGGGTCAATCCAGCCGGTCAGCCTCGCGCCGTT
>NZ_JBDTEM010000333.1:0-4758 GCF_039922535.1 Rhodoferax sp. | reverse complement strand
CGGGGATGGCAGCACCTGTGTGGTGCAGTTGTCGTGGGTGGTGTTGCGCGATGCCCAGGGCGTGGTGACGCAAAGCATTGGTTTCTTCAAGGATTTGACCGAGAAAAAAGCCAGCTTCGAGCGCATCGAGCAATTGGCCTATTCCGATGTACTGACCGGCCTGCCCAACCGGTTGATGCTGTCGCAGCGGGTGGACTTTGCACTGCGTCTGGCCGAGCGGGATGGAGGCGAGTTCGCCATCCTGTTTCTTGATCTGGACCGGTTCAAAAATGTCAACGATTCTCTGGGCCATTTGTTTGGTGACCGGGTACTGGTCGAGGTCGGCCAGCGCATGCTGCATTGCCTGCGCCAGGTAGACACCCTGTGCCGCCTGGGCGGCGACGAGTTTGTGATGTACCTGCACCAGGCCGATGCCGAGGGTGCCAAGATGGTGGCGCAGCGCGTGCTGGAAAGCCTGGCCCAGCCTTTCCACATGGATGGCGTCGATTTTTCGATGGGCTGCAGCATCGGTGTGGCCATGTTCCCGGCGGATGGCCAAACGCTGGACGACATGATCAAGTCGGCCGACACGGCCATGAACCGCGTCAAGGAACGCGGCCGGGGCAGCTTCCGCTTCTACCAGCCGCAGATGAACGTGGCTTTGCTGCCGCGCATGAAGATGGAGCACCGCATGCGCCAGGCCATGGAGGCTGGGCACTTTAGCCTGCACTACCAGCCGCAGGTCAGCCTGTCCACCGGCAACGTGCTGGGTGTAGAAGCGCTGATCCGCTGGCAAGACCCCGAACTGGGTGCGGTGTCGCCCGGCCAGTTCATTCCAGTGGCCGAAGAGTCGGGCTATATCGTCACCATCGGCACCTGGGTACTGAATGAGGCGGTGCGCCAGGCGGCAGTCTGGCAGCGCCAGGGCTATGACCGTGCGGTGTCGGTCAACGTGTCGGCCCTGCAGTTCCAGCAAAGTGATTTTGTGGAGCGCGTGGCTAACGCTTTGGCCGATTCGGGTCTGGACCCGGGCCTGCTGGAGCTGGAGCTGACCGAATCCATCCTGGTGCAAGATGCCGACGAGGCTCTGGCCCGGTTGCGGGCGCTGGCAGCGCTAGGGGTGTTTTTGTCGATCGACGACTTTGGCACCGGCTACTCCAGCCTGGCGTATTTGAAGAAATTTCCCATCCACAAGCTGAAAATCGACCGCTCTTTCATCAGCGGTCTACCCGACGACGAGAGCGACCAGGCCATCGTCAGCGCCATCATCCAGATGGGCCGCGCCCTCAAACTGACGGTCATTGCCGAGGGCGTGGAAACCATGGCCCAGCGCGACCTGCTGCAGCGCCTGCTGTGCGACCAGTACCAGGGATTTTTATGCGCACCCGGCGTGCCCAGCGAGGTTTTGGACACCACGATTGCAGCCGCATTGGAGCGGCTTGCGGGATAAGGTATGGAGCAATCGTTGGGCATCACGGCCCGATCCCAGGAACCCGTGGAACCGGCTACGCCGGGCCACCAGGTTCGCCCCCTGCAAGGGGGTTGGCGTAGCGACACGAAGTGCGCGAAGACTGGGGGGTGTGCAAGAAAAGGTGTCTGCGAATGCCACCGGACCGGCATCCTGAACCGGGGTTCAGGTGGGCTAGGTCACCTTGGAGTTGGGTTCATCTAACGCGAGATGATCACGCTCCCCGAGGGATATTCCAGGCCCGGGCTCATGGAGCATTGGTTCAAGGAAATATAAAGCCCGGCATGCACCGCAGACGCTTTGATTCTAGGCTAAATCAAGTGCCCGTCGTCGCCTAAAGCCAAGTCGAGTTGTTCGATCAGCGTGGTCAACACCGGATCGTCGTTGCTGGCCACGTCGGAGTGCGCTGGGGTGGGGCGCGCGGGCGCACGGGCGCGGTCGGTCAGGTCAAATGCCAGGTTCAGGGCGGCCAGCACGGCGATGCGGTCGCGCGCCTTGATCTTGCCGCCGTCGCGGATGGCGCACATCGCCGTATCCACCATCTTGACGGCCTCCAGCAGGCGCGCTTCGCCGCCCTCCGGGCAGCCCAGCAGGTAGCTTTGGCCGAGGATCTGCACGTCGAGCTGCTTCATTCTGCGTCCTTGCGGGGGGCGGGGCGGATGGCGGGCGGATTGCCGATCTGGGGCAGTCGCTCCAGCAGCGCGTCGATACGGGCGCGGGCAGCGCCCAGGCGGGACTTCAGCGAATCGCGTTCATACGCCAGCCCGGCAACCTGTTCGGTCAGCAACTGGTTGGCGCGCTGCAACTCACGGTAACGCAGCAGCAGGCGCTCGGTACGTTCGGCAACTTGTTCAATTTGGGTGGGGGTGGCCATAAGCTTGCACATTCTAGTGGGGCGCGATTCAACCGTAAAATCAGCGGGTTGGTGCTCGCGGCATGGTTCACATTTCGCAGTTCAACGGGAAGCAGGAGGAGGTCGAAAACCCTTTAAGCCTGCGCTGCCCCCGCAACGGTACAGCGGATGAGCCCTAAGAACGTTGTCTTAAGCTCCTCTTTCACCACCCAGTCACTGGATGCGCATGCATCTGGGAAGACGGTGAAAGTTCTCCGCCAGCCCGGATACCGGCCAACAAGGTGGTGGTGCGTCTTTTTCAAAACTTAAAAAAAGCGCATTGCCTTGGTGCCCATGCACTGGCGGGGACGCCGGTGCGGGCCTATGCTGATGAATTGCCTTCCATGAAAACTGTTTTCGCCGCTGCACGCCTGTCCGTGCTACCTCTGGCTTGGGCCGCTGCATTTCCGTCTTGGGCCCAGACGCCACTCCAAGAGGTGGTGGTTACCGCCACCCGCGTGGCGCAGCCGGTGTCGGATTTGGTGGCCGATGTGACCATCATTGACTCTGATGCCATCCAGCGCAGCGGCGCGGCCTCGGTGGCCGACGTTTTGGCGCGCGTGCCGGGTATCGAAATCTCGCGCACCGGCGGCCCTGGCGCGAACACCAGCGTGTTTCTGCGCGGCGCCGAGACGCGTTTTACCGCGGTGTATCTGGACGGTGTGCGCATCGACTCCCAGGCCACCGGCGGTGCCTCGTGGAACACGATTCCCCTGGCGCAGATCGACCGCATCGAAGTGCTGCGCGGCCCGGCCAGCGCGGTGTACGGCTCGGACGCGCTGGGCGGTGTCATCCAGTTGTTCACCAAAAGGGGCGAGGGCGGCGTGGCTCCATTCGTAGGCGTGGGCTTGGGAACCTACGGCACGCGTAAGCTGAATGCGGGTGTGAGCGGTGCCAGCGGCGGCTTGGACTACTCGCTGGGTTTTGCCGGTGAGCGCAGCAATGGCTTTAACAGCCTGCTGGTGGCCGGTGCCAATCCCGATGACGACGGCTACCGCAGCCAGTCGGGCAACGCCCGCGTGGGCCTGCAAATCCAGCCCGGTCAGCGCCTGGAGGCCACCGCGCTGGCCAGCAAGATGAACGCCCAGTACGACGACCAGTTTGGCAGCCCCACCACCGACGACCACGCCACTTCCAAGCTGCGGGCTCTGGGCCTGAACTGGTCGGCCAAATGGTCCGATGTCTACAGCACCCAGCTGGCGGTCACCGATTCGCGCGACACCTACGCCACCCGCCCCTCCGTCTACGACACCGAAACGCGTCTGCGCGGCTATCTGTTCCAGAATGAATTCCACTTCGGCACCCATCGCGTCACCGCCGCTTTGGAGCGCAAACAAGACCATCTGGTCAACGACCCCATCGACAGCGGTCGCCACGAAGATGCGCTGGCCTTGGGCTACGGCTGGCAGCAGCAAGCCCACACCCTGCAACTCAATGTGCGGCACGACAAAGACAGCGAATTCGGCGGCCATAACACCGGCAGCGTGGCTTACGGCTATGCCTTCACCCCGCAGTGGCGTGGCACCGCCTCGGCCGGCACGGCCTTTCGTGCGCCCACGCTGTACCAGCGTTTCAGCGAATACGGTGCTGCCAGCCTGCAACCCGAAACCAGCCACAACACCGAACTGGGTCTGCGCTACGCCGCTGGGCCTGACAGCCTGGGCCTGGTGGCCTACCGCAACACGTTCAGCAACCTGATTTCTTTTGTCGGCGCAGGCCCCTGCGCATCGCCCTATGGCTGCTACGCCAACACCGCCCGCGCGCAAAGCCAGGGCGTGACGGTGTCCGGTGGCACCCGCCTGGGCCCGGTGAACCTGCAGGCCTCTGCCGACTTCCAGAACCCGCGCGATCTGGACAACGGCCAGCAACTCGCCCGCCGCGCCCGCCGCCACGCCACGCTGGGGGCCGACACCACGCTGGCCGGCTGGACCGTGGGCGGCGCCCTGCAGTTCTCCAGCAAGCGGTTTGAATACGACTACCTCGGCAACGCTACCGTGCTCGGCGGCTACACCCTGGTTGGCCTGAACGCCAGCACCCACCTGGCCCCCGAATGGACCCTGCTGGCCCGCGTGGACAACCTGGCCAACAAAACCTACCAGACTGCCAACACCTACGCCAGCGCCGGGCGGTCGGTTTATGTGGGCGTGTTGTGGGCAGCGCGCTGATGCGTCTGGCCACCACGGAGTTGATCCTCGGTGGCCAAAAAAGCGGCAAGTCCCGCCGCGCCGAGCAGTTGGCTGCGGCCTGGCTGGCCGATGCGGATCACCGCGCCGTCTTCATCGCCACCGCCCAGCCCTGGGACGCAGAGATGGTCGAGCGCATCGCCCGCCACCAGCGCGACCGGGCCGAGCGCGTGCCGGGCATGTTGACGGTGGAGGAGCCGCTGCACTTGGCCGAGGCCATCGCCCAGCACAGCCGC
>NZ_JBDTEM010000332.1:0-5333 GCF_039922535.1 Rhodoferax sp. | reverse complement strand
CGGTGTGCCACAGCAGGCCGTCCAGCGCCATGCCCCAGGCCAGCGCGGTGTATTCAAACGGTGCCACCACGGCGGCCTGCCCATAGCGAAACGCCTGGGTGATGGCCAGTTGCCCGGCAAAGCCACTGACCGCTATCACCGCCAGCACCGGCGCGTCGCCCGGCAGCACCGCCACCCAGTGCGGCCAGGCCAGCACCCCGGCCCCCAGCGCCAGCCCGCTGGTGCCCCAGAACACCAGGGCGGCGCTGGAATCGGTGCGGCTCAGCACTCGCCCGGTGACCGCCGACACGGCGTAGCACACGGCCGAGCCCAGCACCGCCAGTGCGCCCAGCGACAAAAAGGCCTCCTGGTCGGGCCGCAGCGCCACCACCACGCCGCACAGCCCACCCGCCAGCGCCAGCCAATGGCGCGGCCGCACGCGTTCCTGCAGCACCGGAATCGACAGCACCGTGATCAGCAGCGGGGCGATGAAAAAGATGGTGTACGCCTCGGCCAGCCCCAGCGTGCGCAGCGCCGTCACAAACAGCGACAGCATGGTCACCCCAATCACCATGCGCAGCAGATGCAGCGGCCAGCGCACCTTCCACAGGCTGGGCAGCTCTTTGCGCCACAGCACGTACAAGGCCACCAGCGGCAGCGCCACCAGCCCGCGCATCGACGCCACCTGCAGGGGCGGATAGTGGTGGCTCAGGGTTTTCAGGGCGGCATCCATCACCGAGAAGGAACCCACGGCAACCACCATGGCCAGGATGCCGCGCAGGTTGGCGGCGGAAGCAGAGGAAGATAGAGACGAAGGGGTTGGCAAGCGGGAGACTCCGGGGACACAAAGCGTGGGTTATGCTGAAACGGCGTAACTATGGACCACCCGAAGACGAGTACAACAGTTTCTACACCAGGGACCCGTGGAACCGGCTTAGCCGGGCCACTGGGTTCGCCCCCTGCAAGGGGGTTGGCGGAAACGCGAAGTGGAGAGTCTGGGGGGGCGTAGTTACTAAACGGTCTTCGTTTATACCGTTAACCCATTACTGGACACGCCATGCCTATCTGGAAGAAACCTTTCACCGTCGAAATCTGTACCGCTGGGGCCATCGGCACCGCCATCGCCCACCTGGGCATCGAATTTTTAGAGATAGGCGACGACTTCGTGCGCGCCCGCGTGCCGGTGGACAGCCGCACCTGCCAGCCCTACGGCCTGCTGCACGGCGGGGTCAGCGTGGTGCTGGCCGAAACCCTGGGCTCCATTGCTGCCGTGGCCGCCTCCCCCGAGGGCCACCGTGCTGTGGGCCTGGACATCAACGCCAACCACCTGCGCGGTGCCACCAGCGGCTGGGTCACCGGCACCGCCCGCCCGGTCCACATCGGCCGCACCACCCAGGTCTGGGCCATCGACATGGTGGACGACGCAGGCAACCCGACCTGCGTGTCGCGCATCACCATGGCGATACTGGCGCCGCGCTGAGGCTGCGCACATCAGGCGAATTGGCCTTACCTAACCCCCCTGAGCTTCGTTTGGTCTGGCCAGTCGCTTAAACTGCACGCCAAGCGGAGAATGCACATGCTGGACCAACTCAAACAGGTCGACAACCGTCGGCTGTACCAACAAATAGCCGACCAGATACGCGCATTTATTGACAAGGGCAGTTATACGACGGGCATGCGCTTGCCTCCCGAGCGTGATTTGGCCCAACAGTTGGGCGTGTCCCGCCCCTCGGTACGTGAAGCCCTGATTGCCCTGGAAATAGAAGGCAGCGTGGAAGTACGCATGGGTGCGGGCGTGTACGTATGCAACCAGGCCCAGCGCAAGCCCCAGACCTTGGCCACGATGGGCGAAAGCCCCATAGAACTGATGCGGGCCCGCGCCGCGATTGAGGGCACGGTGATTTTGCTGGCCTGCGCAAAAGCCACCCCGGAGGCCCTGTCCAGCCTGCGCCAAACATTGGACAACATGCTGGCAGCGATGGCCCAGAACCGCTCGCCGCTTGCCTACGACCGCCAGTTCCACCAGACCATTGCGGCCATGACTGGCAACGCCGTGCTGGAACGGCTGGTAGGTGAGCTGTTTGACGAACGCCACAGCCCGATCACCGCACGCCTGAGCGCCCACTCCGAGTCCGGGCAGACCTGGGCCACGGCGCTGCAGGAGCACGAGGCCATCTTGCGCGCACTGGAAAGTCGCGACGTATTGGCAGCCCAGACGGCATTGCGCATGCACTTGCAGGCCTCCGAGCAACGCTGGGTAGAGAACAACCGGCGCGAGTGGTCCTGAGCTAGATACGCGCCTGCTGTATTGCACGTCTGCGCTATTGGTCAGGCCAAGGGTGCCTGCCTACGCCGTTTAACGGCCAAAAATCCCTCTTTCAGTCCAAATAACGGGTAAATACGGATACCTCCGACTTATTTGGTAAGGCCAAATATCCATTATTAGGTCGGGTGGCCTTACCAATTGGCAATTACCACTCCTCCCTGTATTCAATTCAGGAGTTTGCAATTGCTGTCTGTCGCGTCCGCCCCCGTCCCGCTCTCTGCGCACCATGTGGTCGCGGAGCACCCGGTCTTGTTGCGCCTGGACGGCATCACCAAGCGCTTTCCCGGCGTGCTGGCACTGGATGGCGTGAGTTTGGAAGTGCGCGCGGGCGAGGTGCATGCGGTCTGCGGCGAAAACGGGGCCGGCAAGTCCACGTTGATGAAGATCATCAGCGGCCAGTACCAGCCCGATGCGGGTGCTTTGCATTACCGGGGCGCGGTCTGCCAATTCCATACGCCTGCGGAGTCCGAGGCAGCAGGCATTGCCATCATTCACCAGGAACTGAATCTGGTGCCCCATCTGACGGTAGCGGAGAATATTTTCCTGGCACGGGAGCCGCGCAAGGGCTGGCTGATTGACCAGGCCAAGCTGCGCCGCGATGCCCAGCAGTGTCTGGACCGGCTGGGCTTGGCCATTGCGCCGGACAGGCTGGTCAAGACACTGTCGGTGGCCCAGCAGCAAATGGTAGAGATTGCCAAGGCCCTGTCGCTGAACGCCCAAGTGCTGATCATGGACGAGCCTACCTCCTCGCTCACCGAGACGGAAACCGCCCAGCTGTTTGCCATCATCCACGAACTCAAGTGCGCAGGCGTAGGCATTGTCTACATCTCCCACCGGCTGGATGAGCTGGCGCAGATTGTGGACCAGGTAACCGTGCTGCGCGATGGCCGCTATGTGAGCACCGACCGCTTTGCCGACACCAGCGTGGAGCAGATCGTGGCCAAGATGGTGGGACGTTCGTTGGACGATGTGTTTCCCAAGCGGACCTCGGTGCCCACCGTGGACGTATTGCTGCGCGCCACCGGGCTGTGCCGCAAGGGGGTGTTTGACGACGTGGGCTTTGAACTGCGACGCGGGGAAATTCTGGGCTTTGCCGGACTCATGGGAGCCGGCCGTACCGAGGTGGCCCGCGCCATCTTCGGTGCCGATCCGCTGGACGCTGGCGAGGTGCGGCTGGGCGAGCAGTTGCTGGCCATCCGTTCACCCAGGGACGCCGTGCGCCACGGCCTGGCCTACTTGTCGGAAGACCGCAAACACGATGGCCTGGCGCTGAAGATGAATGTGGCGCAGAACATCACGCTGGCCAATATGGAGGCCGTCTCCAACCGCGCCGGCATGATCCGCTTTGACCAGGAACAGGCCGCCGCCGCGCGCTACATCGAGGCCCTGGGCATACGCACGCCCAGCAGCAGCCAGACCGTGCGCCTGCTGTCGGGCGGCAACCAGCAGAAGCTGGTGATCAGCAAATGGCTGTTCCGCGAATCCCGCATTCTGTTCTTCGACGAGCCGACACGCGGCATCGACGTAGGCGCCAAGTACGCCATTTACCAGCTGCTGGACCAACTGGCCGGCCAGGGCATTGGCGTGGTGATGATCAGCTCGGAGCTGCCCGAAATCATGGGCATGACCGACCGCGTGGCCGTGTTCCACGAAGGGCGCCTGGTCACCACACTCACCACCCGCGAGACCAGCCAGGAGGAAGTCATGCACTACGCCTCGGGCCGCAGCATTCCCTCTTCTTCCTGAGCTTCTTTTGAATTTTCCCCGGATAGACCTATGACCGAACAACAAAAAGACCTGCTCCAGAAATTTGCCGCACTGGCCAGCCTGCTGGGCCTGATCGTGATCTTCTCGTTCATCAGCAATGCTTTCTTCAGCGTTGGCAACGGCATGACCGTGGCGCTGCAGGTGACCTCCATCGCCTACCTGGGCATTGGCGCCACCTGCGTGATCATCACCGGCGGCATCGACCTGTCCGTCGGCGCCATACTGGCGCTGGCCGGGGTGGTGGCGGCCATGGCGGTGAAGGCCGGGGCCCCCGTGCCGCTGGGCATGCTGGCCGGCCTGCTGGTGGGTGGTCTGTGTGGCCTCATCAACGGCCTGTGTGTGACTGTGCTGAAACTACCGCCCTTCATTGCCACACTCGGCATGATGCTGGTGGCCCGTGGAGTGGCGCTACAGATTACCGATGCCAAAGCGATTGGCGGCCTGGGCGAGAGCTTCGCAGAGCTGGGCAACGGCTCGCTGTTCCGCTCGGTCAAGATGGGCGCCGACGGCTTTCCTGATGTGGTGTTCATCGGCATTCCCTACCCGGTGTTGCTGATGGTTGCATTGGCGGTAGCCGTGTCGGTGCTGCTCAATCGGGCCACTCTGGGCCGCCATTTGTACGCCGTGGGCTCGAACAGCGAAGCAGCCCGCCTGTCGGGCGTGAACGTCAAGGGCGTCACCCTGTTCGCCTATGTGTTCTCCGGCCTGCTGGCCGGCATGACCGGCTGCGTGCTGATGTCGCGCCTGGTTACGGCCCAGCCCAGCGAAGGCCTGATGTACGAGCTGGACGCAATTGCCGCTGCGGTAATTGGCGGCACCTCGCTGACCGGCGGCGTAGGCACGATTTCCGGCACGGTCATCGGCGCATTTGTCATCGGCATTCTGCGCAACGGTTTGAACATGGGCGGCGTCTCCGCCTTCACCCAACAAATTCTGATTGGCCTGGTCATCCTGCTCACCGTATGGATTGACCAGATGCGCCATCGCAAGTGACCCCTGCCGGTAGGGCCTACCGGGACATCCTAAAACACCTACAACCGAAAAGAGGAATGACATGAAAAAACTGCTGAACACCTTGATTGCGTCCACCCTGGTGGCCGCATCATCCCTGGCGCTGGCCGCCGACAAAGAGATCGCCGTGATCGTGAAAACGACCAACTCCGACTTCTGGCAAAACGTCCAAAAGGGATCCTCTGCAGCCGTTGCCGGTGTCAAGGGCTACACCACCACCTTCCAGGGCGCCGCGTCGGATACCGACCTG
>NZ_JBDTEM010000331.1:0-4718 GCF_039922535.1 Rhodoferax sp. | reverse complement strand
CGGATCTTGATGCCCTTCATGTCGGCTACGGTCTTGATGGGCTTCTTGGCGTAGATGGAGCGCTCGCCGCTTTCGTAAAAGGCCAGACCCACAAAGCCGGCTTTCTCAAACGAGGCCAAAATCTTGTCGCCCTGCGCGCCGTACATGGCTTTGCGGAAGTGCGCAACGTCGCGGAACAAGAAGGGGAACGACGGCACCATGGATTCCGGCACGATGCCGTTAAAGGTGGTCAGGCTGACGCGCACCATGTCGATGGCGCCAATCTTGACCTGTTCCACCGTGTCTTTTTCAGAGCCCAGGGCGCTGTCGCTGAACACCTTGATGGTGTCTTTGCCGCCGGTGTCTTTGTTCAGTTGGTCACCCATGAACTTCACCGCCATGTTGGTGGGGAATTCTTTGGCGTGCACGTCGGCCGAACGGAAGGTGCGGGCGTTGGCCATGCCGCTGATGGCGCACAGGGCGGCTGCGGCGATCAGGCTGATCAGGGGGCGGTGGATGTTCTTCATGTCGTTTCCTGTTGAGTGGCTGAGGGGGTGATGAAATTTATCAGTCATCCTACAACTTAAAAACGAAATGACACAAAGGGTAAACCCCTGTTTGGGGGGAATCAACCCAGCTCAGCCCAGCTTGGTGGTCTCCAGGGGCTGGCTTTTGCGCAACCGTTCGCGGCTGTTGGACAGATGGGTGCGCATGGCGGCACGGGCCGAGTCGCTGTCTTGGTCGCGGATAGCGTGGTAGATGCTTTCGTGCTCGCCATGCACTTTGAGCAGGTAGGCCAGCCGCCCCTCGGGCACGTGCTCCAGGGTTTTGACGCGGGTGCGCGGAATGATCATGGTGCCCAGGTAGGTCATCAGGTCGGCGAAGTGCTGGTTACCGGTGGCGCGGGCCACTTCCATGTGGAACTGGAAGTCGGCCGGTACGCCGTCGGATTCGAGCGGAATCGCGTCTTTGAAGTCTTTCAGTGCCACTTCTAGTTGGACCAGGTTGGCCGGGGTGCGCCGCTGGGCCGCCAGGCCGGCAGCCTCGGTTTCCAGGCTGATGCGCAGCTCCAGCAGGGCGATCACGTCGGCCACGGTGGCGAAATCTTCGGGGGCGATTTTGAAGTTGCGGGTGTCGGGCGGCTCGATCACAAAGGTGCCGATGCCGTGCCGTGTTTCCACCAGACCCGAGGCCTGCAGTTTGGAAATGGCCTCGCGCACCACGGTGCGGCTGACCTCGAAACGGGCCATGAACTCGGCCTCGGTGGGCAGCTTGTCGCCGGGGTGCAGCTGGCCTTTGCGGATGTCGGCCACCAGCGCGTCCACAATTTCAAACACCAGTCCACGGGTGCGCCGGGGGCGTATCAGCGATGTGGGGGAGGGCGGAGGGATGGGCGTGGAGCGCGCGTTGGATGCAGACAAGCTGGGGTCCAATTTTGCAAGGGTTTGTGCGGATGCCATTAAAAAAGCCTTGACATGGAATGAAGTGGTTATCAGAATAGCAAGTTGTCAGACAACACATGACTGATGTGTGAGTCTATGCGATGCATAGTAGCAAAGCCCCGGTAAAAGTCCAGCGGATGAATACCAAGGACACAAGGCGAGTCCAGTCGGAGCAGGTGTTGTGACATAAAACAAGTTAACAGGAACCAATATGGCCATCAAGCTGCACGAGAAAATTTTGCTAACCGGCGCTGCCGGTGGCCTGGGCAAGGTTTTGCGCGAGAGTCTCAAGCAAAACTGCACCATGTTGCGATTGTCGGATGTCGTGGACTTCGGCGCGGCCGCCGAGGGCGAAGAAATCATGCTGGCCGATCTGGCCAATGCGGCCCAGGTCGATGCCATGGTGCAAGGCGTGGATGCCATCGTCCACATGGGCGGCAAGTCGGTGGACGGGCCGTTCCAGCCCATCATGATGGCCAATATTCTGGGGGCCTACAACCTGTACGAGGCGGCCCGCAAGTTTGGTGTGAAGCGGGTGATTTTTGCCAGCTCCAACCACGTGGTCGGCTTTTACTCGCAGGGCGAGACGATTACCGCCGATGCACCCGCCCGGCCCGACGGCAACTACGGCCTGAGCAAGGCTTTTGGCGAAGACCTGGCACGCTACTACTTTGACCGCTATGGCATCGAGACCGCCTGCGTGCGCATCGGCTCGTCGTTTGCCGAGCCCAAAGACCGTCGCATGCTGGCCACCTGGCTGAGCTTTGGTGACTTGCACCGCCTGATTACCGCCTGCCTGACCACGCCGGTGCTGGGCTACAGCGTGGTGTTTGGCATGTCCAACAACACGGTCACCTGGTGGGACAACGCCCGCGCCAAACACGTGGGCTACCAGCCGCAAGACAGCTCGGACGTGTTTCGCGAGGCGGTGTACGCCCGCACCTCGGCACCCGACCTGAACAACCCGGCAGCCACCTGCCACGGCGGCGGTTTTGTCACCATGGGCCCGTACGAGGCATGAGCACCGCCGTTAAAGCGATCATGCCGATTTCTTCCGTCCGCGACCGCGTGGGCGAAAGCCCGGTGTGGTCGGTCGCCGAGCAAGCCCTGTACTGGGTGGACATTGACGGCCAGCAGATCCGCTGCTGGTCGCCTGCCGCGGACACCGTCCAAAGCTGGACCGTGCCCGAGCGCGTAGGCTGCATCGGCCTGACCGCCACCGCTGGCACTCTGGTGGCGGCGATGGAAACCGGCATCTTTGCCGTGACCTTGCTGGATGCCCCCGAGGTGATGGTCGAATGCCTGGCCACTGTGGCCCACCCCGCGCCCGGCATGCGTTTCAACGACGGCCGCTGCGATGCGCTGGGCCGCTTCTGGGTCAGCACGATGGTGATGGACATGGGTCTGGCCTCGCCTGTCGGCCGCCTGTACTGCCTGGATGCCACCGGTCTGCAAGCCGTGCGGCTGGATGGCTTGCAATCCACCCCGCTGGACGGTCTGATCACCCCCAACGGCCTGGCCTTCAGCCACGATGGCGCCACCGCCTACCTGTCCGATTCGCACCCTAGCGTGCAAAAGATCTGGGCCTTTGACATGGACGCCAGCGGCAGCCTGCAAAACCCGCGCCTGTTTGCCGACATGCAAACCCTGCCGGGCCGCCCGGACGGCGCTGCGGTGGATTCGCACGGCTATTACTGGATCTGCGCCAACGACGCAGGCCTGGTGCACCGCTTCAACCCACAAGGCCAGTTGGTGCAGTCGCTGGAGGTGCCGGTGGCCAAGCCGTCCATGTGCACGTTTGGCGGCGCGGACCTGGACGTGCTGTATGTCACGTCCATCGTGCCGGGCACCATCGATGCCGCTGCGCCTGGCTTGAACGGGGCGGTATTTGCCTTGCAGCCCGGAGTTCGGGGTTTTTCCGCACCGGTGTTCACCCAGTTTCCATTGCGCAAGCCATAGCTTCTATATAAAAACAGCCTTCAGCGCATATTCCACCTGCACAAGCAGCTATTAAAACCATAGTAAATTACTTTTTACGTTCACCCAAGAGACCACCACCATGAACCCGCAAGACCTCAAAACCATCATGGGCTCCGGCCTGCTGTCCTTCCCCATTACCGATTTCGATGCGCAAGGCGAATTCCGCCCCAGCACCTACATCGAACGCCTGGAATGGCTGGCCCCCTACGGCGCGTCGGCGCTGTTTGCCGCCGGTGGCACGGGTGAATACTTCTCGCTGGTGGGGGCCGAGTACAGCCAGGTCATCAAGACGGCGGTAGACACCTGCCGTGGCGTGGTACCCATCATTGCCGGTGCCGGTGGCCCCACCCGCATGGCCATCGCCCATGCGCAAGAAGCCGAGCGCCTGGGTGCCCACGGCGTGCTGCTGCTACCGCACTACCTGACCGAAGCGGGGCAGGAAGGCCTGATCGAACACGTGGCCCAGGTCTGCAACAGCGTGAAGTTTGGCGTCATCGTCTACAACCGCGACCGCACCAAGCTGACCCCCAAGTCTCTGCTCATCCTGGCGGACCGCTGCCCCAACCTGATCGGCTTCAAAGACGGCGTGGGCAACATCGAAACCATGTCCTCCATCTTCATGGCCTTGGGCGACCGCTTTGCGTACCTGGGCGGCCTGCCCACGGCCGAGGTGTACGCCGCTGCCTACAAGGCGCTGGGCACGCCGGTGTACTCGTCGGCCGTGTTCAACTTCATCCCTAAAACGGCGATGGATTTCTACAAGGCCGTGGCCGCCGACGACCTGCCGACGCAGCACAAGCTGTTGAAGGAATTCTTCATGCCCTACCTGGCCATCCGCAACCGCGTAGAAGGCTACGGCGTGAGCATCATCAAGGCTGGTGCCACCATCGTTGGCCACGACGGCGGCCCGGTGCGCGCACCCCTGACCAATTTGAAGCCCGCCGAGATGGAAGAACTCGCCGCCCTGATCGCCAAGCTCGGCCCCCAGTAATTGATCCCCGAAATTGATGACCGCCATGACACAAAAACACGACAACTTCATCAACGGCCAATGGGTCGCAGGTGCCACGTACGCCCCCAACATCAACCCGTCCAATCTGGGCGATGTGATCGGCGAGTACACCCAGGGTGACGCAGCGCAGCTCGACGCTGCGGTGCAAGCCGCCCAGGCGGCCTTCCCCGCCTGGTCTACCGGCAACGTGCAGGCCCGCGCCGACGCGCTGGACAAGATCGGCACCGAAATTTTGGCCCGCCGCGAGGAACTGGGTACCCTGCTGGCCCGCGAAGAAGGTAAAACCAAGCCCGAAGGCATTGGCG
>NZ_JBDTEM010000330.1:0-5410 GCF_039922535.1 Rhodoferax sp. | reverse complement strand
GAGGTGTCGGCCACCGCTACAAAGCCGTCGAAGCTGACCCGCAGGTTCTGTATTTCCAAGCCTACTGACTGGTTCATAGCGCCCACTCCGGCTGCCGGTTCAGCATAGGCAGCGGATGCCGGTTGTCACCCAACTGCGGCAGGCAGTTCAGCAGGCCCAGGGTGTAGGGATGTTGGGCCTGCGCCAAGCCGCCAGCAGGCAGCTCTTCGACCACCCGCCCGGCGTACATCACCAGAATGCGGTCGCAAAAAGTGGAGACCAGGCGCAAGTCGTGCGACACAAAAATCAGGCCCATGCCGCGCTGCACCACCAGCGCGTCCAGGATCGCCAGCACCTGCAGCTGCACGGTCACGTCCAGGGCCGAAGTGGGTTCGTCGGCGATCAGCAGGTCGGGGTTGGCAATCAGCATCATGGCAATCATGGCCCGCTGGCCCATGCCGCCCGAGACTTCGTGCGGATACAGCTTATAGACGCGGGCCGGGTCGTCGATCTGCACCTGCTCCAGCGCCGCCAGGGCCTGTTTTTTAGCTTGGGCGTTCGATACCTTGCTGTGCGCCTGCAGCGTCTCGACGATCTGGTCGCCAATGCGCATCACCGGGTTCAGCGAAAACTTGGGGTCTTGCAACACCATGGCGATCCGGCCACCGCGCAGCGCCCGGCGCTCTTGCGGACCACAGTGCAACAGGTCGGTGCCCCTGAAGGCCAGGCGCTTGGCGGTGACCCGGCCTTCGGGAGCCGTCAGGCCCAAAATCGCCCGGCCGGTCTGCGACTTGCCCGAACCCGATTCGCCCACAATGCCCAGGCGCTCCTTGCCCAACGTAAACGACACGCCGCGCACCACCTCAATCCAGCCACCATCGCGGTTGGGAAACGCGACCCGCAGGTCATCGACCACCAAAAGGGGTTCGGTCATTTCACGCCTTTAGGATCGAGTGCGTCTCGCAAGCCATCGCCCACCAGATTGAAAGCCAGGCTAACCAGAAAAATCGCCGCCCCCGGCGCCGCTGCCACCCACCATTGGTCCAACACGTACTGCCGACCATTGGCGATCATCGCGCCCCACTCGGGTGTGGGCGGCTGCGCCCCCAGGCCCAAAAAGCCCAGCCCGGCCGCGGTGAGGATGATGCCCGCCATGTCCAGCGTGACCCGCACGATCACGGAAGACAGGCACAGCGGCATGATGTGGTGCAGCACAATGCGCCAGGGCGACGCGCCGATGAGCTGCACCGCGGCGATGTAGTCGGTCTGGCGGATGGTCAGCGTTTCGGCCCGGGCCATGCGCGCATACGGCGGCCAGGCGGTGATGGCAATGGCAATCACCGCGTTTTCAATGCCGGGGCCCAGGGCGGCCACAAAGGCCAGCGCCAGAATCAAACGCGGAAAGGCCAGAAAAATATCGGTAATGCGCATCAGCGCCGCATCCACCATGCCACCCGCATAGCCCGCTACCGTGCCTACCAGCAAGCCTATGGGCGCGGCCAGCACAGCTACTAGCACCACCACCATCAAAGTGATGCGCGAGCCATGGATCAGGCGCGACAAGATGTCCCGCCCCTGGTCGTCCGTGCCCAGCCAGAACATGTGCGAAGGCGGCAGCAGACGCGTGGTGCGCAGGTCGCCCACCGTGGGCGAATACGGCGCCAGCAGCGGCGCAAAAATGGCCACCAACACCAGAGCCAGCACGATGCCCAGCCCCAGTACCGCCAGCCGGTTGCGCAGAAAGATGCGCCAAGCACCATAGGCCCGGCCCCAGGCAGCCTGTCGGCGCGATACGGGCCGGTCGCTCATCAGCCAGTCGTGCCAGCTCGGTGTGGAAGATGTCATCGTGGCGTTATCGGGTTCGGGTGCGGGGGTCCAGCGTCTTGTAAAGCACGTCGGACAGTAAATTCAGGCCAATAAAAACCGAACCCACCACCAGCGTGCCGCCCAGCACCGCATTCATATCGGCGTTTTGCAGCGAATTGGTGATGTACAGGCCCAGGCCCGGCCAGGCAAAGACGGTTTCGGTAAGTACCGAGCCTTCGAGCAAGCCCGCGTACGACAGGCTGATCACGGTGACCAGCGGCACCATGGCGTTGCGCAGCGCGTGGCGCCAGATGATGCGCGTCTCGCTCAGGCCCTTGGCGCGGGCGGCCACGATGTACTCTTGGGCCAACTCGTTGAGCATGAAAGAGCGCGTCATGCGGCTGATGTAGGCCAGCGAAAAATAGCCCAGCAACGAGGCCGGCAAGATCAGATGCGACAGCACATTGCCAAACGCATCCCACTGGCCGGCCATGGCCGCATCCAACAGCAGCAAGCCAGATACGTTGACCAGGGTGTACTCATACGTCACATCCATCCGGCCTGGCCCGCCCACCCAGCCCAGCTTGGCATAAAACAGCACCAAGCCCATCAGCCCCAGCCAGAAGATCGGCACAGAATAGCCCACCAGCCCCATGACCCGCACGGCCTGGTCCACCACGCCGCCTCGGCGCACGGCGGCCCACACGCCCAACGGCACGCCAATACCTACGCCGATGATGATGCCCAGCGTGGCCAGCTCCAGCGTAGCGGGAAAAGCGCGGCGGATGTCCTCCATCACCGGGTGCGAGCTCAGCACCGAGGTGCCGAAGTCGCCCTGCAGCACCTTGCTGATGTAGATGGTGAACTGCTCCCACAGCGGCTTGTTCAAGCCTAGTTCTGCACGCACTTTGGCCACCAGTTCGCCGGAAGCGTGGTCGCCCACGATAGCCAGCACCGGGTCGATGGGCATCACCCTGCCAATGAAGAAGGTAACGGCCAACAGGCCCAGGTAGGTCAAAACCACGACAACCGCAAAGCGGCCCACGGCCTTGAGCCTACGCATCCAACGAACGGACATGCGGTTTAACGCTTGCTGGCAGTGAACATGTAGTCCGAACCAAATGTGGGGCCGAGCTTGAAGCCGTCCACATTGCTGCGCACGGCAGCCACTTCCACCTGCTGGTACAGCATGATGAAGGGGCTGGTCTTGCGGAATTCGGCCTGCATGTCTTCGTACATTTTTTTGCGCTTGTTGGTGTCGCGCTCCAGCACGGCGGCATCGGCCATTTTGTCGAGCTCGGGCGCCACCCAGGCATTGCGCCAGGCCAGGGGCTTGGCCTTGGCGTCGTCGCTGTTGTCGGGGTTTTGCACAAAGGTGGCGTTGCTGTGCGGGTCCCAGTAGTCGGCACCCCACTGGCCGATGTACATGTCGTGCGTGCGGGCGCGGTACTTGGTCAACACCTGCTTGCCGTCACCGGGGATGATTTCAATGTCGATGCCCGCGCGCTTGGCGGTTTGCTGGAAGGCCTCGGTAATGCCCTGCACCGGCTGGACTGTGCGCATGTCGATGGTGACCTTGAAGCCATTGGGCAAACCGGCCTTGACCAGCAAAGCCTTGGCCTTGTCCACGTCCAGCTTGTACGGGTTGACCGTGCTGGCACCCAGTAATCCCACGGGCAGGAAGTTCTGGTCGACGGTGCCGATGTTTTTGATCAGTGTGTCGCCAATCGCGGCGTAGTCCACCAGCCATTTCAGGGCCTCGCGCACCTCGGGCTTGGCCAGATTGGGATTTTTTTGGTTCAGGCTGATGTAGTAGACCGTGCCCTTGGGGGCCGAACTGACCTTGATGTCTTTGTTGCTGGCCATGGCCGCCAGGTCTTGCGGCGACAGGTTGCGGGCCATGTCGATGTCGCCTTTTTCCAGCAGCAGACGCTGGGTGCTGGACTCCTTGATGTGGCGGTACAGCACCCGGGCCATCGGGGCTTTTTTGCCGTAATAGCTGTCGTTGCGTTCTAGCGCCACCACTTCGTTGGCCCGCCATTCGCGCAGCTTCAAGGGGCCCGAACCCGCGTAATGGGTTTTGAGCCAGGCATAGCCCAGGTCGCCCGCTACCTCGTTGGCCAGCACCAGCTTTTTGTCGACCACCGCGCCCACGTCGGCGGTGAGGCAATTCATGACGAACGAGGGGGCGTAGGCCTTGTCGGTTTCCAGCGTCAGGCTCAGCGGCCCGGTGGCTTTGATTTTGTCTTTGACGTTGGTCTTGCTGAAGCCAAACTGGGTGAGGATGAAGGCCGGGGATTTGTCCAGCAGCACCGCCCGCTGCAGCGAAAAGGCCACGTCGTCCGCCGTCAGCGGGTTGCCCGAGGCAAATTTCAGGCCGGGCTTGAGCTCGAAGCTGTAGGTTTTGCCGTCTGCCGACACGCTCCAGGACTTGGCGATGTCGTTGATGAGCTTGGACGGGTCGTTGACATCGAGCCGCACCAGGCGGTCATAGGTATTGCCCATCACCTCGCTGGCGGAGATTTCAAACACCTCGGCCGGGTCCATGGTGATGATGTCGTCAAACGCGAAAGCCACTACCAGCGTGTCCTTGGGGGTGGCAGCCAGGGCGGGTGCCATGCCGTAGCCCAGGACCAGGGTAGAAGCCACAGCCGCCGCCATCGCGCGGCGCGAAAACACAGGTGTCGAAAAACGCATCAGGTAGTCCTTAGGGTTAAAAAAAGACAAAGCAGAAACAGCATACCAAGCAGTGCATCGTGCAAGATCCATGCTAACCCTCCTGTCTAGGCAGGTGCGGTCCGAGCTTATGACTTTTTCAGCCGATGCCCGTTGCATCCCCGCTGGGTTCCACCCGCCTATACAACCGGGCGCATCGGGCTCAAATCGCCCAAGGCGGCGCTGTCAATCAGGCCGTAGTGGCCGGGCAGCGCGTAGTGCCACCACTCGTGGGGCAGGTGCTCGAAGCCCGCGTCTTCCATTATCCGCAGCAGCAGCAAGCGGTTGGCCTGCGCCTCGACGGACACCTGTTCACTGAAATGGTGCGATGCGTCGGTCATGTCGTCAAAACCCGTGCCCATGTCCAGCTCGGCACCCTGCGCGTCCACCAGGGTCAGATCCACCGCTGTGCCGCGTGTGTGGTTCGAGCCGATGGCCGGGTCGGCCACATAGGCTTGGTCGGGCGCGGTTTCCCACAGCAGCACCTGGGCCTCGTGCGGGCGGAATGCATCAAAAATCTTCAGCCGCAGGCCCGACTCCGCCGCGAGCAGCACGGCCTTGCGCAGGCAGGCTTCGGCATCGCGGTGCAGCAGGCAGTGGGCGCGGTCGTAAATGGGCCGACCCGCGATATTGTTGGCGGTGGCGTAAGCCAGGTCGAGCACGATGCCATGGGTTTCCGGATGGATAGTGACGAGAGGATGGGACATGGCAATCAGAAATTTATAAAAAATAGGGCTCTGGCGCAGGTAGCACCTGCGCGGGCAGCTACTAATTTTATAGCCCGAGGGAAAGCAGCGCCCAATTCAGGGCGCAGCGCTGGCAGCGGGCTGGGCCGGAACCGGCATGGCGGCAGGCGCATCGGCCATGGCGGGCACTCCCGACATTACCGGCACTACTGACACTATCGGCA
>NZ_JBDTEM010000329.1:0-15756 GCF_039922535.1 Rhodoferax sp. | reverse complement strand
TCCCCGCACCACCAACAAGATCCTGCGCGCTTACCTCAAGAGCAAGGGTGTGGCTGACAAAGACATCGACGAGAAGTACACCCCGTTTGGCCACAGCGATTACCAAACCATCGTGGCCGACATCAAGAAGTTCTCTGCCGGTGGCAAGACCGCCGTGGTGTCCACCATCAATGGTGACTCCAACGTACCGTTCTACAAAGAACTGGGCAACGCCGGCTTGAAGGCCAAGGACGTGCCAGTCGTCGCATTCAGCGTGGGTGAAGAAGAGCTGCGCGGTGTGGACACCAAGCCGCTGGTGGGCCACCTGGCTGCCTGGAACTACTTCATGTCCATCAAGAGCCCGGCCAACACCGAGTTCATCAAGAAGTGGTCGGCCTACGCCAAGGCCAAGAACCTGCCTGGTGCCGACAAGCCTTTGACCAACGACCCGATGGAAGCCACCTACATCGGTATCAACATGTGGGCCCAGGCCGTGAAGAAAGCCAACAGCACCGACACCGACAAGGTGATCGCTGCCATGGCTGGCCAAAAGTTCAACGCACCCTCGGGCATCGTGTCTGAAATGGATGCCAAGAACCACCACCTGCACAAGTCGGTGTTCATCGGCGAAATCAAGGCCGACGGCCAGTTCAACGTGGTGTGGAAGACACCTGGTCCGGTCAAGGCCGTGCCATGGAGCCCGTACATCGAAGGCAACGCTGGCAAGCCTGACGAACCCGTGAAGAAGTAACACCCCCAGTCTTCAGCGCTTCGCGTCTTTCGCCAACCCCCTTGCAGGGGGCGATACCAGCAGCCCGGCGAAGCCGGTTCTGCGGTATCTCTGGAAGAAGAGGGGGCGCTGTGGCCTTGAGGTTGAGGTGCTTCGTTTGACGTTCAGCGGGCACTTCCTTGTTTTTTCTCTGGGCGCCTCTTGCTTTGGGCGAGAGGCGCTTTTTTTCGGCAGGTGTGGCCTGCTGGAACATTATTTGCATTCCGATCTGGTACCGCTTCCATGCTCAACCAACAGGCCGCCCCATGTTGATTCGACGACTACTCTTTGCTGCTACGCTTTTAGTAGCTGGTCACGCTTATGCACTGAGCGCTGGCGAGGTAAAAGGCTTGGCAATTGGCGAAACCGAGGCGCGCATTGATGCCTTGAACAAAGCCGTGGTCAGTGCCGACGACAAGACCGTGGCCTTCATCCAGGCTCTCTCGGACGACCAGGTCAAAACCCTGGGCGACAAGGTCTTTTTGCTGCAGGGCGACAAGGCGGTAGACCCGTTGACGGGGGCCGACGTGGCGCTGCCGCCCGATGCCGAAGACATCATCAACAACAACCAAATGCGCGGCGAGTTGGACAACGCACTGGCCGCCCTGAAGCTGTTCTCCAAAGACGACAAGGTGCGCGCCGCCTCGGTCAAAACCCTGCTGGCCGAACCCGACGAGAGCAAGCTGGTGCTGGTGGAAAAGGCCTTTGCCGCCGAAACTGTGCCCGCCATCAAAGACCAGTTGGGCCTGCTGCGCGGAGCTCTGCTGCTCAATAGCACCGACAAGGCCCACCGTCTGGAAGCGGCCAAAACCCTGGCCGACAGTGGCAACCCCAGCACCAAGACCGTGCTGCTGGCGCGCCTGACGACCGAGACCGATGCCGATGTGAAGGTGGCCTTGAGCGCCGCCCTGGTCAAGGTCGAAGCCTCGCTGGCCTGGGGCGACAAACTGGGCGCGATTTTCAGCGGCATCAGCCTGGGCTCGATCCTGTTGCTGGTGGCCCTGGGCCTGGCCATCACCTACGGGTTGATGGGCGTGATCAACATGGCCCACGGCGAGCTGATGATGATCGGTGCCTACGCCACCTATGTGGTGCAAACCCTGTTCATCAAATACCTGCCGGGTGCCTTTGACTGGTATCTGCTGGCTGCCGTGCCGGTGTCCTTCCTGGCATCGGCCCTGGTGGGCGCGGCGCTGGAACGCAGCGTGCTGCGCTTTTTGTATGGCCGTCCGCTGGAAACGCTGTTGGCCACCTGGGGTATCAGCCTGATGCTGCAGCAGGGCGTGCGCAGCCTGTTTGGCGCGCAAAACGTCGGTGTGGAAAACCCGGTGTGGATGAGCGGCGGCCTGCAGGTGATGGCCAATCTGTCGCTGCCCTACAACCGGCTGGTGATCATCGCGTTTGCGGTGGCCGTGCTGCTGGGCGTGGGCTGGTTGATTGGAAAAACCCGCCTGGGCCTGTTTGTGCGCGGGGTCACGCAAAACCGTCCCATCGCCTCGTGCATGGGGGTCAACACCGCCCGTATCGACACCTACGCCTTTGCGCTGGGCTCGGGCATTGCCGGGCTGGCCGGATGCGCCTTGAGCCAGGTCGGCAACGTGGGGCCTGATCTGGGCCAGGGCTACATCGTGGATGCGTTCATGGTGGTGGTGCTGGGCGGCGTGGGCCAGCTAGCGGGCACCGTCTACGCTGCCATGGGCCTGGGTATTTTGAACAAGTTTCTGGAGGGCTGGACCGGTGCCGTGCTGGCCAAGATCGCGGTGCTGGTGCTGATCATCATCTTCATCCAGAAGCGCCCGCAAGGAATTTTCGCCATGAAGGGCCGGAGTGCAGAAGCATGAGCCAAGTTAAATTACCTACCAAGGGTCCCTTGCTGACCCGCACCGGCTGGAGCAGCTTCATCGTGGCGCTGATCGTGGTCTGCGCCGTGGCACCGCTGCTGAACCTGGTGGTGCCCGCCGACAGCATCTGGCACATGAGCGACTACGCCATCGGCCTGGTCGGCAAGATCATGTGCTACGCCATCGCCGCCCTGGCCATGGACCTGATCTGGGGCTACACCGGCATTTTGAGCCTGGGCCACGGCATGTTTTTCGCGCTGGGTGGCTATGCCATGGGCATGTACCTGATGCGCCAGATTGGCCGCGACGGCAACTACAAAAGCGACCTGCCGGACTTCATGGTCTTCTTGTCGTGGAAAGAGCTGCCTTGGCACTGGGCGCTGAGCGGCAGCTTTGGGGCCACGCTGTTTCTGGTGGTGTTTGCCCCGGGGCTGGTAGCGCTGATTTTTGGCTTCTTTGCCTTTCGCTCACGCATCAAAGGCGTGTATTTTTCCATCATCACCCAGGCCATGACCTTTGTGGCGATGCTGCTGTTTTTCCGCAACGAAACCGGCTTTGGTGGCAACAACGGCTTTACCGATTTCAAGCGCATCATGGGCATGCCCATGGCCACCACCTCGATGCGCATGGTCTTGTTTGTGCTGACGGGGCTGACGCTGCTGGGCTTTTTTCTGTTTGCCAAATGGCTGGTCGGCAGCAAGTATGGCCGCGTGCTGCAGGCCATCCGCGATGCCGAAACACGGGTCATGTTCTCGGGCTATTCACCGCTGGGCTACAAGCTCAGCATCTGGGTCATCTCTGCCGTGATGTGCGGTGTGGCCGGGGCGCTGTACGTCACCCAGGTGGGCATCATCAACCCCAGCGAAATGAGCCCGGCCAACTCCATCGAGATCGCCGTGTGGGCGGCCGTGGGCGGACGTGCCACGCTGATCGGGCCGATCCTGGGTGCCTTCATCGTCAACGGCGCCAAGAGCTGGCTTACGGTGGCCTACCCCGAATTTTGGCTGTACTTTTTGGGTGCCTTGTTTATTGCGGTGACCTTGTTCCTCCCTGATGGCGTGGTGGGTTTGGTGAAGAAGTTGAAGGGAGCGAAAGCATGACCCCCGATCTGATGGAAGAGGGCGCGCGCCGCCTGGAGGCCAAAGACCCCGCCTTTGTTTCGGGTAACACCGAGTCCGGTGGCCGCGAAGCCGGTTTCTCGCGGGTGCATACGCCCGGCGAGGTGGACGTGTCCCATGGCCGCATCCTGTACCTGGAAGACGTGCATGTGAGCTTTGACGGCTTCAAAGCCATCAACGGTTTGAGCCTGGACATTGCGCCCGGCGAGCTGCGCTGCATCATCGGCCCCAACGGTGCGGGCAAGACCACCATGATGGACATCATCACGGGCAAGACCCGGCCCAATTCGGGCACCGTGTTTTTCGGCAGCACCATCGACTTGCTGCGCCACAACGAGCCGCAAATCGCCCAGCTGGGCATTGGCCGCAAGTTCCAAAAGCCCACGGTGTTCGAGCAGCTCAGCGTGTTTGAAAACCTGGAGCTGGCGCTGAAGATGAACAAGAGCGTCAAGTCGTCGATGCTGCACAAACTCGATTCAGCCCAGAGCGACAAGCTGGCCGAGATGCTGGTCACCATCCATTTGGCCGACAGCGTGACCCGCCAGGCCGGCAATCTGAGCCACGGGCAAAAGCAATGGCTAGAGATCGGCATGCTGCTGATGCAAGACCCCAAACTACTGCTGCTCGACGAACCCGTGGCCGGCATGACCGATGAGGAAACGGCCCGCACGGCAGAGCTGTTCTTGACGCTCAAAGGCAAGCATTCCCTGATGGTGGTGGAGCACGATATGAGCTTCATCAAAACCATCTCGGAGATCGTCACCGTGCTGTGCGACGGTTCCGTGCTGGCGCAAGGCACGCTGGACCAGGTGCAATCGGATGAACGGGTAATTGAGGTGTACCTTGGCCGGTAAAGCCGCTGCTCTCGCCAATAGTGCCAATAGGGGGCAGACCCCCATTGCGCGCAAGCTGCTGGCGGGCCAAAAACCGTGCTGTCCGCATTGGGGTTCTGACCCCTATTGGTGCTATTGGCGGGTTGACGTTAGCGGCCTGCTCTCCATCTTCAACCAGACCCATTCACCATGCTAAACGTCAAAAACATCAACCAGTATTACGGCGGCTCCCACATCCTGCGCGATGTCAGCCTGCAATGCACCAAAGGCAAGGTCACCGTGCTGCTGGGCCGCAATGGCGTGGGCAAAACCACGTTGCTCAAGTCGCTGATGGGCTTAGTGCCGATCAAGACCGGCACGATTGAGCTGGACGGCAAACCCATCCAGGGCTTCACGCCCTACGAACGCGCCCGCGCCGGGGTCGGCTTTGTGCCGCAAGGCCGCGAAATCTTCGCCCGCCTCACGGTGGAAGAAAACCTGCGCATGGGCCTGGCTTATAAAAGCGCCAGCACGCCGATTCCCGCCGAGCTGTTCACGCTGTTCCCCGTCCTCAAGCAAATGATCAACCGCCGCGGCGGCGATTTGTCCGGCGGGCAGCAACAGCAGTTGGCCATCGCCCGCGCGCTGGCCGCTGGCCCCAAGCTGCTGATCCTGGACGAGCCCACCGAAGGCATCCAGCCCAGCATCATCAAAGACATCGGCCGCGTCATCCGCATGCTGGCCGACCGCGGCGATATGGCGATTTTGCTGGTGGAGCAGTACTACGACTTCGCCCAGGAACTGGCCGACGACTACCTGGTCATGGAGCGCGGCGAGTTCATCGCCCGCGGCCTGGGCAAGGACATGGAAGCCAACGGCGTGCGCAATCTGGTGGCGATTTAAGGACCCGCTCGCACCGCATGAGAAAGTAACAAATTCCTACAACTTGGGGCAGAAGGCGATAAAGTGAGGGCTATCGCACACCAGATGCTTTACCCGACAAAGTTCCAAGCCCATGACCTCTTTTTTCCATCGCGTACTGTCCAAGCTGTCTGGTAGCACACCGGCTCCTGTTCCCCAGCCCACCGTTCGCAGCACGCGTCCCCAGCCGGTCGCCAGCAAGCCGCTGGTTGCTGTGGCTCCGGCCCCGGCGACCCCTCCACCGCGCCCTACGTCTGTCGCCTTGGCGGCGCGGCGGCCTTTGATCGGGGCCAGCGGAAAGGTGGAGGGCTTTGAGTTTCGTATCGACGACATGGCTCTGCAGTTGCTGGCGATGCGGGCCGACCCGGTCGCGCAGGCGGCCCACGTGGCAGCGGTGCTGGTCGCAGCGCGGCTAGTGGCCATGGACGGGCGCATCGGCCTGGCACGCCTGCCTGCTGCCTGGCTGGCACTGGCGGGAGTACCAAGAAATGATGCGGGCACGGTGATTGGGGTGGAGTTTGATGCGTCCGGGCCGCCGTTGTCGTCCGAGGTGATGTTCGGCGTGGCGGCCAAAGTGGCGGAGTTTCGTGCGGTGGGTGCCAAGCTGGCCTGGGGGGCTGGGCAGTCCATGGGTTCCAACCCCGACTTTTTGCTGGTCCGGCCTGGCACGCCCGAAGCGGTGACCGGGCTCATCGCCGCCGTCAAGGCACCGCCTGCGGGCTTGGCGAATATTCCCTTTATTGCCACCGACATGGCCTGCGTAGAAGACATGGAGCGCGCCCTGCAAGGCGGCGTGCACCTGGCCAGCGGCAGCCTGACCGCTACCACTATGGCGGCCACCCTGGCCAAGGCCGGGCCGCTGGCACCCGAAGTGGGCCGCGTGGCGCTGCTGATCAGCAAGCTGGCGGCCGGGGCCGAAACAGCCGACATTGTGGGCGACATCAAGGGCGACATCGGCGTGTCGGTGCGACTGCTGCAGCGCATGAACAGCGCCAGCTACGCGCACCTGGGCGGTATTTCCAGCATCGACCAGGCGGTTATGCTGCTGGGCCGCAACGACCTGCACCGCTGGCTGTCGCTGATGCTGATGCAGTTCGCGGGCAGCCGCCAGCTGTCGTCGGCGCTGCAAGAGGTGGCGCTGTGGCGCGCGCGGCTGGTCGAGCTGCTGGCCGTGGAGCGCGGCGAATCCGAGCCGGGCCGCTTCTTCACCCTGGGTTTGGCCTCGAAGCTGGGCCTGATTCTGAAAATGGCCCCGACCGACGTGGTGTCCACCCTGAGCCTGCCCCCCGAGGGCGCGCAAGCCCTGCTGTCGGAATCCGGTCCCTGGTTTGTCTACCTGCGTACCGCGCAGGACGTAGAAAACCAGACTGCCAGCGAAGCCAGCGCTGCCGCCGACGGCTTCACCAGCGCCGTCCGCGTGCTGGAGTTGTCCAGCCAGGCCTGGGCCTGGGCGGCCGAAAACACCGTGCGTGCGGCAGTACCGACGGCTTGATTCAAATTACTCTTGATTTGATAGCTGCCAGCGCAGGTTCAATATGCGCTAGAGCCTGTTTTTATAGATAAATGGCAGGCCGCGCCGGAACGATCTGGCCATGGCATTCGCCAAAGCCTATGCGTGCAAAGCCCGCCCGTTCGCAGACTCCACGCAGCAGTACGCTGTCGCCATCCTGCAAATAGCCGCGCTGCACACCGCTGGGCAGGGTCAACAGGTTCTGCCCGCCCCGCGTCAACTCCAGCAGGCAGCCTTCTTCCCCCGGCTGCGGCCCCGACTGGGTGCCCGTACCCAGCAGGTCGCCGGGCAGCAGCGCGCAGCCATTGCTGGTGTGCTGCGCCAGCATGTGGGCCACCGACCAGTAGGCATGCCGGTAGCTGGTGTGCGACAGGCGGGTGGCGTGCACTTCGCCCTGCGGGGTCAGCCAGGCTTCCAGTTGGATGTCGAATGCCTGCACCTGCTGCGATTGCAGATAGGGCAGCGCAGGCGGATCGGTAGCCTCGCGCGGCAGCGGTACACGGAATGGTGCCAAGGCCTCCAGTGTGACGATCCATGGGGACACGCTGGTCAGGAAATTTTTGGCCATGAACGGCCCCAGCGGCATGGATTCCCAGGCCTGTACATCGCGCGCCGACCAGTCGTTCAGCAGACACAGGCCGAAGGCATGGTCTTCTGCGTCGTCGAGGGCGATGGACGTGCCTTGCGGATTGCCGGGGCCGACGAAGATGCCCAGCTCGACCTCGTAGTCCAGCCCTTGCGTCGGTCCGAAGCGGGGCGCGGCGGCCTCCGGGGCCCGGGTTTGGCCGTGTGGGCGGGCCACGGCGGTGCCGCTGATGGCGACCGTAGAGGCGCGGCCGTGGTAGCCGATGGGCAGCCATTTGAAGTTGGGCAGCAGCGCATTCTGCGGCTGGAAGATGCGCCCGGCGTTCAGCGCGTGGTGCTGCGAGGTGAAGAAGTCGGTGTAGTCGCCGATGCCTGCCGACACCGCATATTCGGCATCTACCTGGGCCACCAGGCAGGCTTGCAGCTGGGCGGCCTCGGGCGCACCGTCGCGCAGCAGCCGCGACAGGGCCAGCCGCAGTGCGGACCAGGCGCTAGGGCCCAGTGCCATCAGGCCGTTGAGGGTGCTGGCGCAGGCGGTCTGGGCAGCCTCGGCGGCCAGGCTGCTGAACACGCCCAGCGCATAGGCCGCTGCCATGTCGAGGATGGTGTCGCCAATGGCTACGCCGCCACGCCAGGCCTCCTGGCTACCACTGCGGCGGAACACGCAGTAGGGCAGGTTTTGCAGTGGGAAATCGGTGCCGGGCTGCTGTGCCGACAAGACCCAGCTGCGCAGGCCAGGGTCGTGGGTTTCGTTGAGCATGGGGAGCCTTGTCAGGTGTAGGGGGGGGGTTAAAAACGGTGGCGTATGCCGACACCAAAACTGGTGCCGCTGGCATCGATGACGCTGAAAGGCGCGGGCAGCGTGTGTGTGCGGGTGCTGTCGCGCATCAGCATGGCGTAGATGTCGGTGCGTTTGGACAGGTTGTGGTCGTAGCCCAGGGTCAAGATCTTGCGCTCCACATTGCCCCCGGCCAGGGTGGCGGGCACGGGGCCCACCGTGTCTCCGGTAGACCGTACGCCGTATCCGGCCAACAGGCGGCCCGCGCCTACAGGCACGGCGGCGCTCAGATCCCACACGCGGTAGCCGATGTCCAGTGGCACGGCGGCGGTGCCCTTGTTCTGGATGTGGCCCACGTGGCCGTAGACCTTGACCACGTCGAAATCGTACGAAGCCATCAGCTGCCAGGCGGTGGTGTCGTTGGTGGTGGTGCCATCGGCAAAGGTCTGCGGGTCTTTCTTCACGCTTTGCCATACCAGCGAGGTGGCCAACGGGCCCTGGCCGTAGCCTATGCGTACCGCGCTGTTGCCACCGCCCTGGTTCTCGGACAGGGAGCGGGCGACGGTGGCCGACGCGCCGCCCCAAGTGGGTGTGTCATACACCACCGAATTTGTCCAGCTGGTGCCGCCCCCCAGCACGCCACCGGTAAAGGTCAGCAGGGGCAGTGGGCCGAAGGTCATGGAGTCGCCAAAGGCGTTGGAGCTGATGCTGGTCAGGAACAGCTGCGAAATGATGTTGCCCATGCGCACGCGGCCCCAGCGGGGGCTGGACAGGCCGACCCAGGCGGCGCGTGAAAAGAACGGGTCGGCCGCCACATTCACCGGGGCAGGTACGGCGTCGCTGCGGCCACTGGCACCGGTATCGCTGCGGAAGAAGGCCGACAGTTCGAAGGATGCCGTCAGCCCGTCGCCCAGGCTTTCGTTGCCGCGCAGGCCCCAGTGGCTGGTGGACATGCCCCCGCCTTCGAGCTTGCTGGCGGTTTGGCTTTGTGCGTTGACGCCGCTGATGGTGCCGGCAAACCGGCCGACCACGTTGTCCACCAGGCCGTAGATCTGCACGCCCTCGCTCTGGGCGGGTTGGGCCTGGACTGAGCTTGCGCACAAAAAAAGTGCAGCCATGGCGCATGGGGCCAGCGGGGATAGTTTGGAATGCATGGTTTGTCTCCTCTTTGGGGGTGGTGTGGGTTGTGGCAAGGCGTGTTCGTCCCCGGCGCAGTCGGCAAGCGACTGTTCCTGTGCTGGGGTGGCGGTGGAATCAGAGCGGGCGCGGGCGCCCGGCGGCCTTAGGGGCTCATGGCGCGCTGGCCTGCAGTGCGGCGTCGAAGATGGCGACGGCACGGGTCCAACCGGCCGAGGCAGCGCGCACCTTGACCGGGAAGCAACTGATGTAGAAGCCGTGCGGCGGCAGGGCCGACAAGTTGTGCAGCTTCTCCAGGTGGCAATAGCCGATCTCGCGTCCGGCCTTATGGCCTTCCCAGATCAGGCCGGGGTTCTGGGTTTCTGCATAGCGCTTGGCGGTTTGTGGAAACGGCGCGTCCCAGCTCCAGGCGTCGGTGCCGGTCAGGCGTACGCCGCGCTCCAACAGGTACAGCGTGGCCTCGCGGCCCATGCCGCAGCCTGCGCGGGTGTAGCCCGGTGAGCCGTAGGCGGCCTCGGCCCGGGTGTTGATGACCACGATGTCCAGCGGCTGCAGCGTGTGGGCTATGCGGGCCAGCTCGGCCTCCACGTCCGTAGCCTGTACCACATAGCCATCGGGGAAGTGCCGGAAGTCCAGCTTCACACCCGGCTGGAAGCACCAGTTCAGGTCTACCTCGTCGATGGTGATGGCGCGCTGGCCACCGTCCATGGTCGAGGCGTAGTGCCAGGGTGCGTCCAGGTGGGTGCCGTTGTGGGTGTTCAGTTGCACGTCTTCTACCGCCCAGGCCTCGCCATCGGGCATGTCTTCCTTTTGCAAGCCGGGGAAGAACTGCGCCAGGTCGGGGTAGCTGGTCTGGTGGTCGATGTACTGGATCTTCGGGCCCAGACCCGGCGGGTCGGAGGGCACGTCGTTTTCCAGGTGCATGGAGATGTCGATGAAGCGGCGGGCCATGGGTGTCCTTAGTGGGTAGGGGCTTCGCAGGCGCTGCGCAAGCCGCCGGTGATAAAGCGCACCAGCAGCGGGCCGGTGGTGTCGAAGTCGCCGGGCTGGTTCTGGCCCAGCGACAGGCGTTCGATGCGCTGGTCGTTCACGTGGTGCAGCAGCGCGCCCAGCGCAAACTGGTAGCACCAGGCGGCCTGGCCGCGCGTGGCCTGGGGCAGGGCGGCGGTGATCGCGTCGATGAAGGCATGGGCCAGCGGGTCGAACAGCTCGCGGATCACCGGCTCGTCTTCGGCCAGATGGTCGTTCATGCCGCGCGACAGGATGCGCAGAAAGTTGTGTCCCGCAGGCTGCGCCGCCACCTTCAGCACCGGCAGCACAAAGGCCTTGACGATTTCTTCCAGCAACTGGCCCGGCGCAGCATCTCGCTGCGCAGATGCCAGCGACTCCAGCCGTTCGCCGATGTAGCCAGCACGCTCGCGGAAGATGGTGTGGTACAGCCCCAGCTTGGGGCCGTAGTAGTAGCCCACCAGGGCCAGCGGCACACCGGCTTCTTCGGCGATGTCGCGGATCGACACGCCGTGGAAACCGCGTACGGCAAACAGCTGTTCGGCGGCCAGCAAGATGTTTTGCTGGCGGTTCGGCGCAAGGGCGCTTTCGCCGGGCTCGGCAGCGGCTTGTCTGCGCGTGGCTGGGGTGCTGCGGGGCGTGGATTTTGGGTTTGGCATGGCTGGAGTGGTAGTTGGTTCTGGATCTATGTTCGCCACGTGGTTGGGCGCACTTGTTTGCTATGTTATTGGTAGCTATCTACGCAGGTTGAATGCGCGCTGGAGGGCGTTTTTCTTTAAATTTAGCTGCGCAGTATTTGCTGTGCACGCATCAGCGCCATGGCGGCCAGGGCTGCGACCACGATGCCCGGCGATGAAGCGGCCATTACGCCGCCCAGGCCCATGCCCGCGGCCAGCACCTGTCCGGCGATCAAGGGGCCGCTGATGGCACCCAACCGGCCCACGGTGATGGAGGCGCCGACCCCGGTCGCCCGGATGGACGTGGGGTACAGCGTGGGTGCCATGGCGTACAGCACCAGCTGGCCGCCCAGCGTACAAAAGCCTGCGCCCAGCCCGGCCAGCAACATCATGCTGAAGCTGTCCGACAGGCCCAACCCGGCCAGCGACAACAGCATGCCTGCATAAATGCAGATGGCGGTGAACATGCGGCCCTTGGAATCCATCAGCCGCCCCACCATCAGGGAGCCTGCCGCACCACCGAAGTTGAACAACAGCTGCACCATGCCCGCATCGGCCCGGCTGAAACCCTTGCCCTGCAACAGCGAGGGCAGCCAGTTCAGCAGCATGTAGAGCACCGTCAGCACAAAGAAGCTGGCCAGCCACAGCAGCAGGGTGGACTTCCACAGGCCAGACTGGAACAGACCCGCCACGCCTTCGCTGGCAACCGGGCGTGTGGCAGCACTGGCCGTTTGGTGGCGGTTCAGGTAAGCCCGTGATTCCGGCAGCAGCACGACCAGCAGAAAAGCAATCAGGATGGGCAATGCGCCCCCCACATAGAACAGACCGCGCCAGCCGCCGCCCACGTTCACCATGCCCAGCACCGCCGCCACCGCGCCGCCCAGCGGAATCCCGGCATAGGTCACGCTTACCGCTACGCCCCGGTGGTGTTCATCCGCCGCTTCGGACGACAGGGCAATCAGAATCGGCAACGCTGCACCCAGGCCCAGGCCGGTCATGAAGCGTGCGGCCAGCAGGCTGTGGTAGTCCCACACATGGGCGGTGGCCAGCGAGAACAGGCCAAACAACAGCACCGAGCCGATCAACACCTTCTTGCGCCCGATGCGGTCGGCCAGCCAACCGCCAAACAAGGCACTGGGTAGCAAGCCGACCAGGCCGGCGCTGAACATACCGCCCATTTGCGGCGGCAGCAGTTTGAACTCGGCACCGATGCCAGCGGCGGCGATCCCGGCGGACTGCAGGTCCAGGCCCTCCAGCAGGGCGACGATGAAGCAGAGAAACAGGGTCAGGAATTTGCGGTTGCCGACGGGACCGGTACTGGCGTGTGGGGCGGGCATGGTTTGTCTCCTTTATTGTCGAATGGGGTGCTGGCGCTGAACGGCGTGCCATGCGGGTGTGCGCATCCGGGATGCGGCATGGTTGAAATTGTACGTTCGTACAACAAAAATTGAACACTCGTACAAACACCAATACACAAGCGCTGCCAAATTGTGTTGTACGGTCGTACAAATTCTCCGTGAGGGCTAGCCGCGTTGTGCGATGGGTGCTTGCATGCCGTGGTTGGCAGAAGCCGGTGGGCTCTCCGTCGCGGCCCAGCTGGCCGTGAAACTTGCTTAGATCGTGAACACGTTATGAGCTGCTTCGCGGCAGCACCGATGGCCGTAAACGCGGCCACAGCAGGTTCAGCACCAGCCCCAGCATCACCAGCGCCGCTGCCACCAGCTTCCACGCGGGTAGCGTTTCACCCAGCCAAAAGGCCGATGCGCCCATGCCAAATACCGGCACCAGCAAGGCCGTGGGCGTGATGGTGGCGGCCGGGTGGCGGGCCAGCAGCCAGCCCCAGGCGGCGTAGCCAAACAGGCTGTTGCCCCAGGCCTGCCAGGCCAGCGCCAGCCAGCTGGGCAGATCGGCCTGGGTCAGGCTGGTGCGCCAGGCATCGGCGCCTTCAAACACCAGCGATAGCAGCAGCAAAGGCGGCACGGCAAACGCACTGGACCACACCACGTAGGCCAGCATGTCCACCTTGCCCGCCTGCCGCGAAGCGGTGTTGCCACCGGCCCACGACAGCGCTGCGCCCACCACCATCGCCAGCCCCAATGGCGTGGTGCTGCCGTCGGTGTGCAGCACGATCACCGCAATGCCCGCCACCGCCAGCAACAGCGCGCACCACTGGAAAGCCTGCACCCGCTCGTGCGTGGTGCGCATGGCCAGGCCAATGGTAAAAAACACCTGCACCTGCACCACCAGTGAAGCCAGCCCCGGCGAAATATGCCCCTGCATCGCCAAGTACAGCAGGCCAAATTGCCCCACGCCAATCAACAGCCCGTAGGCCGCCAGATTGCCCCACGATGCCGCCGGGCGCGGCACAAACAGCACCGCAGGCAGCAGCGCCAGCGCAAACCGCAAAGCCGCCAGAAACAGCGGCGGGAAGTGCACCAGCGCCACCTTGATGACCACAAAGTTGCTGCCCCACACGGCCACCACGGCCAGGGCTAAAAGAAAGTGGCGCAGGGGCAGGGTAGTGGGCATGGGTGAAAACTATGGTTTTGATAGCTGCTCGCGCAGGTGGAATCTGCGCTGGAGCATTATTTTTTATAAATTCTATCTGCGCAGCAACTGGAGCCGCATGCCATCCGCGGGGCGCAGGGTGACGTTCAACGCGGGCCGCGCTGCCGCGGTGTCCGTGGGGGCCAGGCTAAAGCGCTGCAACACCATGGCCGCCACCAGCGCCATTTCGGTGCTGGCAAACAGGTTGCCAATACAGACCCGGGGCCCGGCACCAAACGGCAGATAGGCCCCGCGCGTCTGGCTGGCCTGGCCCGCGTCTGAAAAGCGTTCGGGGTCAAAGCGCTCGGGTTCGGCAAACCAGCGTGCGTCGTGCTGCAGTACCCAGGGCGTGATGCGCACCAGTGCGCCCTGGGGCAGCTGCCAGGGGCCTATCTGCACCGGGCGCAGGGCGCGGCGGCTGATCAGCGAGGCGGCGGGCGGGTACAGGCGCAGGGTTTCCTTCAGCGTCTGGGCCAGGTAGGGCAGGGCGGGTAAATCGGCGTAGGTGGGTGAGCGCCCGCCCAGCACCTGGTCTACCTCGTGTTGCGCGCGTTGGGCGCAGGCGGGGTGGGTGGCCATGGTGTGGCCCCACCAGGTGAGGGCCGCGGCGGTGGTTTCGTGCCCGGCCAGGAAGATGGTCATGCACTGGTCGCGCACTTCGGTATCGGTCAGGGCCGCGCCGTCGCCGTTGGCATCGGCATCGTCGCGCGCGGCCAGCAGCATGCCTAGCAGGTCGTCCTGCTCACCGCTGGCAGCCTGGCGGCGCTGGCGGATGTGCCGCCAGACCAGCGTGTCCAGCGTTTGCCGGGCGTGTCGGATGGCGCGTTTGTGCGGCAGCCAGTCGGGCAGGCTGGCGGGCCAGAAAAAGGCTTCCATGCCCGCCTGGCCTACCACCTGCACCGCCTGCTCGGCAGCCAGCGCTTCGGCGCGCCCATGCGCATCTACGGCCTGGCTGAACAGCGTGCGCAGCACCACGTCCATGGTCAGCTGGGTCACCAGGTGTTCAAAATCCACGGTTTGGGTGGGTTGTGGTGGTACGGCATCCAGCGCTTGCGCCGCGGCGGCCACCATGTGCTGCGCGTAGCCGCCCATGCGCTTGGGGCCAAAACCGGGCTGCAGCATGCGGCGCTGGCGCTGCCAGGTGGTCCCCTCGGTCACCAGCACGCTTTGGCCGTGCACCTCGGCAAACACCTGGGTGCCGCGCTCCCAGCGGATGAAGCTGTGCGTGGGGTCCAGCAGCACCTCGCGTACCCAGTCGGGGTGGAAGAACTCAAACGTCTGCTCCCGCACGATGCGGAAATACACCGCATCGCCGTAGCGGGCGTGCATCTGCTGGGCCAGCCCCAGGTAGTCGTGGCGCATCTGGCGCAGCAGGGGCAGGCCGAAAAATCGGTCGGGTGGGCCGGGTGGCAAGGTGGTGGACATGGAGGGACGATGGGTGCAGAGAAAATCCGACTGTGTCCGATCCCGCAGGCGGTGTATGGAAGGATTCCGACAGCGTTCTACACTGTGCCGATGACTGCTGCGCTTCCCACCGCCACCCTGATCGCCCCCAGCCTGGCCCTGGCATCGTGTGTGCGTGCCTACATTGGGCGCAGCACCTTGGGGGCTACTTTGCAGCCGCTGGAGCGCCTGAACTATTTTCCGGCTTCGCCCCTGTGCGGCATCTCGTGGTTCACCCACGGCGAGGCCGAGTTGCTGCCTGCCGAAGACGATGGCACGCCCCCGCAGCGCCTGGCCCGCATGGCCTTCCATGGCCCGTTCACCCGGCCCACGGTGACGCGCAACCCCGGTCCGGCGCAGGGTTTCATGCTGCTCTTGCTGCCCGATGCCTTGCACGCGCTGACGGGGCTGGATGTGGCGGCCTTGGTCAACCGCATGGAGGTGCTCGACCAGGTGCTGGATGCCGAATGGGGCGCCATGGCGCAGACGGTGTTGCACGCACCCGATGATGCCGCGCGGGTGCGGCTGATTGAGGCCTTTTTGCTGCCGCGCTGGCAAAGCGCCCGTACGCGGGGCGCCGTGCCGGTGCGGCATGTCCAGGACTGGGCCCAGGTGCTGGCGCTGCGGGCCC
>NZ_JBDTEM010000328.1:0-14132 GCF_039922535.1 Rhodoferax sp. | reverse complement strand
CCACAGCGTTAAAAAAGACATGTTTGCGCTGCTGCAATGCCATGAGATCGGCATGGAGCTCACCGAGAGCCTGGCCATGATGCCCGCGGCCAGCGTCAGTGGCTTTCAGCTGGGCCACCCCGACAGCGTGTACTTCAACGTCGGCAAAATCGGCGAAGACCAACTGAAAGACCTGGCCCAGCGCCGGGGCGTGCCCGAGGCGGATTTGCGGCGTTTCCTGGCCCCCAATTTGTAAGCGCAGGTCTAAATCAAGGGTTTTCCCTATTGCTCGGGCTCATGGGGCTTTACCCTTGTTGTCCGCTACATTTTGTAAGAGACTGGGCTTCTACTTTTAAGGCGGGCTTACCGCCCTACCGCCCATGGATGACGAAGAACTTCTGGAATTCATAGACGACCGATTGCCTGCCGCAGATACGGCAGCGCAGCGCGAGCCGTGGCGGATTCTGGTGGTGGATGACGACCCGGACGTGCACGAAAGCACGGCCTTCGGTTTGCGCGGCTTGGATGTCGAAGGCCGGGGCCTGCACGTGCTGCATGCCCACTCGGCCGCCGATGCGCTGGCCGTGCTGCGCCGTGAGCGAGACGTGGCGGTGATCCTGCTGGATGTGGTGATGGAAACCGACAACGCCGGGCTGGAGACCGTGGCGGTGATACGGGGCGAACTGGGCCTGGCCAATGTGCGCATCATCCTGCGTACCGGCCAGCCGGGCCAAGCCCCAGAGATCGAGACTATCCGCCGCTATGACATCAACGACTACAAAACCAAAAGTGAGCTCACCCGCACCAAGCTCTACACCACCCTGACCGCGGCCATCCGCTCCTATGACCAGTTGCGCCGCATGGATGCCAGCCGCCGGGGGCTGGAGAAAATCGTCGCGGCCAGCAACCAGTTCATCGCCCGTCCCGGCCTGCACAGCTTTGCCGAGGGGGTGATCACGCAAATCGCGGGTTTGGTGGGCGTGGAGCCCGAAGGCGTGGTGTGCGCCTGCACACCCAGCGTTGAAGTCGGCGCGGAATGCGTGGTGATTGCGGCCGCCGGGCGGCTGGCCCATCTGATCCATTGCCGCATTACCGAGATTGACGACCCTTATATCGTCGCCAGCCTGACCCAGTGCCTGACTGAGCGCCGCAACCTGCTGGCCGAGCGCAGCGTCAGCCTGTTTTTCCCGGGCCGTGAGGGCGGCGACTTTGCCGCGTTTGTGTATGCATCGGCCCCATTGCGCGATGTGGACATGCATCTGCTGGAAGTGTTTTGCACCAATATTGCCCTGTGTGCGGCCAATGTGGAACTGGTGACGCGGCTGCGTAACCATGCGTTTATCGACCGCATGCTGGGTCTGCCCAACCGTACCGCCTTCATCCAGCACCTGGATGACGCGGTAGCCGCTGGCGGTATCGCGGGCCATGCCATTGGCCTGATGGATGTGGACCAGTTTGCCGAAACCAATGACATGTTTGGCCATGGCTACGGCGACCAATTGTTGGCGGCCATCGCCCAGCGGCTGGGTGCGTTGCACGCCGGGTCTGGGTATCTGGCACGGGTGGCGGGCGATACCTTTGGTCTGTTTGGGCCGGAGTCCAGTGTCAACCCCGAATTACTGCGTGGCGTGTTTGATCAGCCGTTCGAGATCGAGAACGTGCTACGACCGGTGTCGGTTTGCATGGGCTTTGTGCGTTGCGACGACACCAGCGGCAACGGCCTGGAGCTGCTGAAAGACGCGTCCATCGCCCTCAAGCGGGCCAAAGAGCTGGGTCAGGGCCGCAGCGCCTACTTCTCGGCCGAGATCGGCACCATCACCCGCGAGCGCACCCGCATGCTGCACGGCCTGCAGCGGGCGTTTGACCATGAGCACCTGTTTGTGGTGTACCAGCCCCAGGTGCGTCTGGCCGATGGCCGCCCGATAGGCGTGGAGGCCCTGTTGCGCTGGCGCACCGACGACGGCAAGTTTGTACCGCCCGACCGCTTCATCCCAGTGGCCGAGCAGTCGGGCCTGATCGTCACCATGGGGGCTTGGGTGCTGCGTACGGCCCTGCACGCCATCGCCGCGCTGCGCCAGCAGGGCCACGCGATGGGCATCCGGGTGGCGGTGAACGTGTCGTCGGTGCAGTTTGCCCAGCCGCAGTTTCTGGACACGGTAGACGAGGCCCTGCGCGACTCCGGCATGCCACCCGACAGTCTGGAGCTGGAAATCACCGAGTCGGTGGCCGTGATGGGCATGGAGCGCGTGGCAGCCCTGTTGCGCCAAATCAAGGCACGCGGCATTGCGGTGGCGATTGACGATTTCGGCACCGGGTTTTCGTCCCTGTCTTACCTGGACCGCCTGCCCGCGGACCGCCTGAAGATCGACCGTGCCTTTGTGATGTCGCTGGACTCCGGCCGCCTGGGGGCGCGCATTGCGGAAATGATTGTGCCGCTGGGCCACCAACTGGGCATGCAGGTGCTGGCCGAAGGCGTGGAAACCGAGGCCCAGGCCGATATCTTGCGCGGATTGGGCTGTGACGAGGCGCAGGGCTACCTGTACGCCAAACCCATGCCGATTGCAGACCTGGGGCCTTGGCTGGCGCAACGTCTCGGACCGCCGCTGTGAACCGGCGGCTCTGGCTGGCAGCTCTGCTGCTGGTTGGGTGCCTGACGGGGTGCGGTCCACCCAAAGCCATCCATCTAGGTTTTATCGGCAGTTTGTCGGACCGGGGATCGGACACCGGGCAAGATGGCCGCAACGGCATGATTCTGGCGGTGGAGCAGCGCAACCAGGCCGGTGGTATCCATGGCCGGATGGTCGAAATTCAGGTGCAAGACGACGGCATGCAGCCGGACAAATCTCAGTTGGCCATCCAGGCCCTGGTGTCCGCGCATGTCGATGCCATCGTAGGGCCTTTCAGCAGTGCGATGGCGACGGTGGTGGTGCCCATCAGCAACCAGGCGGGGATCGTCATGGTCAGCCCCAACGTGACATCCACGGATTTCGTTGGGAAAGACGATTTTTTGATCCGTATCAACCGCACCACGCGCGACAACGCCAACGAATATGCCCAATTGCTCTACCAGCGCGGCCAGCACCGCATGGCGCTGGCCTACGACACGCGCAACGCCAGCTACTCGCTGGCCTGGCTGAGCGCATTCAAGGTGGCGTATGCCGCATTGGGCGGCCAGGTGGTGGCCGCGGTGGCCTACGAGTCCGATGCCCGCACGGGTTTTGGCGACGTGGTGCGGCAGATGCTGGCCCAACCGTCGCAAGGCCTGCTGTTTATCGGCAGTGCCATTGATGTTGCGCGCCTGGCCCAGCAAGCCGAAAAGCAGGCACCACAGATCCCCAAGAGCGCGGCAGAACGAGCCTCCACCGAACTGCTGCTGGAGCTGGGCGGCCGGTCGGTAGAGGGGCTGCTGATTGCACAGGCCTTCAACCGGGATGACCCCTCCGAGCGCTACCGCAGCTTCCATAGCGCTTTTGTGGCGCGGTTTGCACGCGAGCCAGGCTTTAGCGCAGTGCTGTCGTACGACGCTACCCGTGTGCTGTGCGAGGCCATGGCAACGCAGTTGCCGGGCCAGTCCTTGAAAGACAGCATCCTCCAGCATGGGCCGTACCAGGGTCTGCAGCAAGACATCCAGTTCGACCGTTTCGGCGATACCGCACGCAAGGTGTTTTTCACCGAGGTGCGTGGCGGCAAGTTTGTGTTGCTGAAATGAACACGCTGCGTGTTTGGCGCTTGCGCAGCTACCTGGCCGCTCTCTTGGTGGCGACGATTTTGGCCACGTTTGCGGTGGTCGGTACCAGCATCTTGCTGCTGCGCATCCCCCAGATTGAGCGCACCAACAAAGAAGAAGTGGTGCGCGACACCCAGGAGATCTCCGACCGGGTTGAGATCTTGTTGGGCTCTCTGGAAGCCCGTATGGAATTGCTCAGCGAAGCGGTGGAAACCCAGGATCTGGTGGCGGTCACCGCCCTGCTGGAGCGCGCCGCGTGGGACGGTACTGCCATCCGTGCCATTTACCTGGCCTCGAACGAGGGCACGGTGCTGGCCGCCGGGGTGGTGCCCGTGTTGCGGGAGCACCGCACCGACCTGCTGGGCAGCGACCTGTCGGCCAGCCCGCTGTTCCGCGCGGTGCTGGCATCGCGCCAGATCGTCTGGGGCGACAAGTTTCTGTCGGCGCTGACGGGTGCGGTGACGGTAGGCATGGCCTATCCGGTGGGTCGCGACCGGGTGCTACTGGCCGAGGTACCGTTGTCCTACCTGCTGGATACCTTCCAGCTGGCGGCGGGCCAGCACACGGCCTCTATTTGGCTGGTGGACCGCAGCGGTGAAATCGTCGCCGATACCGATGGCGGTCGGCATGTAGGTACCGCCAATGTGCTGAACTGGCCGCTGATGCAGGCGGCGCGGAATTTTCAAACCTTGCCTGACGTGTTCAGCTTCGAGGGCCGCAGCTTCCATCCGGCGGTGTCGCATTCCAATGCGCTGGACTGGTACTTTGTCGGTGGCATGCCAGCGGGAATGGAGAATGCGCAGATCCGGGGGCAGGTGGTGGAGGTGGTGACCGGGTTTGCGGGTGCGCTGCTGGTGGGATTGCTGATGGCACCGTTTTGGGCCTCGTGGCTGACGCGGCCTCTGCGTGGCATCGTGGCGCGGGCCGAACAAATCACCCAGGGCGCAGTGGGCGGACCTTGGCCGCAGGGCCCGATTGCCGAGTTCAACGGTTTGTCGGCCGACATCGAAAAAATGGCACTCACCCTGCAAGAGCGAGAGCAGAAGTTTCTGGCGATTTTTAACGCCTCGCCCGTCCCCATGTCGGTCACCGCCACCGAATCCCCGTACGCGCTGCTGGATGTCAACGAAGCCTGGTGCCGCGACTTTGGCCGTGCGCGCGAAGCGGTGCTGGGCCGTACGGCCAACGAGATTGGCCTGTGGCGCTCGCCGGACGAGCGTGTCGCCATGCTAGACCAACTGCAGCAGGGGCACGCGGTGGCCGAGGCCTGGATGCTGCGCGGCGATGGACGGGCCGTGCTGTTCCAGCTGTCCCGGCGGCAGGCACAGGTGGGAAGCTCTTTTTTGATGGTGTGGGCGGCGGTCGATATGACCGATATACGCCGCATTGGCAACGAACTGCGTGAACTCAACGCCGAACTCGAAGCCCGCGTACAGCGTCGCACCGAGGCGCTGGCCGTGGCCAATCTGGACCTGTCCGGGGCCAACGCCACGCTGCGTGAGACCCAGGGTGAGCTGGTGCGGGTCGAAAAAATGGCCGCCCTGGGCGGGCTGGTGGCGGGCGTGGCCCACGAGCTCAACACCCCGCTGGGCAATGGCCTGCTGGCCGTTACCGCGCTGACCGACGAGGTGCGCCAGTTTCGCACCGCTATGCAAGCAGGCCTGCGCCGCAGCGCGCTGGAGAGTTTGCTCGACAGCGTAGAGCAGGCCACCGACATCGCCACCCGCAACCTGCACCGTGCGGCCGACCTGGTCACCAGCTTCAAACAGGTGGCGGTAGACCAGACCAGTTCGCAGCGCCGCCATTTCGAGCTGCGCGAAGTGGTCGATGAGATGGTGGCCAGCCTGCGCCCCAGCTTTGCCCGCACACCCTACAAAATCCAGGTTGACGTGCCCAACGGCTTGCGGCTGGACAGCTACCCCGGCGCGCTGGGCCAGGCAATCGGCAACCTGATCCACAACGCCGTGCTGCACGGATTTGACGGCCGCAGCCATGGCACGGTGCACATCACCGGCGAGCGCGACGACCAGGGTGCCGTCGTGCTGAGCGTGGCCGACGACGGCCATGGTATTTCGCCCGATTTACTGGACCGCATCTTCGACCCCTTCGTCACCACCAAAATGGGCCGCGGCGGCACCGGCCTGGGCCTGCACATCGCCTTCAATGCTGTTACCCACGCGCTGGGCGGCAGCCTCAGCGTACGCAGCGAGGTGGGGGTGGGTACGGTGTTTGAAATCCGCCTGCCAGACAGCGCACCGCGCAACAGCGACGTGGCACCCTTGGCGTAAAAATAGCCATCAAATCGGCCTCTGGCGCATATTCAATCTGCGCAGACAGCTATTAAATACATAGTATTTACTCGTGCGCAGCCTAGGCAACCCGGACAGCTTTGAAAGCTGCAGCCACGGCGCAGGCCGCGTGATGAGCCGCACCAGGGCGAAAAAGGTCTACACCGTAGAAGACCAGATTAAAGCCACGGAGGGCGTGGAATGCCGCAAGGATGCCAACGTGATCGACGAGATACCGATGGCGTACAGGGACATTGATGCTGTGATGATCGAACTAGACGGCTCGACCGGCGAACGCGCTGGGTTGGTCCGAGGCTCAGCTCCGGACTCCCGTGGTGCGCCAAAACGAAGGCCCCTGCAACGCGCTGATGGCAACCATGGCGTATGAACATGTCTGCGAGGTGCTACCAGCTTCGGCGACAAATCTGTCAGTGCCGAGCAGGTGGCCCAGCGCCTGGTAAAGCAGGTCCGGGCCTACCAAACCCGCGACGGCGCACTGGGCGAGCACATGGCCGACCAGTGGCTGCTGCCGCTGGCTCTGGCGGTGCTGGACAGTGGCCGCGCCGCGGCATTCACCTGCACCGCGCTAACCCCGCACGCACAATCCAACATGGCGGTGATCGAGGCATTTTTGCCGTTGCGGTTTGGGGTGGAGAAGTGGGGTGCGGGGTGGCGGGTGGACTGCGCACCACCGCCATAAAGTTACATGCTTTTTATGCCACTGGCGCAGATTCCACCTGCGGTAGAAGCTCTGCTTTCAATAGCAAAAATCAGATTTCAGCAAACAGCTGCGCGGCGGTTATTTCCAGCGCCACGCTGGCCAGGGTAACGCTGGCACCCTCGGCAAACGGGTGCAGCACCCACAGGCCGTCGGCCTGCTTGCGAAAGCAGTCGGTGCTGCGGCTGTCCAGGTCGATCAGCACGTATTCCTGCAGGCTGTCCAGTTGGCGGTAGTGGCTGAACTTGCCACCCCGGTCGTAGGCCGCGGTGCTGGGGGACAGCACTTCGACGATCAGCTTGGGGGCCGTTTTTCGCTGGGGCTGGCGTGGTCCTGGGGGCTGCAGGTGACCAGCACGTCGGGGTAAAAATACGCATTGGCCGCCTCTACCCGCAGCCGCATATCGCTCATGTAGGTGCGGCAAGGGCTGCCGCTGAGGTGCTGGCGCAGGGCCATGTAGATGTTGCCGCTGACGGTGACGTGCCGGTCCTCGGCCCCGGCCATGGCGAAGATTTCGCCGTCCAGGTATTCGTGGCGGTCTAGCTGGTCGGCTTCCCAGACCCGGTAGTCGGCGGCGGTGAATGCGGGTTTTTTAGCACTGAGGTCCATGCTGGCTTTCGGCGGTGGCGGGTTCAACGTGTTGGGCCATTAAGCCTTGGCCCGCAGCGCCCTGCGGTACTGCATGGCCTCCGCCACATGGGCCACCTGGGTGGTGGTGGCCCCCTCCAGGTCCGCAATGGTTCGCGCCACCTTCAGGGCGCGGTGGATGCCGCGTGCCGACCAGCCCAGGCGGGCGGCGGCGTGGTGCAGGAACTTGGCGGCATCCGCATCCAGCAGCACGTGGGTGTCGATTTCTTGGCCCTGCAGCTGCTGGTTGGTTTTGCCCTGGCGGGCGATGGCGTGTTGGCGGGCGGCGACGCAGCGGGCCCGGATGGCGGCGGTGGATTCGCCGGGCGGGGCGTGCAGCAAGTCTTCGGCGGGCAGAGCGGGCACTTCGATGTGCAGGTCAATGCGGTCAACTAGCGGGCCGCTGAGCTTGCTTTGGTAGCGCGCCACCTGGTCGGGGCTGCAGCGGCACACCTGCTTTTGTGACCCTGCATAGCCACAAGAACAGGGGTTCATAGCCGCAATCATCTGGAAGCGCGCCGGAAATTCGGCCCGCCGGGCCGCACGTGAGATGGTGATGTGCCCGGTCTCCAGCGGTTCGCGCAGGGCCTCTAGCGCGGCGCGCGGGAATTCAGGCAGCTCGTCTAAAAATAGCACACCGTGGTGCGCCAGCGAGATTTCTCCGGGCCGGGGCGGCGACCCGCCGCCGACCAGTGCGACAGCGCTGGCGGTGTGGTGGGGGCTGCAGGTAGGCCGGGTAGCCCAGCGCTCCAGCGCAAAGCCGCCGCCCAGGCTGGCGATAGCCGCACTTTCCAAAGCTTCGTCTACCGTCATGGGCGGCAGCAGGCCCGCAAAACGCTGCGCCAGCATGGACTTGCCCGAGCCGGGCGGTCCGACCAGCAACAGGCTGTGGCCACCGGCGGCGGCGATCTCCAGCGCCCGCTTGGCTCCGGCCTGGCCTTTCACGTCGGCCAGATCGGCGTAGTGGGCGGTGGCGGGCAAGGTAGTGGTGGCCAGGCGCGACCAGCCGTCGGTGGGCTCGGCTTGGCCAGCGTCGCCATCCCCCAGTGGCAGAAACTGCTGCACCACATCGAGCAGGTGGTGGGCGCAAAACACCTGGGCATCGGGCACCAAGGCGGCTTCTTCGGCACTGCCTGGGGGCAGCACCAGGCGGGTCTGCACCTGTTGGGTGTGTAAGGCCAGGCTCGTGGCCAGCGCGCCGCGCACCGGGCGCAAGGCCCCGGACAGCGAGAGCTCCCCGGCAAACTCATGCCCGGCCAGGCGAGCGCTGTCGATTTGGCCACTGGCGGCCAGAATGCCCAGGGCGATGGGCAAATCAAACCGGCCCGAATCTTTGGGCAGGTCGGCCGGGGCCAGGTTGACGGTAATGCGCTTGTTGTGCGGAAACTCCAGCCCTGCGTTCTGGATGGCGGAGCGTACCCGCTCTCGGGCCTCTTTGACCTCGGTTTCGGCCAAACCCACCAGGGTAAAGCTGGGCAAACCATTGGTTAAATGCACCTCGACGGTGACTGCGGGGGCATCCAAGCCCAGCAAAGCCCGACTTTGCACCAAACATAAGCCCATAACGATCTGACTCCCCATATCGGTGCGAAAAATTAAGCCCACCCACCAGTCCACCAAAACGCACCATTTGTGTGCAATAAAACCCCACCCAAACCCGTGCATTGGGCAAAAGACGGCTTGCTGAGAGGTGTAACCAAAGTAACAGTTATTTGGCACGCAAACTGCTTAAACCCGTTCGCCGTTCCCCTTTTCATTTTGGAGAAGCACATGACACAGCCCGTGCCCAAGGCCGCCCGCCTTGCAGCCCTTTATTGCGACAGCCTACTGAAAGAGCAGCCATGAAACTAGTCACCGCCATTATCAAACCCTTTAAGTTGGACGAAGTGCGCGAAGCCCTGTCCAGCATTGGTGTGCAGGGTATCACCGTGACGGAAGTCAAAGGCTTCGGTCGCCAAAAGGGCCACACCGAGCTGTACCGCGGTGCCGAGTATGTGGTCGATTTCTTGCCCAAGGTCAAGATTGAAGCGGCCATCTCCGACGAGCTGGTAGACCGCGTGATCGAGGCCGTAGAGGGCGCAGCGCGCACCGGCAAGATCGGCGACGGCAAGATTTTTGTTTACAACTTGGAGCAAGTTGTACGCATCCGCACGGGTGAAACCGGCAAAGAAGCGCTGTAAGCAGCACCATCTTTCCTCTGAAAGTACGTAAAAAATGAAAAAACTACTAGCTTCCCTGGCTCTCGGCTTGGGGTTAATGTGGGGCGGATCTTTCGCCCAGGCACAGGCTCCTGCCGCTGATGCGGCCAGCGCTCCGGCGATGGCGGAGATGGCGGCTTCTGCCGAGGCCAAACCTGCCGATGCGGCCCCAGCTGCTGCGCCTGCACCGGCGGCTGCCGAGGCTGCTGCGTCTGCCCCTGCAGATGCGGCCTCCGCACCCCCTGCTCCTGTACCTAACAAGGGCGATACCGCCTGGATGATGCTGTCTACGCTGCTGGTCATCATGATGACTGTGCCCGGCCTGGCCCTGTTCTACGGCGGCCTGGTGCGCAGCAAGAACATGCTGTCGGTGCTGATGCAGGTGATGGTCACGTTCTCGATGATCATCGTGCTGTGGTTCATTTACGGCTACAGCCTGGCGTTCACCGAAGGCAATGCCTACGTCGGTGGCTTCGACCGGCTGTTCATGAAGGGCATCTGGGACAACGCGGCGGGTACGTTCGCCACGGGCGGCACCTTCAGCAAGGGCGTGCCGATGTACGAGCTTGTGTTTGCCTTCTTCCAGGCCACCTTTGCGGGTATCACCTGCTGCCTGATCGTCGGTGCTTTCGCAGAACGTATCAAGTTCTCGGCGGTGCTGCTGTTCTCGGCCCTGTGGTTCACCTTCAGCTACGCCCCTATCGCCCACATGGTGTGGTTCTGGATGGGCCCTGACGCTTACACCGGCAAGGAAGTGGTCGATGCGATGAACGCCAAAGCCGGTCTGATCTGGCAATGGGGCGCGCTGGACTTCGCCGGCGGCACCGTGGTGCACATCAACGCCGCTGTGGCCGGTTTGGTCGGTGCCTACATGATCGGCAAGCGCGTCGGTTACGGCAAAGAATCCATGGCGCCCCACAGCCTGACGCTGACCATGGTCGGTGCTTCCCTGCTGTGGGTGGGCTGGTTCGGCTTCAACGCCGGTTCCGCTCTGGAAGCCAACGGCTTCGCTGCTCTGGCCTTCATTAACACCCTTGGTGCTACCGCTGCTGCCGTGCTGGCATGGTGTGTGGGTGAAGCGCTGATGAAGGGCAAGGCTTCGATGCTGGGCGCCGCTTCTGGTGCTGTGGCGGGTCTGGTGGCCATCACGCCTGCTTGCGGTAACGTGGGTATCGGCGGTGGCCTGGTGATCGGTTTCGTCGCCGGTTTTGCCTGCCTGTGGGGTGTCCACGGCCTGAAGAAGATCCTGGGCGCAGACGACACACTGGACGTGTTCGGCGTGCACGGCGTGGGCGGTATCCTGGGTGCGCTGTTGACCGGCGTATTCAACTCGCCTAGCCTGGGTGGCCCGTCCACCGTGGCCGACTGGGTGTCGGCTGGCATGACCCCCGCCGACGCTTACTCGGTAGGCGCACAGGTGTGGATCCAGCTGAAGGCCGTGATCTTGACCATCGTTTGGTCTGGTGTGGTTTCGGTGATTGCCTACAAGATTGTGGACTTGACCATCGGTCTGCGTGTCACGGAAGAAGAAGAGCGCGAAGGCCTGGACATCAGTTCCCACGGCGAAACCGCTTACAACCGTTAATCCTACAGAGAGCCCTGCGGCCCCCGGGCCGCAGCGTCTCGACGACAGAATCTTCCAAAGAGATTCGGCCCGACTACAGCAATGTGGACGGGCCTTTTTTTTGTCCGTTCACAATACAGGGATTGCAACCTCCCACACCATTCCCATGACCTGGACCACCGTCACCACCGAACCCAATGCCCTGGGCGAATCGCCGTTTTGGCATCCGCAGGAAAAGCGCCTGTACTGGGTGGACGTGCCCGGCAAGCTGCTGCAGCGCCTGGACGTGGCCAGCGGCGTGGTGGAGCGCTGGGCCATGCCCAGCGAGCCCGGCTGCATTGCCCCGGCCACCGACGGCGGCCTGGTGGTGGCCCTGCGCGACGGCATCTACCGCGCGCCGGTGTGGGGCGGCGACATGGCCCTGCTGGCCGCCGCGCCCTACGACCCGGCCACCACCCGCTTTAACGACGGCAAATGCGACCCGTTGGGCCGCTTTTGGGCCAGTACCATCTACGAGCCGCGCGATGCCCGCAAGGCCGAGCTCTACTGCCTGGAAGGCAGCACGCTGCGCAGCCTGGCGGGCAACGCCATCACTGGCAACGGCCTAGCCTGGTCGCCCGATGCCAAGACCTTGTACTGGTCGGACACGCCGCACCACATCGTCCACGCCTGGGACTGGGATGCTGTGCCCAACGTGCTGTCGCACTACCGCGAATTCCTTCACATGGCCCCCAAACCCGCAGGCTGGCAGCCCGGCATGCCTGGCTACGGTGGCCGCCCGGATGGCGCGGCGGTGGACGTGCAGGGCAACTACTATTCGGCCCAGTTCGAGGGCCAACGCCTGTGCAAGTTTTCGCCCGATGGCGACCTGCTCAACGCCTTTGCGCTGCCGGTGCGCTGCCCCACCATGCCCTGCTTTGGCGGCGACGATCTGCGCACCCTGTACCTCACCACCGGCCGCCATGGCCGCCCGGCTGCGGAATTGGAGGCCTTTCCGGCATCGGGACATGTGCTGTCGATGCAGGTCGATGTGCCGGGTCTGCCGGTCAACTTCTTCCAGAGTTGATGCAAACCAATTGTTGCTATTATTTATGTAGCTTCCAGCGCAGGTCCGATAGGCGCTGGAGCCGTATTTTTCATAAATAAATAGACCATGCGCCGCCTGCGCCATTTGACCAGCCAGCACCGCATCGCTGCCACCAACCGGCTGCTCGGCGGCCTGCTGGCGTTCAACGCGGGGGCCGTCAACGCCGGGGGCTATCTGGTGGTGGGCATGTATACCTCGCACATGACGGGCTTTGCCTCCATGCTGTCCGACAACCTGGTGCTGGGCAACATTACCCTGGTGCTCGGCGCACTGGGCACCTTGCTGGCCTTTACCGCGGGCGCGGCGGCCACGGCGGTGCTGGTCCACTGGGCGCGCCAGCACCATCTGCGCAGTGAATACGCGCTGCCCCTGCTGTGCGAAGCCTTGCTGCTGCTGGTGTTTGGCCTGATCGGGGCCACGCTGAACCGGCAGACCCCGTTTGCCGTACCGCTCACGGTGCTGGTGCTGGCGTTCACCATGGGGCTGCAAAACGCCGTGGTGTCCAAGCTCTCGTCCTCGCAAATCCGCACCACCCACATGACTGGCGTGATTACCGACCTGGGCATCGAGCTGGGCAAGCTGCTCTACATGAACCGGCAAGACAGCCCGCTGGCCTCCCGTGTGCGGGCCAACCGCGTCAAGCTGCGCCTGTACGGCACCCTGCTGTCGGCCTTTGTGGTGGGCGGCTTGGTGGGCGCGACCGGCTTCAAATACGTGGGCTTTATCTGGGTGGTGCCGCTGGCCTTGCTGCTGTTGGGACTGTCGCTGCCGCCGCTGGTGGCGGACCTGGTGCGACCACGCCATCGGCATCTTTAGCTATTATTTAAAGAGCTGCTAGCGCAAGCGCAATATGCCTCAACGAGCAATGGGATGCCAAAGTCGCTTAGGCGGCTACATCCTGCGGGCGCGGGTGGCCGGGCATCAGCGCGTAGGGTGCCACCCAGCCTGGCTGGCTCTGGATGCGCTGCAGCCAAGCGGCGATGGCCGGGTAATCGGCCCAGTCCACGCCAAATTCCGCGGGCCAGAACAAGTAGCCGCAGAGCGACAGATCGGCCGTGGTCAGGCGCGCACCCACCACGTATTCGCGCCCATCCAGGTGCTGGTTCAGAATCTTCAACGCCGCCACCATGCGGCCGCGCAGAAACGCGGTCACCGGGGTTTCGCCGGTCTTGGCAAACTGCAGCTGGAAGCGCAGCGTGGCGATGTTGCTGGTCAGCTTGTGGTTGTCGAACAGCTGCCAGCGCAGCACCTCGCGGCGCTCCTCCTCGCCCTGGGGCCCGAACTGGGGAAACTGCCCGGCCAGGTAGTCGAGGATCACGCCCGACTGGCTGAGCCGCAGACCGGCGTGCTCCAGCACCGGCACCTCGCCCATCACATTGATCTCGCGGTAGGCGGGGGTGCGGGTTTCGCCATTGAAAAAGTCCACAAAACGCGGTGTCCAGTCGGCCCCGGCGAGCTGCAACAGCAGCGCCACCTTGTAGGCATTGCCGGACTGGGCGAAACAATACAGTTGGTACGGGGCCATGGGATCTCCGGGAAAAATGGGTTGGGGGATCGGCCATCGTAACGGAGGCTTGGGAATAAATAGCCGGGGCTTTCGCCGCTTTTCCGGCCATTGGATGGCAGTGGTCTGGCTACGCTTGGTGTGTCGTGCTTGCGCTTTTGTAAGCACCCACTGGGAAGCCCATGCACATCCAAGCCAGTCGTCTGCAGTCCGCCCTTGCCATTCCGGCAAGCGCCGCGCCGACGCGGCCGGGAGCGGCTGCAACGGCCTCGGATGCCACGGCCGGCATCCCCAGTAACGCGAGCACGGTCACTATATCCCAGGCTGCCAAAGACCTGCTGGCCCAGTCCCAGGCCAGTGTCTCTCTGTCGAGTCGGGCGATGGACCTGATCCAGGGGCGTAACCCCTTTGCTATGGCACCCCAAAGTACCCCTGATAGC
>NZ_JBDTEM010000327.1:0-13400 GCF_039922535.1 Rhodoferax sp. | reverse complement strand
ATTCGATTTGCAAGGCAAGGTCGCCCTGGTTACCGGCGCGGGCCGGGGCATAGGCGCCGCGGTAGCCACACGGCTGGCCGAAGCCGGCGCACGGGTGGTGCTGGCCAACCGCACATTGGAGGATGCCGAAAGCGTCGCCGAATCGCTACGCCAGTGTGGCCACACCGCACAGGCCATTTGCTTCAGTGCGGACATGGCGGGGTGCCAGCAGGCAGTACAGGCGACGCAAGCCGCGTTTGGCGGCCTGGACATCCTGGTGCACAACGCCGGTGGTTGCCCCTGGACGCCACTGGAAGATTTGGACGCAGCGACGCTGAACACCACGCTGGAGTTGAATCTCAGCTCTTGCTTCTGGCTCACCCAGGCGGCCCTGCCCTTGCTCAAGCTGCGCGGCGGGCGGATTCTGGTCACCTCCTCAGTCACCGGGCCACGCGTGGCTATGGTCCACGCCGCCCATTACGCCGCGGCCAAGGCTGGGGTGAACGGCTTCATCAAAGCCGCTGCGCTGGAGCTGGCCCCGCACCGCATCACCGTAAACGGGGTGGAGCCCGGCTTTGTCGCTAAGCAACGCGGCCGTCTCAGCCAGCCTGCGGTGCAAGAGCGACTGGTGCGCTACATACCGCTGGGTGTGGCCGGTGCGCCGGACGACATTGCCTACGCCTTTCTGTACCTGGCCAGCAACGAGGCACGCTGGGTCACTGGGCAGACCCTGGTGGTAGACGGTGGCATGACCCTGCCGGAATCCGGGCAGGTGATGGAAGAACTGTGGGGTATGGCATGACGACACATATTCTGCTGATAGGCACGGCAGACACCAAGGCCGATGAGCTGCTGTTCATGCGCCAATGCATAGAACGCGACGGCGGCAAGGCCTGGGTCATGGACGTAGGCGTGCTGGGTACAGCCAGCTTTGCGGTAGAAATCAGCAACGCCGAGGTGGCGCACGCGGCCAACACCACGCTGGCCGCCATTACCGCCCTCGGTGACGAAAACCTGGCCATGACCAAGATGGCGGAAGGCGCAGTACAGATCGCCTTGCAGCTGTATACCGAAGGCAATATCCACGGGGTACTGGCCTTGGGTGGCACCATGGGCACCGATCTGGCGCTGGACGTCACCGCCGCCTTGCCCCTGGGCTTTCCCAAGTTTGTGGTGTCCACCGTCGCGTATTCACACCTGATACCGCCTGAGCGCCTGGCACCGGACTTGATGATGATCCTCTGGGCCGGTGGCCTATATGGTCTGAACAACATTTGTAAATCCATTCTGAGCCAGGCCTCGGGCGCCATTCTGGGCGCCTGCCGCACGGTCGTACCCATGGGCAATGCCCCCATGGTGGCCATAACCTCCCTGGGCAAAAGCGCACTGCAATACATGGTCAGCCTGAAGCCGGCGCTGGAAGCGCGCGGCTATGAAGTAGCGGTGTTCCACAGCACCGGCATGGGTGGGCGCGCTATGGAAGTGCTGGCCCGGCAAAAGCGCTTTGCCGCGGTGCTGGACCTGTGCCTGCAAGAGCTGGGCAACCAGGCCCATGGCTCGGTGGTGACATCGGGGCCGGACAGGCTGCAGGCGGCCGGCCTGCACGGTGTGCCGCAAATCGTCGCCCCGGGTGGCATCGACATGTTGGACCTGCAAGCCTGGAAAGAGCTGCCCGGCTGCTATGTAGACCGCCCCTACCACGCCCACAACCGGCTGATTGCATCGGTGCTCATGAACCCCGCTGAGCGGCGGGTAGCGGCCCAATTGGTGGCCTCCAAGCTGGCCCTGGCACGGGGCCCCACGGCATTTATAGCTCCTCTGGGCGGTGTGGAGCAATGGGACCGCGCGGGCGAGCCATTGCACGACCCCGAAGGCCTGGCGGCATTCTTCGACGAACTGCGCCAATGCATCCCCACTCCGGTGCACTACGTGGAAGTAGATGCCCACATCAACGACGCCCCGTTCGTCCAGGCTGTGCTGGCCGTTTTTGATACCTGGGTAGCCAAGGGTCATATCGCGCCCGGCGTGCGCAGTGCCCCGCCCCTGCAGGAGGCCGCATGAAAGACCAACACATTCTGGTTACCGGTGCCGCCAGCGGCATAGGTGCGGCCGTGGCCGAGCGCCTAGCGCAGGAAGGTAACCTGGTGTTTGCGATGGACCGCAGCGCCGACGCTCTGGCCGGCTTGGCGGCGCACTGCCGTGTTACGCCCATCGTGGCCGACGTAACTGCACAGGCCGATATAGACCGCGCCATAGCGCTAATCGCAGCCTCCGGTCGCCTGGACGTGGTGGTCAATGCGGCCGGCGTGGTGGCCGAGGACAACCCCGAAGATGTGACCGACGCCGTATGGGAACGCATGCTGGCCATCAACCTGACCGGCACCATGCGCATTTGCCGCGCGGCCATTCCGCTGCTGCGCCAGGCGGGCGGTGGTGCCATCGTCAACGTGGCCTCGGTTGCCGCATTCAACTCCACGCCGGGCAGCGCCAGCTACGCGCCCAGCAAGGCCGCCGTGGTGGCCTACACCCGCAACATTGCCTATGTGCACGGCGTAGACAAGATCCGCGCCAACTGCCTGTGCCCCGGCTGGACCCGCACCCCCATGGCCGAGCAGGAGATGCGCGATGCCGCCGCCGCGGCAGGCAGCAGCATGGAGCAGGAGTTTGCCCGGGTCGAGGCCCGCATCGCCCTGCAACGCATGGCCAGCCCGCAAGAGATGGCCAGCTGCATCCGCTTCCTGGCCAGTAGCGAGGCCTCGTTCGTCACTGGCGCTGTACTCGTCGCAGACGGCGGTGGCCGCCTGGCCACGCATGCACGCGGATTCTGATTTTTCAACCGGTATTCCACGTTAATTTCACATGAAGGAGAACGCAATGGGTTCAGCACAGCGCATCGACCAGCATCTGCGCCAGGGCGTAGTGGGCTTCCCCACCGCCTTAGCCACCGCCGTGGGGGTCGTCATGGCCAGCCCGGTGATATTGACTGTCAGTACCGGCTTCAGCCTGGGTGGGGGGGTATTTGTGGCGGCCATGGCCATCGCCTTCATCATGATGCTGGCACAGGCCAGCACCTTTGCCGAAGCCGCCACTATGCTGCCCACCTCGGGCTCGGTCTACGACTACATCGCCTGCGGCTCGGGCCGCTTTCTGGCGATCACCGGCACCCTGTCGGCCTATATCTTGGTGCATGTGTTCGCCGGTACGGCCGAGACCATACTCAGCGGTGTCATGGCCACGGTAAACTTCGAGGTGATGCACCAAGTACTGGTCGACCATAACGCCACATGGGCTGTGGGAGTAGGTCTGGTGGTGCTGTTTGCTTTGCTGAATTGCTTTGGCGTGACCGCCTTCGGAAGGGTGGAAGTAGTGCTGACCTTTGGCATGTGGATCACGCTGATGGTGTTCGGTATTATGGGTGTCCTTAGCGCCCCCCGGGTACAACTGCAGGGCTGGTTCGGAGTGTCGGCCATTGGCGCCGATTTCGAGACCGTGGCCTCCTTCATCGGCATGGCGATGTTCATGTTCCTGGGTCTGGAATTCGTAACGCCACTGGCGCCCGATCTCAAGAATGCTCAACGCACTATTCCGCGAGCCATGTTCTTGGGTCTTTGTTTGGTGGCACTGTGCATGACACTCTGGGGAACGGCTATGGTTCGGCAAGTAGCCAATGTCGCACTGGACCCCAAAGGCCTGGTCCACATACTCGAAACACCGGATGCAGTGCCATTACTCGCAAACCGTCTAATGGGGCCATTCGGCAAGGTTTGGATTGGCATTGCCTTCCTACTGACTGGCGCGGCCACCATCAACACGTTGATGGCCAGCCTGCCACGCATCATGTACGGCATGGCGCTGGACGGAGCGCTGCCCAAGGCGTTTGCCTATCTGCATCCGCGTTTTCGCAGCCCCCTTGTAGGTATTGCTGTGGCCGCGGTCATCCCTGTAGCCCATGCAGTGTGGATACACGGCGACCTGGACCGCATCATGCCGCTGGTGCTGGCCGCCGTGTGCTCCTGGGGAGTGGCCTATTTGCTGGTGAATATCTCGGTGGTGCTGCTGCGCTTGCGCCGCCCGGATCTGCCACGGGCATATAGATCGCCCTGGTTCCCGCTGCCTCAATTGGTCTCGTCGGTAGGCATCGTACTTGCCATCTGGTACATCACCCCGCCCGGCATGGAGCCCAGCAGCATCTACGTGCCATTTGGCGTGATGCTGGGACTGACCGCGGTGTACGCCCTGGTCTGGACCGTTTTTGTACAAAAGGTCAACCCCTTCACACCAGTGCCGGTGGAAGAAGTGCTGGAGGCTGAGTTTGGTCGCCACACGGTGGCGGCGCATTGACCATGGCAAGCCTGGCCGCATTCTGGCAACAGTGGTGCCTGCGCATCGCATCGGTGCCTGGCTACCGCCCCGGCGTGACGCTGCAGCGGGTGCTGCAAGAGCTGCGGTCGGCTTGGCCTTTGCAAAGACCTGCGGGTGAACGCTCGGTTGCCGTGCGTGCCAGCGAAGACAGCACGGCCTGGACCGCCACCGAATGCGTGCAGCAGCACTTCATGTTGCATGTGGTAACGGTAGAACTATGCCTGCTATTACCGGCCAGCGGCGACGGTGCAGAGGACGCGGGCAGCCAGATCCGCCTGCACCACAGCGGCTGGCGCCGGGGTAACGGCTTGGCCTACCAGCTACGCGGCACAAGATCCGCCGCTACCCGTGCGCTGGCCGAGCGCTTCTGCGCCGACCCGGCCCTGCGCCGAGCGTTGCAGGGCTTGGACTTCAGCCGCTGCAGCTTGACGCGCAGCGAAGCAGCTTGGCAGCTGCGCATCGAACCCTTTGGCGGCAGCGAGGTAGTCAACCGCTTCCCCGCCTTCCGGCGCTATGTGCGCCTGGGCCCGGCCCAGGTAGCGGCGCTAAAGCAGATCCAGCTGGCTCTGGAAGCTTGCCCGGCTTTTTCCATCTAAAGATTTAGCGTACTTTTCTCCGTCAACCAGGACATTTAAAAACTGTCTACGCACGCGGATAAACGGATTTCAACCATCTGAAATCTAAGTGGGCTGAAACTTGTCGGACCGACAATGAGTTCAGAACCAATTGCCTTACGACACGACCTCTTCGTGCGTGCAGGTAAGGAATTTGCTTCAACGTGAACAAATTATTGATTGAAAGTGCACCACGCTTGGCAAACGCTATGTCCCACTTATCCTCGACACCATAATAAAAATAAAAGAGGAGGAGACAATGGAAACAAAGCAAACATACGACGCCATCGTGATTGGCGCGGGTTCTGCCGGCTGCGTTGCAACGCGGCGACTGGTTGACGCGGGTCTGCGCGTGCTGCTGTTGGAAGCGGGGCCGCCAGACAATTCGCAATTCATCCACATACCGGCGACCTTTGTGCGCGTCATTGGCACCCATCGCACCTGGGTGTATGAAAGCACGCCACAGCAGCACGCCCATGGCCGCACCATGTATGTCCCGCAGGGCAAGACGCTGGGCGGCGGTAGCTCGGTCAATGCGATGGTTTATATCCGCGGCCAGCACCAGGACTACGACGACTGGGCGGCACAGGGGTGCGCCGGATGGGATTGGAAGTCGGTCTTGCCGTGGTTCAAAAAGGCCGAATCGAACCAAGTCTTTTCGGCCGCATGGCATGGCACCGATGGCCCCTTGACCGTCAGTGAAACGCGCCACCGCCATGTGCTGAGTGAAGCCTTTATCAAGGCCGCCCAGGAAAGCGGAATTCCCCACAACGCGGACTTCAATGGCGCGCAGCAGGCGGGTGTCGGCTTCTACCAGACAACCACGCGCAATGGTGCGCGCGCCAGTACGGCGGTCACGTACCTGGACCCGGTGCGGAGCAGTCCAAGGCTGTACCTGGAGACCGGCGCGCTGGTGCAAAAAATCACTTTCGATGGCACCCGGGCCACCGGGGTGGTGTGGCGCAATGCGCGCGGCGAGCTGGTGGAGTCTTTGGCGTCGCGCGAGATTGTGCTGGCTGCGGGCGCACTGGCATCGCCCAAACTTTTAATGCTGTCCGGCATCGGCCCGGGGGCACACCTGCAGGCGTTGGGAATCCCGGTCGTCCAAGACTTGACGGGTGTGGGGCAAAACTTTCAAGACCATTTGGAGGTTAGTGTGTATGGCCGCTGCAAGGAGCCCATCAGTATGGCTGGCAACGATGTTGGCCTGCGCGCGCTGCGCCATGGCATTCAATGGAAGCTCACGCGCACGGGCTTGTTGACGTCTAACGTGGTGGAGTCGGGCGGCTTTGTCGATACGGCGGGCACAGGGCGGCCTGACATCCAGTTCCATGTGCTACCGGCGTTGGTGGGCGATGTGGACCGCGAACCTTTGCCGGGTCATGGCATCTCCATCAACCCCTGCTTTCTTCGGCCCAAGTCGCGCGGCACGGTTGCGCTGTCGAGCCCCGACGCTGCCGCACCCGTGCATTTTGACGGTGGGTTTTTAACGGAGCAGGCCGACGTGGATACGCTGGTGCGCGGCGTGCAACTGGCACGGAGAATTCTGCGCGCACCGTCTTTGTCCAAGCTGATTAGCGTTGAGCTGTCGCCCTCGGCCGAGAAAGATGTGCCCGCCGCCGAACTGGAGTCGTATGTGCGCAGCCGCGCCAAGACGGTGTACCACCCTGCGGGCACCTGCCGCATGGGTGCAGCCAGCGATTCGCACACGGTGGTGACGTCCGATCTCAAAGTACGGGGCATACAGGGTCTGCGCGTATGCGATGCCTCTGTTATCCCCAACTTGGTCAGCGGCAATACCAACGCCCCGGTGGTAATGATCGCCGAGCGTTGCGCAGATTTCATGCTTGCCAAGTAACCCAAATAGGAGCACCCGATGACATTGGCCCAGACGACCAACGCAGAAATCCTGCGAACCGGATTTCTCGCACGCAGACAGCGTGGCAACTTCATCAACGGCCTGGAGCAAGAGCCGCACAGTGGTAAATACCTTGCCGTGGTAGACCCCGCCAGTGAGTTGCAAGTGGCCCAGGCTCCAGACAGCGACCGCCACGATGTCAACGACGCAGTAGCAGCTGCCCGCGCGGCTTTTGAAGATTCAGAGTGGTCGCGCATGCGGCCTGCGGACCGCGAACGCTTGCTGTTCCAGCTCTCCGTTTTGATAGAAAAAAACGGTGACGAACTGAGCTTTTTAGAGACGCTACAGAGCGGCAAATTGCAAGGAATTGCACGCGCAGTCGATGTGGGTGCGGGCGCCGAGTTCGTGCGCTACATGGCTGGCTGGGCGACCAAGATCGAAGGCCAAACGCTGCAGCCTTCGATTGGCTTTCCGCCGAGTGTGCAGTACCACACGTGGACACGGCGCGAGCCGGTGGGCGTGGTGGCGGCCATCGTGCCGTGGAACTTTCCCTTGGCCATTGCCCTGTGGAAGGTAGCGCCAGCATTGGCTACAGGCTGCACCGTGGTTTTAAAGCCATCGCCAGAAACGCCTTTAACTGCCTTGCGCCTAGCCGAGCTGGCGCTGGAAGCCGGGTTCCCACCAGGGGTGCTGAACGTGGTGTGCGGCGCAGGCGAAACAGGTGCTGCGCTGGTGGGCCATCCCGGCATCAACAAAATCAGCTTTACGGGCTCCACCCCCACGGGGCAGGCCATAGGCCGCATGGCCGTGGACAACATGACGCGCACCACGCTGGAACTGGGCGGCAAGTCGCCCCTGATCGTGCTTGAAGATGCCGACATTCAACAGGCGGCCTTTGGCGCGGCCATGGGCATATTTTTTAACCAGGGGCAGGTGTGCACGGCGGGCTCGCGCATTTACGTGCACCGCAAGAAGTTTGACGCTGTGACGCAAGAGGTGGCCCGCATTGCCCAGAGCATGAAGATTGGCTCTGGCTTTGACCCGACGACCCAGCTAGGGCCGGTGGTGTCCAAACGCCATTTCGAGCGCGTCATGGGATACCTGGAAACGGCACGCGAAGAGGGTGCAACCGCCTTGACCGGAGGCGAACGTAGTGGCACGGCAGGTTACTTCGTCAAGCCTACGGTGCTGGTGAATGCATCGGCAAGCATGCGGGTGGTGCAGGAGGAGATATTCGGGCCGGTGGTGGTGGCCATGCCCTTTGACGATGTGGAAGAGGTCATCCAAATGGCCAACACCAGCCCCTATGGTTTGGCCGCCAGTATTTGGTCCAACAACCTGTCGCAGGTGCACCGCATGGTTCCCCGGCTGCAGGCTGGCACGGTATGGGTCAATTGCCACAACATGCTCGACAGCAATTTGCCACTGGGTGGTTACAAGCACTCCGGTGTGGGCAAAGACCTGGGCCGTGCGTCTATCGAAAGTTACACCGAGTTGAAGAGTGTGTGCATGGCTGTGTAAGTGAAATTCAAACAAAGAAGGAGACAAAAATGAAGGTATTTTTACGTTACGTCGCGTCACACGTGGCACTTTTCGTGTTGGCTTTATCGGCCGCCATGGGCAGCCAAACTGCGTTTGCGCAGGGCAAGATGGATTGCGGTTTGAGCAACGGAACCAAAGCCAGTGGCGAGCCCATTGCCATTGGTGCCGTGGTGGGCAAAACCGGGCCGGACGACTTCAGTGCATCCACGCAGGCGGCTGCCGCGTACTTCCGGTGTGTGAATGAAAACGGTGGTATCCACGGGCGGCCGGTCAACTACATCGTCGCCGATGACCAATGGAATCCGGAGACAGCCTCCCAGGTCGCGGCCAAGCTGGTGCGCGACAACAAGGTCGTGGCCATGGCCGGCAGTGCCAGCTTTGTGGAGTGCGGTGCGAATGCCAAGCTCTATGCGCAAGAAGACCTGATGGTGATTGGTGGCGTAGGCGTGCCCCGCGAATGCTTCTTCAGCAAGAACTACGTACCTGTGAACACCGGCCCGCGCGTGTCGGCAACACTGATTGGCGCGTACGCCGCCCAAACCTACAAAGCCAAGAAAATGGTCTGCATCATCCCCAACATTCCCAGCCTGGGAAATTGGGCCTGCGAGGGTGCCAAGGGGTGGGGCAAGGAGCACGGCGTTGACGTAGAAACCATTGCGATTGACCCGGGCTCTGCAGATGCTACTTCGGTCATGTTGCAGGCTTCCTCCAAAAAACCCGACGTGATCTTGCTCAACGTGCCCAAGGGCATCATGGTTCCCATGCTGGCAGCGGCTGAACAGCAAGGGCTGAACAAAAAGATCCATTTCGTATCCACCACACCGGCCTACAACAGCGAAGTGCCTAAAGCCATTGGCCCTGCATGGAACAACGCTTTTGACCTGCACCTCGAGTTCATGCCCGTGGAGTCTGCCGGGCCAGACAACGCCAACTGGAAGGCCGTTATGAACGCCTATGCCAGCAAAGACGCACCCCGCGACTCGTTTGCGCAAGGCGGCTACCTGGCCGCACGCATCGTCACCGCCACGCTGCTCCAGCTGGACCCGAAGAAGCTGGACCGCGCCAGCGTCAGCGCGGCTTTGCGCAAGGTTTCTGGCTTCAAGAGCGACATGCTGTGCAAGCCTTTCTATGTGGGTGACGGTGCCCGCCACAACGGCAACAGCAGCGGCCCTATTGCCCAAGTCAGTGGCAACGGCTTCAAACAGGTTGCGGCTTGCGCCAGTGCGCAAGAACCGGAGCTGGCCGACATCCGTGCCGATGAAAAGAAGCTGGGTCTTTAAGCGGCTGGCCTGAAGCATTGGGAGGAGAACCCACCATGAGCGAATTACTGCCGTTTCTCATTTCTGGATTGGGCATCGGAGCCGTCTACGCGTTATCGGGGGTGGGCCTGGTGGTCTTGTACCGCGCCTCCGGTGTGCTGAACTTTGCATTCGGCGCTTTGGGCGCGCTGGGCGCTTACACCGCTTGGACGGTCCTGGATGCTGGGCTTCCGATGTGGCTGGCCTGTGTGGCATCGATCGGTACTGCGATGGGCGTTTCCCTTCTATATGGCTGGCTGATTGCACCCTGGCTGGCGGTGCGGGACTCGACCATCCGCAGCATCGGCACCTTGGGGCTGGCCTTGGTGCTGATGGGGTTTACGGAGTGGTTCTGGGGCTCCAACCCCAAGCGCCTCATCTTGCCCAGCGATGCGATGGGAATTGATTTTGGGGATGTGCGCTTAACCGGCACACGCATCATCAGTTTGCTGGCTGCCGTCGCCATGATGGGTGCTGTTGCCTTGCTGCTGGCGCGAACACGGATGGGCTTGAAGATGCGGGCGCTGGCCAATGACAGGTCTTTAAGCGCCTTGCTGGGCGTCTATGTGCTGCGGGTGGATACGGTGGCCTGGCTGCTGTCGGGCGCTTTTGCCGGTGTGTGCGGGCTGTTGCTGGCCAACATCGTGCGCTTGCAGGCAACGTTGCTTACGTTTTTGGTGATACCCGCCTTTGCCGCTGCCATTTTGGGGCGTTTGAATTCTTTGCCAGCCACCGTGGTTGCCGGGATCGCCATTGGTGTGCTGGAGGCATCGGCCATTTTAATTCCGGGCTTTGCACCGTACCGCACGGCGGTTCCCTTCTTGTTGGCTTTGTTGGCCATCGTCCTGTTTCCCAATACGCAACGTATTGCGTAAATCCATTCAAGAGGCTTATTGCCTGATATGTCTAAACCCACGTTTCCATCTGCCGATGCGGACGATCTTGCCGCACGCTTGCGCGAGATGCGTTTGCAGCGCACCCGCAACATCAAGGTGATGCTGGTGTTGCTACTTTTACTTGCCGTGGTGTTGCCACTGGTTGCCAATGGTTATTGGACCAAAACGCTGATTTCGGCGGTGGCCATTGCGGTGGCGGTCAGCGGTGTTTCGTTGCTCTACGGCCAGCTGGGGCTGGTGAGCTTGAGCCAGTACGCCCTGGTGGGCGTGGGGGGCTGGGTTGCGCTGCGCTTGTCGCTGGGCTTTCAGTGGCCGTTTGAACTTTGTGTTTTGGCCGCTGGCGCATCGGCCAGCGCGGCAGGCATGGTGGCTGGCTTGCCGGCTTTGCGTATGAAAGGTTTGTACCTGGCCTTGGTGACCCTGATGATGGCGGGCGGCTACCAGGTGCTGATCAATGCGCTTGGCTTCCCGGACGGCGGCGACGGTTGGCTGGGCAAGGCTGTCGGCACAGACCGTGCCCTCATGGGGCGGCCCTATCTGGCCGAATCCGATGGCATGTACCTGGCCTATGTGGTGGTGTGGTTGGCCGCTGTCTTGTTGCTGGTGGAGGTGCACAAACTGAGCAAGCCGGGCCGCGCGTGGGCCTTGATCCGCCGCGGTGAGGCGGCGGCCAATGCGGCGGGCGTGGATGTGCTGCGCTACCAGACCTGGGCGTTTGGACTGGCCGGGTTTTGCGCCGGTGTGGCCGGTGCGCTGTTGGCGGGTGGTGTTGGGCAACTCGATGGCCGGGCTTTTGGAGCCAGCGAGTCGGTCATGCTGTTTGCGCTGGCGGTGGTGGGCGGCGTGTACCACTGGCTGGGCGTGCTGCTGGCGGGCTTGCTGCTGCGAGCGGTACCTGCGTTGCTGACGGATTTTGGCGTCAATGGCTATATCGCCACGATGTTTTTTGGCGCGTCTCTTTTACACGCGTTGACGACGGCACACCGGGGTATCGCTGGGCAGTTGCTTGATCGTGTTGCGGCTCTTCGGCGCCGCTTGGTGGCCCGGCCCGCTGCGGCAGAGGTGCGCCATGATTGATATCCATGCGGTGACCGTGCAGTTCGGTGGCGTCAAGGCGCTGGATGATTTGACGGTGCAACTGACAGCGCCGGTGTGCGGCCTGATCGGGCCCAACGGCGCAGGCAAGACCACGCTGGTCAATTTGTTGAGTGGTTTTGCCAGGGCAAAAGCGGGCAGCGTGGAAGTCGATGGACATAGCCTGCTGGCGCTGTCGCCGGTACAGCGTGTGCGGTTTGGCTTGCGCCGCAGTTTCCAGACGGAGCAGGTGGTGGAAGACCTGAGCATCTGGGACAACGTGTTGGCCATTCTGGAGCAGGTCGATTCAGACAGGGCAAATTACACGGAAAAAGTGGGCACAGTTTTGCACTATACCGGGTTGGCCGAGGTGGCTGGCGCCTGGGGCTCGCAAATTAATTTATTCCAACGCCGCAAACTCGAATTAGCCAAGGCGCTGGTGGGGACACCTAGGGTTTTGCTACTCGATGAGCCGGGCGCTGGCATCAACGAGCAGGAGGCCGAACAACTGCGTGACCTGATTGTGGGCATACACGGATTCTGCGGCGCGCAGGTGTTGCTGATTGATCACGATGTGGAGCTGATCAAAGGCACTTGCACCCAAACCCTCGTACTTGACTTCGGTCGTTTACTGGCCGTGGGTGCCACGCTGGAGGTGCTGAACGCGCCGCAAGTCAGACGCGCATATCTAGGAACCTGATGGCCATGAGTATTCAATCCAACTCTACATTGGCCGTGCAGGCTGCTGTGCTGCACCGTGGTGGCAAAGAGGTCCTGCACGGGGTCGATATTACGGTTCAACCAGGCCAGGTAACGGCGCTGGTGGGGGCCAACGGGGCGGGCAAGTCCAGTCTGGTCATGGCTATTGCCGGAGACTTGCCATTGACCTCTGGGCACGTCACCCTGGGCGCCATGGACTTGCGGGGTATGCGCCCCGAGCGGGTGCGCTCGCAAGGTATCGCCGTGGTGCCAGAAGGGCACCGGGTGCTGGGCGACCTGAGCGTGATGGATAACCTGAAGGTGGCTGCCAGTTTGCTGCCCTTGCGCGAGGTGTCTGACGCGATCGAGGAAATGTTAGCCATATTTCCAGAACTGGAAAGCAAGCTGCAGGCGAGTGGGCGGTCTTTGTCCGGGGGGCAGAAGCAGATGGTTTGCATTGCACAGGCACTGCTGGCGCGCCCCCGCATTTTGGTGATCGACGAACTCTCTTTGGGCCTGGCCCCCACGGTCGTGAAGCGGCTGGCCGACGTAATTCTGGACGTTGCAGGCAAAGGTGTGGGGGTGCTGCTGATCGAGCAGTTCACCTCGCTGGCTTTGTCCATGTCCAAACAGGCGCATGTCATGGTGCGGGGCCAGATCGCATGGTCCGGCGCATCGACAGAGTTGTCTGCCCATCCAGAAATATTACACAGCAGTTATTTGACGTGAATCCATTCAAAACATCCAATCAACACAAGGAGACAGCATGACAAAAGATTTTGCGGGCAAGGTGGCATTCATCACAGGAGGCGGGACCGGCATTGGCGCGGCCGTGGCCAAGGACTTTGTCCAACGCGGTGGGCGGGTGGTGCTGATGGGGCGCCGCCGCCAGCCGCTGCTGGAGGTTGCCGAGCCGTTGGGCGGTTTGGTGGTGGAGGGAGACGCGGCCGATGCGGCGGATGTCAAGTCCGCACTGGCCAAGGCCATCCAGCAGTTTGGCGGTATCGACGTACTGGTGGCCAATGCGGGTGGGCACGGTATTGGCGAGTTAACCCAGACGACGGACGACTCCTGGCGC
>NZ_JBDTEM010000326.1:0-2747 GCF_039922535.1 Rhodoferax sp. | reverse complement strand
GACACCCTCAAAATCGATAAATCATTCATCCATTCTGCGACGACCGACCATTTCCGGGCGGAACTGGTCAGGGCGATTTTGTCTATTGCACGCTGCCTGAACCAGGTGGTGGTGGCTGAAGGTGTAGAAACCCGTGAGCAGGCAGACTTTTTGGCCGCTGAAGGATGCCAACTGGCACAGGGCTACCTGTTCAGCCCAGCGGTACCCCGGGAGCAGTTGCTGGCTTTTTCCGTTACATACCTCGTACCTGAAGGCATGGGCTTCAAACAACCCAGCGAATAAGGCGCTGCCTGGCATTTCGAGTCCATGACCCAGGGCTTTGGCGGCACGGATGCGCAGCTGGAGGTGTATTTGCTGCGGAATATGTAGCTGCCTGCGCAGGTGGAATCTGCGCTAGAGGCTGATTCTTCTTAAATCCATTACCAACAAATCTGCTCGAACAAGCCCATCAGCTTGGCGGCGCGGGCGGCGTTGAACTGTCCGACCCAGCCAATGCGGCCCAGCAAATGCCCGCGGAAATCCACCAAAGCCGCAGGGTTCTGCGAAGCCGGCCCGCGGTGCACGCACTGGTGCAAACAGGCTTTGAGCCGGTCAAAATCCTGCCGCGGCGTATTGGGCTGCGCGTTCACCACCACGCCGGTAATCCGTTGTTGCCGGTGCTGCGGCAGGCAGCGGGCTTTGGCCGGATGCAGGATAAAGCCTTCGTCCTCGGCAATCGCCGCCACCCAGGCCTGCAGCGCCCGAAACTGCGGGCGCAAGGCGGCCGATCCCGAGAACACCAGATCATCTGCATAGCGGGTGTAGCGGGCGCCAAACGCCCAGGCCAGGCCGTCCAGCCGCAGATCGAGGCCAAAGGCACACAGGTTCGCCAGGGTCGGAGACGTCGGCGCGCCCTGGGGCAAATGGGCCGACCGCAGGCGCTTGGCGCCCAGCCAATCCAGACCACCGTCTTCGCGCAATCTCTCTGTCACCATCTGGGCGGTGCGGTGGGTGCACAGCGCCGTCAGGCAGCGCGCCACACCCAAGGGATAGCCCAGCGTACGCCACAGCGCCAAGACCCGCGCCGCGCGAATACCGCCAAAGAAATCGCGCAGATCAAACCGGACCACCACCGCCTGGCCCGCATGTACCGCGGCATGGGTGGCGACCGAGCGGCCGGGGACAAAACCGTGCGCCGCCTCGTGTACCGGAACCTGCTGCAGCAAACCCACGTAGACGGCACGTTGCACGCGTTTCAGATCCACTTTCGGAATTTCCAACAGGCGCATACCGCCGTTGCGCTTGGGCTGCAGCTTGTAGCGGTAGTGCTCGGCCCCCAAAGGGACTTCGGGGCTCAACCAGGCCAAGCGGTCCAGTGGCATCTTCAGCCAATCGGCCAGATCGAGCACGGTGGGCAGATCGGGCAACGCGCAGCCCTCCAGTCCCAGAGGCCGCGGCAGCATGTTCGGCGGGCGCAGTATCAAGCGCCGGACATGCGGCCGGGCACCGTCGGCAAAAGCTGCGTCGAACGGGTTTTCAGCGTGTATTTCGTCGCCGTTCTGGTCGTCCGCCACGAGCGGCTGCGCGGGTGCCGACACCAGAATGCGCTGGGTCAGCGCCTCCAGATCCATTTTTCGCCAGCCGGCGGCGGGCAGCAAAGCCAGCGGCGCGACGACGGCTGGGAGCCATGCCGGACTCTCGCCCAGGGTTGCCGCGGCCCGCGCCTGCAGGGCGGCTGCGCTGGTGCCGCCGGGCTGCCCGGCATCGGCCAACATGGCGCGCGCCAGACTGCGGGCAATCCAGGTTCGGTAGGAAATGTCGCGCATAAACCCCAAAAATAGGTGGCAACCAGCGCGCCAACCAGCAGGTCCGGCGTGGGCAATCCGCGCAGCATGCGCGTGCGGCGCACGCACCGAGATGGCTCGGCAAAAAACAACCATGGGGGTACCCCACAGTGCGAGTCAGAGCAAGGTATCGCCCTGGGCTCACGAATCTTGGCGCGCTGGCGCCGAGGCCATTCTACGGGGCAGTTAACGCTGCAATACAGCGAACATCGGCTATTGAATATGTAGCTGCCTGCGCAGGTGGAATCTGCGCTAGAGGCTGATTTTCTTTAAATTTTCTGCCGCAATCGCACGGAACTCCGCCGAGATACGTGCATCGCCCGCCACCGCGCTCCAGAACACCCGGGCCAGCGCTTGGGCGCGCTCCCAGGCTGGCAGGGTGGCGGTGGTCGGCTGCAGCCGACCGGCGGCGAAATCGCGCGGCACCAGCTCGCCGCCGACCGGGGCGTAGAGCATCGGCAGCATGTCGTAGGTGGGCGACAGCTTCCAGTCGTCGTTGTCCAGCAGCAGCGAGATGTTGCCGTAGTGCCTGTCCGTGTTGGCGATCAGCACACCAAAGGCTTCGAGGAAGCGCAGGTGCTCGGCATCGGCGGCGGTTAGCAGGCCGCGGGCCTGCATGCGCTCAGCGGTGGCGGCCCAGTTGTCCATGGCGCCGACGTATTCGGCGTCGTAGACCATCAGCGAGACCATGCCGACGCGGCCATGTTCGGTGCGGTCGAAGCGCTCGGCTTCCAGAAACACCCGGCCCGCGCCGTGGTGAATCTGCGTGGTGGCCGCAGGCACACCGGCCTGGGCCAGGGTTTGCAGCGCCAGGTGCTCGCAGACCAGCAGGTCGCGGGTGCGCTGGTCGGTGGGCGCATCGCCGGCCGGCGAAAACTTGACGATCACGTGGCGACCCGCGGTGTGGGTGCAGAACTTGGGTTG
>NZ_JBDTEM010000325.1:0-14353 GCF_039922535.1 Rhodoferax sp. | reverse complement strand
ACCGGGCCGGGGCGTTCGCAGCTTTTGATCCAGGCGTTCCAGGCTTCATAGAGCGGGTCCTGGCCAAAGCCGGGCAGCTCGGCCCAGCGCACCGCCGTCCAGCGGCTTTTGCCCTGGGTGATGGGCGGTGGCAGCGGGCCAGTGTCGCCGGGGACGGCATAGGGCGTGGCCTCGGGCAGACCTGGAACGGCAGGCAGCGCCGACGGGGCGGACTCCGGGGTTTCGGGCAGGTGGGTGGCGCAGGCGGCCAGGGTTACTACAATCGCGGCCAGAACCACACGGCTTGCGCCGCGCCGCCATGCCGAAGTCACCGGCCATCGCGGCGCGGGGCAAGCCACCACATTTTGCTGAAGGAGTCGATTCATGGTCTTGCTGTTATTGGAAGCGCTGTTGGCCGGATCGTTGCTGATACTGATTGTCTGGTGGACCATGTTCTCGGGCCGTAAAAATGGCGAAGTCGTGGATAAATCTGAAGAAAACAAGCCTCCAGCGCAGGAATAGCCTGCGCTGACAGCTACATTTTTTGTAGCAAATTGGCCAATTCTACGGCCGACTTCACTTCCATCTTGTCGAACACCCGGCCCCGGTGCACCTCCACCGTGCGCACGCTGATGTCGAGCTGGTCGGCGATCAGCTTGTTGGGCAGGCCCAGCACCACCAGCCGCATCACGTCGCGTTCGCGCTCGGTAAGTTCGGTCAGGCGGGTTTGCAGGCGCTGGCGGCTGTCGTGGGCCCGCAGGTTCAGGGCCGACTGGGCCAGGGCCTGCTCGATGCGGTCCACCAGGGCATTGTCGGAAAACGGTTTTTCACAGAAGTCGAAAGCCCCGCGCTTGACCGCATCGACGGCGGTCGGCACATCGGCGTGGCCGGTCAGAAAGATCACCGGCATGGGCAGGTGCAGCCCCCGGGCAATCAGCTTGTCAAACAGTGCCAGCCCGCTGATGCCGGGCATGCGCACATCCAGCAGCAGGCAACAGGCCTGGCGCGGCACGAAGCCCGCAGCCAGCATGGTCTCGAAAGCCTCGGCGCTGGGAAATCCTTCGCTGAAAAGCCCGCGGGACCGCAGCAGCCACGACAGTGCATCGCGCACGCTGGCATCGTCATCGACGATGAAAACGGTGGCATCTTGTACGGGTTGCATCCTTAGCTCACCTTCATCACAGGGGTTCAGAGATCGGCAGGGTGAACCGGAACACGGTGCCCTGCGGCGGGTTGGCAGCGAAGCTTAACGCGCCGCCGTGCTGCTCCACCACCGTGCGGCACAGGCTCAGGCCCAGGCCCATGCCTTCGTCTTTGGTGGTGAAAAACGGCGTAAACAGGCGTTCGGCCACCTCGGGCGAAATGCCGGGGCCCTGGTCGGACACCGAAAACACCACCCATTCCTGTATCTGCTCCACTTGCAGTACCAGCACCCGCTCGGCCACGGCAGGATCTTCCATGGCCTGCATGGCGTTGCGGGTCAGGTTGAGCAGCACCTGCTCGACCATGGAGCGGTCGCACAGCACGGGCGGCAGCGCATCGGCCACGTCCAGCTGCACCTGCACGCCCAGCTTGCGGGCCTGCAACTGCACCAGCGGCAGAATGGCATCCAGCAGCACCTGCGGAGCGACGGGCTCACGCACCTTGGCGCGGCGGCGCACAAAGTCGTGCACGCTACGGATCAGTTTGCCCGCACGTTCCACCTGTTCGGCAATGCGGCGCATGGCCATGGCCAGATCGGCGGTATCCACTGCCGCGCCGCCGGTCTGCAGCCGGTTCAGCGAGCCGGTGGCGTAGCTGGAGATGGCGGCCAGCGGCTGGTTCAGCTCGTGGCTCAGCAAGGAGGCCATTTCGCCGACCGTGGCCAGCCGGGCGGTAGCCTGCAGCCGGTCCTGGCTGGTGCGCGACAGCTCTTCCACGCGGCGCTGCTCGGTGATGTCCACCACCGCACTCATCCAGCCGGTGTGCGCGCCCTGGGCGTTGATCAGCGGGGCCTCCATGACCAGCACCGGGAAAAAGCTGCCGTCCTTGCGCATGAACACCGAACTAAAGCCTTCACGTGGCGGTGCGCCGCCCGCCATGCGGACTTCCTGGCGCTGCTGGTATTCACGGGCCAGGTCGGGCGGCCAGTAGGGCGCAGGCATGCTGTGGCCCCGCAGTTCGTCGGCAGAAAACCCCACCATCTGGCAAAACGCCGGGTTGACATAGGTGATGCAGCCCTGCAGGTCGCGGGCCCGCAGGCCGGTGAGCAGCGAGTCCTCCATGGCTTTGCGGAACGCCAGCGCATCGGCCAAGCCGCGCTCGGCACGCTGGCGCAAACGGGTGTCGCGGGCCAGCAGCACCGTCACCACCAGCAGCGCCAGCGACATCAGGATCACCAGCACCGTCATCAGGTTGGGAAACACACCCGGCGCACCCCGCCAGCTGTCCAGCCGCACCACCATGGTGTTGCCGGGCAGGTCCAGCAACTGCCGTGCGGTAAACACGGGCGTACCCCGGCGGGCCACGCCACGCAGGGCCAGGCGCGCACCATCGGCCTCGGCAAACGACACCTCCTGGCTGCGGGTAAGCTGGCGGGACACCAGGCTGCTCAACACCTCGGCCAGCGAGTAGGTGGCCACCACATAACCCCGCGCCTGCCCGCTGACCACCAGCGGAATGCACAGCTCGATCACCTCCATGCCCAGGCTGTCGGGCTGCGGCAAAAAGTAATTGCTCGAATAGGCTGCGCTGTTGAAGCGTTGCGCGGTGGCGCAGGCCAGGGAGACGTCGGCCTGGGTCTCGACACGGCCCAGCACATCAAATACCGGCGCACGGTAGGGCGAATCCACCGCCACCACCATACCGACGGCGGTGTTGCGCCACTCCAGCCGCAGCAGCTCGCGGTGGTCGCGCAGCAGGACGGACGCATCGGCGGCCCAGGCCGCTGGCGAGGGATCGCCGGCATGCAGGGCCTGCAGGCTTTGCACATTGCGGGTCAGACCGCTGCGGATGTCGTTGACCACATTGGCGGCATCGCGCTCTAGCTGGCTTTGCACCTGGCTGGATTCGTACCGCTCGGCCAGCCAGACCAGGGTACCCAACGCCACCACCAGCAGCGCCAGCATCAGCAGCCACAGCAGGGCCAGCTTGCGCCGCGAAATAGCCTGCACCAGCTTCATAGGGTGCGGTGCGCCAAGGCGGGCAACTGGCTGCGGCATTGCGCCAGACGGGCCGCATCCAGCGTACCCAGCACCACAGATTCACCCTCGGCGTGCTCGGCCAGCACCGTGCCCCAGGGGTCTACCAGCAGGCTGTGGCCCCAGGTGCGGCGGCCGTTGGCGTGCAGGCCGCCCTGGGCCGGGGCCAGCACATAGGCTAGGTTTTCCACCGCGCGGGCGCGCAGCAGCAACTCCCAGTGGGCCTGGCCGGTGGTGTGGGTAAAGGCGCTGGGCACCAGCAACAGATCGGCTCCCTGCGCCGCGTAGTGGCGGTACAGCTCGGGAAAGCGCAAGTCGTAGCAAATGCTCAGGCCGATGCGCCAGCGCTGGCCGTCGCGTGCGTGCAGGTCGAACAGCACCGGCTCGGAGCCCGGCTGCAGCACCCGCGACTCGTCAAACCGCTCTTGCCCGTTGTCGAAGCGAAACAAATGGATCTTGTCGTAGCGGGCCACGCAGGCCCCTGAGGGGTCAAACACCAGTGTGCTGTTGCGCACCCGGCTGCCATCGCCCACGGTAACTATGGAGGGACTGCCATGGTCCAAAGGGCTCTGCCCTTTGGGAACCTCGGCAGTCAGGGGCAGCGTGCCGCCCACAATCCACAGGTTCAACTGGCGCGCCGTGCGGGCCAAAAAGTCCTGGATCAGGCCGTGGCCAAAGGCTTCCTGGATCTGCAGCTTGTCGGTATCGCGCTGGCCCAGCAGGCAAAAGTACTCGGGCAGCACGGCCAGCTCGGCACCACCTGCCGCGGCTTCGGCGAGCAATGCGCCGGCGCGTTCCAGATTGGTCTGTAACTGGGTGCCAGAGACCATCTGGATGGCGGCGACTTTCATGGGGTAGCTTCCTGCTTGGTGGGGGCCTGGGCCTCAACTTTGGCACCGAACATCTTGTGCGGCACCTTGGTGATTTTGGGGTCGGCCCAGGTGCCGTCGATATGGAATTGCTGGGTGGCCGCCTCGCTCAGCGGGCGCTGCAAAAACCACTGCGCCAAAAACGTGCCCAGGCCGATGGCGGGGTTGATCACGGCGGCCACCAACGAGGCGGTACCGGCGGTGATCTCGGGCACTACCACTACTTTCAGGTCCTGGGTTTCGCGGGCAATGTCGGCGCTGCCCTCCATCATCACCGCAGCGTTTACGCCCTTCATTTGCAGGTTGTTGGTGGTGGCGCGGCCCTGGTCTACCTGCACGTCGCCGCGTACCGAGTCGAACGCAAAGCCTTCGCTGAATACATCGCGGAAGTCCAGCGCCAGGCGTCGCGGCAGGGCCTGCAAGTTCAACACGCCCAGCAGCTTGGCCAGGCCGGGGTCGGCCTTCAGAAACTGGCCGCTGTCTACCGCCAGATTGAACTGGCCGCCCAGCGTAGCGGTATCCAGCGCCAGCGGCGAGCCGATCCAGCTGACCTGCCCGGCCATCTGGCCCTTGCCGCGGCGCACCACTCCCGGCATGCCAAAGCGGGCCAGCAATTGCCCCGCATCCGCAATATCGAGGTGGAAGTCCAGCGTGGTGCGCCGGGGGGTGGCATGGAGGGCACGTCCGGCTCCGTTAGGCGCGCCCTGGTTGCCCAGGGACACCCAGTTGCCGGTGGCACTGAGCTGCGCGTCGGGGTTGGTGATGGTGAGCTTGTTCAACCTCCATTCACGCACCCCGGTATCCACCAGCCCGACCCCGCCAGGGCGGCCGCCCCGGTTGACGGCCTCGACCTCGACACGGCCGAGTTTTTTGCCTTTCAGGTCCAACGCGTCGACCACGATGTCCAGCGCGGGCACGGTGTCCGACGGCTCATCCAGCAGGGTTTCCACCTCGGTGGCGGTGCTGGGGGCCAGGGCCAGCCGAGTCAGCCGGGCATACACACGGCCTGGGTTGGTCTCGGCAGGCAGGCGGTATTCCACATAGCCATTAAGTTCCTGGGCATCGATATTGGCGCGCCAGGTGGTGGCAAAGTGCGAACCGCTCAGCACCAGCTGGTGCAGGGTGCGGCCACCCAACGTCAAGGCCTTGGCCTGCACCGCCAGGGTGGTCGGGGTGTAGCCGCTGCTGGCACTGGTTGAAGCAGTACCGCCAGTGCTGGCGATATTGGGTGAGTCGGTCATTTTGGCGGCCAGCGCTTGCCAGGCATCGGCACTCACGGTATCGACATGGATGTTGGCCGACACGCCCTCGGCGGGCATCAGCACCGACTCGCCGGGCGGCAGACCCACCGATACGGTGCCGCGCAGCACCTGGGGTACTGCGCCTGAAATATCCCGCACATAGAGCACCGAAGCGACCGACCCACCCGCTCCCAGCGCCAGCGCCAAACTATCGCGCAAGGGCGGGCTGGTGCCGGGTAGCAGCAGGTTGTCAAAACGCAAAGGCAGCACGCTGTCGGCGGTTTTGGCCAGCGGCGCGGGCAGGTTCAGCGCCACGCCCTGCAAATTGCTGCTGACACTGACTTCGGGTACCCCCTGGCGCACGCCGACCGCCGCGGTATAGGCGGCACTGCCGCTGGCGAAGCGGGCGATTTGCGCCACCGCACCCAGGCCGGTGGCCTGGCGCAAGCCCTCTGCCGTGGCGATGCCTTGCACCTTGAACTGCGCACCCCGCGCGGCATCGGCCATGCTGCCTTCGATCTTCGCGTCTCCGCCCAGCATCCGGGCCTGGCCGCCGACCAAAGCGAAGCCGGTGTCCGAGAAGTTGACCACCCCACGGGCCCGCCCCAGTGCCGGGCTGCTGGGGGTGATTTGCACATCGTTGCCGCCCAGCGTGATGCTGCCCTGCACCTTGCTCTTGTCCATGTCGGCAATCGGCAGTTGCAGACGCAGTTGCAGGTCGGCCGTGCCGCTGGCCGTGGCCTGGTCCAGCGCATTGCCGGTCATGGATGCCAACGGAGAGCGGTTGACCACACCCAGCATGTCGGCCAGCGGGCCGCGACCCTGGGCCTTGAAAACCACCACGCTGTGGCCCAGGTCGGCAATCTGGGCCTCGGCCCGGCTTATCTGGAACCCGGTGGCACCGGCCAAGCTGCCACTGGCGCGGTTGACCTGCAGGGTGTTGCCGTCAAACACCAATTCGCCGGATAGCTGTTCCAGCGCGGGCCAGGGCAAGGCGTTGGTCGGGTGCAGGCTGGGGGGGGCGTAGGCGTAGGTGGCATTGCGCACTTCGGCGGCAATGCGGAACTCGCCTTGCCGGGGTTTGGAGAACGGAAAATCGTACAGGTCGCCCTTGACGCGAAACTTCACCTGGTCGGCGCGGCCCGCCAGCACGGCATCGCGCACGTAGTGCCGCACGTCGGCATGCAGCTCCATGGGCAGGTAGCGGTGCACCCGGGTGGCATCGCCACGGCTCAGTTGGCCCTGCAGGTCCAGCACACCCGGAAAGCGCGCATGGCTGCCCGACTGTGCAGGGTCGCTGGTGTGCCACTTGACCTGCAACACACCCTCGGCATCGGCATTGGCAAAACGCACATCGCTGGCCTGTACCGCCAAGGCATCGCCCTGCTGCTGCCACGCCACTGCGGCCGAGAGTTGCGCCATGGGCACCACCGGCTCCTCGAACAGGCCGGGCAGGTCGAGCGCGCCCTGGGCCACACGCAGGTCCGCCTTACCCCCGGCCTGGGTGACGTCGAAGTCCACCGCTGCGCCACGCACGCCGGGGCGGCCCAGCGGCACCCGGTCTTTGGGGCTGGGCGCTGCGGGTACGCCTGCGGCCACCTCCAGCCCGGTGATGCGGCCTTTGGCGCTGTAAGTGGCGGGGGCGGCTATAGCGCCAGTCCAGCGGGATTCGATATGTTCCACCAGCCCCTGGGGTTCGTAGGTGGCCAGCAGGTTGTGGGTGGCGGGGCCCAAGGGCAGGCTATTCGCCATGTGGGCCAGCAAGGCCAGGTCCAGCCGGTCGGCGCGCAATTCGCCTTGTGCAGGCAGGCGGGGGGTCACGTCCTGCAGTTGCAGCGACACATTGCCCCCCGGCCAGACCTCGCCATCGTCGGTGGTGAATTGCAGGCCCTCGGTGGCCAGCGCCACACTGCCCTTTTGTTGCTGCAGGGTGACGCGCCCTTGCAGTGACTGCAAGGCCAGCGGCTGCAGCCCGGCGGCCAGGGTGGCACGGGCACCGGCCAGCGCTACGTCGGCCGTACCACTGCGCACCTGCCCATGCCGTATGTCCACCCACACCCGCAAAGCCCCCACGCCCTCCACCACGTCCACACCCACATCGGCATAGCGGCGCAGCTGCGACACATCGACGCGCGGCAGGCTGGCATAGGCCGGGCCGTCCCAGTCTTGCCAACGGCCCCGGTGGATGCTGAGCAAAGGCTGGCGGAACTGGGCGCTGAGGCTGATGCGGTCGCCCCACTCGGCGGGGGGTGAGGCATCCAGGCGCAGGCTATGGCCCAAACCCTTGTTGCGCATGACGAAATCCACGCCGCTCAAAGCCAGCGGGGGCGCGGCGCGCTGCTCGTCGGTCCAGCGCACCGTGCCGCCGCGCACCACCAGCTCGGTTTGGGCAAACAGCCAGTCCAGGGAACGGCCATCGCCGCTGCTGGTGTGGGACACATCCAGCCCGGCAATAAAGATGCTGCCGTCCACACTGCGGCGCACGTCCAGCTCGGGTTTCTCGATGGCAAAGGTCTCAAAACCGCGCTTCAGCAGCGACGCGGGCGACAGCGTGGCCGTGACCCGCGACAGCTTCAGGGCCTCGCGCCCCTGGCCGTCCAGCAGGGCCACATCGCGCAGCTCAAACGAGGGGAACAGATGGTCTGACTGGGCCGATATGGCGCCGATGCGCACCGGCATGCCCAGCGCCTGGCTGGCATAGGTTTCCAGCCACGGGCGAAATTCGCCAATTCGCGGCACAATCCAGCCGTGTAAAGCCCCCCAGGCCAAGGCCAGCACCAGCCACGCCGCCACCACCAAGCCCAGGCACCAGGATGCGGCAGTGGCGGCGAATCGGAGCAGGCGTGTGGGATACGTACTGGAAATAGGCTTGGCTTCAGTCATTGGACACATGGATGCAACCAGAATTATCACTCCCACGGCAGCCGCTCCCGCAGCAGGCCTCTCGCTTTACGGTGTCACTTTGTTAAGCAGTCCCGCCCCCACCGAGCCTTTGTCCGGCCACTCGCGTTTTGTGCAGCGCCTGCGCCGCCGTTACGCCAGCCAGCTCGACCTGCTGCCCCCTGGCCCGCCAGAGCGTGCCAGCATGGAGGCCACCCTTGCCACGCTGCGCGCCACCGGGCTAGACACCGGAGCCGCCCTGCGCAGCCTGCGCCAGCTGGTGATGGAGCGCCTGGTGGTGCTGGACTGCGATGCCCAGGTCTCCCTGCAGGTGGTGACCCGCGCCGTCACCGAACTGGCCGAAATCGCCCTGGACGCCGCCTGCATCCACGCCTTTGCGCAACTGGACAGCCAGCACGGTGCCCCCCTGGCCCCGGACGGCAGCCGAGCCCAGATGTGGGTGGTGGGCATGGGCAAGCTGGGCGCCCGTGAACTGAATGTGTCCAGCGACATCGACCTGATCTACGTCTACAACTTTGATGGCGACACCGCGGGCCTGGTCGGCATGGGCGAGGGCCGGGGCCGCACCAGCAACCACGAATACTTCTGCAAGGCCGTCAAAATCATCTACGCCCTGGTGGGCGATACCACCGAACACGGCTTTGTGTTCCGCGTCGATCTGGCATTGCGCCCGCACGGCAATTCCGGCGCGGTGGCGGTGTCCATGGACGCGCTGGAAAACTACCTGCAAGAGCAGGGCCGCGAATGGGAGCGCTTTGCCTGGCTGAAAAGCCGGGTGGTGGCCCCGCGCAGCGGCATCACAGACGCCAGCGCGCTGCGCACCGTGGTGCTGCCCTTTGTGTTCCGCCGCTACCTGGATTACGGCGTGTTCGACGCGCTGCGCAACCTGCACCAGCAGATCCGCGACCATTCGGCCAAGCGCAGTGCGGGCCGCCCCGAGCGGGCCAACGATGTCAAGCTGTCGCGCGGCGGTATCCGCGAGATTGAATTCACCGTGCAACTGCTGCAGGTGGTACGTGGCGGCCAGTTCCCCGAGCTGCGCACCCGCCCCACGCTGGCCGCGCTGCAGCGCCTGGCCCACGCCGGGCTGATGCCCCAGGCCACCGCCGACGCACTGGCGCTGGCCTACACCTTCTTGCGCAAAGTCGAGCACCGCATCCAGTACCTGGACGACCAGCAAACCCATGTGCTGCCCACCGCCGATGCCGACCTGGCCTGGATCGCCCACAGCATGGGCTACCCCGACTGCTGCGCCTTCCTGAGCGAACTGGACACCCACCGCGAGCTGGTAGCGCAAGAGTTCGACACCCTGCTGGGCGGCAAAAAGGAATGCAAGGGCTGCAATGGCAAAGCCGGCAAAGCCGGGCCAGGCGACTTGTCAGGTGTACCCGACCTGGCGACCCTGGCCGAGCGCGTGGACGAACCCCTCAAGGCGCGCTTGCTGCGCTGGTCCACCCACGCCCGCGTGCTGGCCCTGAGCGACATATCCAGCGCCCGGCTGTCGCGGCTGGTGCAGCGCAGCATCGGCTGGCTGCAGGACGGCAGCACCAGCCCGGACGGCGTGCTGCGCTGGATGGACTGGATCGAACCCCTGCTGCGCCGCGACCACTACCTGGCCCTGCTGCTGGAACGCCCCTCCGTCCACCAGCGCCTGCTGCGCCTGCTGGCCACCGCCAAATGGCCCGCACGCTACCTGCAAACCCACCCCGGTGTGATCGACGAGCTGGCCTCTGATCCCATGCTGGCCGAACGCTTTGACGCAGCCGCCTTTGAGGCCGAACTCGAAGCCCGCCGCACATCGCTGCGCATCACCCAGGAAGACGACGAAGAAACCCTGCTCAACCTGCTGCGCCGCGCCCACCACGCCGAGCTGTTCCGCACCCTGGCACGCGATGTCGAAGGCCGCATCGCCGTCGAACAAGTGGCCGACGACCTGAGCGCCCTGGCCGACGTGGTGCTGCGCGTCACCGCCCGCTGGTGCTGGCAACGCCTGCCCAGCCACCACCTGGACGAACCCCGCTTTGCCATCATCGGCTACGGCAAACTGGGCGGCAAAGAACTGGGCTACGGCAGCGACCTGGACATTGTGTTTGTGTACGAGGACGAAGACGAACGCGCCCCCGAGGTCTACGCCCAACTGGTGCGCAAACTCATCAACTGGCTCAGCGTCAAAACCGCCGAAGGCGACCTGTTCGAGATCGACACCGCCCTGCGGCCCAACGGCAACTCCGGCATGCTGGTCACCACCCTGAACGCCTACGCCAACTACCAGGAGCGCCGGGGCAGCAACACCGCCTGGACCTGGGAGCACCAGGCCATGACCCGCGCGCGCTGCGTGCTGGGCCCGGACGACATGGGCCAGCACTTCGATGCCATCCGCCAAAACGTCATCACCGCCCCGCGCGACCTGCCCGCCCTGCAGGCCGAAATCGTCGCCATGCGCAACAAGGTCCGCGCCGCCCACCCGGTGCGGGGCGACAACTTTGACGTGAAACACAGCACCGGTGCCATGGTGGACGCAGAGTTCGCCGTGCAGTACCTGGTGCTGGCCCACGCGGCCCAGCACCCAGAACTGCAGGAAAACGTAGGCAACACCGCCCTGCTGCGACGCGCCGAGGCCGTTGGCCTGCTGCCCCCCGGCATCGGCGAGGCCGCCGCCAACGCCTACCGCGAACTGCGCAAGGCCCAGCACCAGGCCCGGCTGAACGAAACCCCCACCCAGGTGGCCCCACCGCTGCTGCAAAAAGAGCGCGAGGCGGTGCTGGCGCTGTGGCGGGTGGTGTTTGGGTGAATGCTACTGAATAGATAGCTTCTGGCGCAGGTGGAATCTGCGCTGGATACAGATTTGGCTTATGAAAATGACCCCGCTCCACCCCACCGATTACGCCACCTGGCTCGCGGATCTGAAGACCCAGATCCGCAGCGCCCGCCTCAAAGCCAGCTTGGCCGTCAACCGGGAGCTGGTGTTGCTGTATTGGCGCATGGGGCGGGAGATTCTGGAGCGCCAGAACTCTCAGGGCTGGGGTGCCAAAGTCATCGAGCAACTGGCGAAAGATCTGCGGGCAGAGTTCTCGGACATGCGGGGATTATCCCCACGCAACATGAAATACATGCGGGCGTTTGCCGAGGCATGGCCGGTGGAGGCATTTGTGCAGCAGGCTGCTGCACAAATTCCATGGTTCCACAACTGCACCATTCTCGACAAACTCAAAGACCGCGCCACCCGCGAGTGGTACATCCACAAAACCATCGAAAACGGCTGGAGCCGGTCCGTACTAGAGCTGCAAATCGAAACCGCTGTGCACCACCGCCTGGGTGCAGCGCAAAACAACTTTGCCCGCACACTGCCCGCGCCGCAGTCTGACCTGGCCCGCGACCTGATGAAGGACCCGTATGCATTCGACTTTCTCGGTATTACCGACGCATCCAGCGAGCGCACGATAGAAAAAGCCCTGACCACCCATCTGCGTGATTTTTTGATTGAGCTGGGCGTGGGCTTTGCCTTTGTCGGTAGCCAGTACAAGCTCGACATCGAAGGCGACGAGTTCTTTATCGACCTGCTTTTCTACCACACGCGCTTGCACTGCTACGTGGTAATCGAGCTGAAAAACACCGAGTTCCGCTTCGAGTACACCGGCCAGCTCAACGGCTACCTGGCAGCCGTAGACGACCTGGTGCGCGACCCAGCCCATGACGCACCCACCATCGGCATGGTGCTATGCAAAAGCAAAAAGAAAACCATGGTTGAGTACGCCTTGCGCGGCGTGCAAACCCCCATGGGCGTATCCACCTACCGCACCACGCCCGAGCTACCGCAGGAAATATCCGCCCTGCTGCCCAGCATGGAAGCCCTGGTAGCGCAGCTGGATGCCGGAGACCACGCCCCTGCACCACCCAGTCCGCTGGCATAAACCGCCGCGAACCGATACCAGGTTGAGAACGCCCGCCGCGCACTGCTGCGCCAAAAGCCTCCGGCGCAGGTTACCCACAGAGAGTGGTACTCACCGCCCCACTAAAATTACAAGCCAGATTACCCTCTAGCGTATATGCAACCTGCGCAGGCTGCTATTTATTAAATAGCGTTAACGCAAAAAACCCAACGTGAATATCTGCGGCTTTAGCTTGGCGGTCATCTTTAATGTCTTCTTCGCTCTTGGCATTTTTCAGTTCGTCGTACAGGAACACGGTGGGGCCAATAGTGAAAAGGTGGGCGCTGTGCAGCGCAGAGGTGCGGGAGGCGAAATTGATTCTACGGTGCGAGTTTGGGGACGGGGCAGCAGTGCCAAACCGTGTCGCGCAAGGTTTATCGCGACAAATCGTCTGTCGCGATACCCGCATTGCGCGACAAGTTAGGGAATGGTTGGTTCAAAAAATACAAGCCAAATCGCCCTATAACCCATATAAAACCTGCGCAGGAAGCTACTTTTTAAATAGCAACCACGAACCGCCCCAGCCCCGACACATAACGACACAAACCGATACCCCGGTGAGCAGACACCCCGCCCTGCTGCAGGCACCATGCGCAGCTGGCCTGCCATGCCTCCAGTACCATCACCGTCCACCCTTGCAAGGAACCCTGCATGCCTTTTTCCGTTTGGCGGCCTCTGTTGGCCACCCTGCCCCTGTGGTTGGCCGCCTGCGCCACCACGCCGCCCCCACCCGCCGTGCCCGCGCTGGCCGCCGCGCAATGGACCGCGCCGCTGCCGCACCAAGGGCAGTTGGGGGATTTGTCCACCTGGTGGCAGCGGCTGGACGATCCTCTGCTGGTGGTGCTGATCGCTGCGGCGGAGGATGCCAGCCCGACGGTGGCCTCGGCGGCATCGCGCATTGCCCAGGCGCGGGCGACTTCGGTGGCGGCCGGGGCGGCGCTGGGGCCGACGCTGGATGCATCGGCCAGCGCCAGCCGCGGCATCTCGCAGCCCGCGGTGCCGATTGCGACCACCGCGCAGGCCGGGCTGCAGGCGGCGTGGGAGATCGACCTGTTTGGCACGAACCGGGCCGCCGCCAACGCCGCCCAGGCGCGCCAGCAAGGGGCCCAGGCCCAGTGGCATGACGCACGGGTGTCGGTGGCGGCCGAGGTGGCCAGCCAGTACATCACCGTGCGGGCCTGCGCCCTGCTGCGCGGGCTGGCGGGCGAAGATGCCCAATCGCGCCAGGAAACCGCGCGCCTGTCGGGCCTGAGCACCCGCGCCGGTTTTACCGCCCCGGCGGTGGACGCGCTGGCCCGCGCCAGTGCCGCCGAGGCCAACAACCGCGTGGTGCAGCAACTGGCGCAGTGCGATGTGTACCTGAAAGCCATGGTGGCCCTGACCGGCCTGCCCGAAGCAGAAATTGCACAAAAACTGGCCGCTGCGCCCGTCCCACCTGCGCAGATAGCTTTGTTTTCCATAGCATCCATCCCGGCGCAGGTACTGGCCCAGCGGCCCGACATCTATAGCGCCGAGCGCGACGTGGCGGCGGCCAGCTTCGACGTGGGCAACGCCCAGGGCCAACGCTACCCCCGGCTGACGCTGAACGGCTCGATTGGCGCGCTGGCCTACCGGGCGGGCGGCGCGAGCGAGAACTTTGGCACCTGGTCCATCGGCCCGGTGGCCTTGTCGGTGCCGGTGTTCGACGGCGGGCGGCGCCGCGCCGATGTAGAGGCCGCCCAGGCCCGCTACACCGAGGCAGTGGCCATCTACCGTGGCAAGGTGCGCCAGGCCGTGCGCGAGGTGGAGGAAGCCCTGGTGAACCTGCGCAGCGCCGATGACCGTTTTGCGGACACCCAGGCCGCGGCCCAGGGCTACCAGGCGTCGTTCAATGCGACGCAGGCCCGCTATACCGCTGGCCTGGCCAGCCTGCCCGAGCTGGAAGACGCGCGCCGCAGCGCGCTGGCCGCCGACACCAATGCCATCGCCTTGCAGCGCGAAGGCCTGCTGGCCTGGATCGCCCTGTACCGCGCTGCCGGTGGCGGCTGGACAGCCAGCGCACTTCAGCCCTGAACACCTACCGAATACCGCACCATGACCTTCAAACCAAACGCTATTGTTTTCGCAGCTGTCTGCGCAGGTGCTATCTGCGCTGCAGGCTTTTTTTCTATCAATTCTGAGGCAGCGGACAAAGCTGTGGTGGCCCCCAAACCCGCGCTCACCGTCACCGCCGTGCTGCCCCAGGCGGGCACACTGCCGCTGCAGATCAGCGCCAA
>NZ_JBDTEM010000324.1:0-16573 GCF_039922535.1 Rhodoferax sp. | reverse complement strand
AAGCTCTCGGGCGATGTGCGCGCAGCTCAGGCCTTGGTGGCGAAGGACGGCAATTTGGTATCGTTCGTCTTGGGTCAAGTGTGTGTAGTGCATCGTGCTTTTTTAGACTGGCAGGTCGGAGGGCTCGTATCCTATTCGCCCTTGACCCACCTGCTTTTTATCGGTGCACTTTGTTCTTGAATCCGCGGCTTCTAAATGCTTGCCCTCCGCCCCGCACGTCCTGCCCGTCCCGCCACCACCGCCCCCAGCACCATCAGCGCGCTGGTCGCCAAGAACACCGCCCGCATGCCGATGTGCCCACCCACCAGCCCGCCCAGCAGCGGCCCGGCCACCTGTCCGGCGTACTGCGACGAGGTGGCGTAGCCCAGCATGCCGCCCGCTACCGCCGCAGGTACGCTGTGGCGGATCACGCTGGTGATGCTGGGCAGCAGCCCGGCCAGGGCTGCGCCCATCAGCAGCCGCAGCACGATGAGCTGCCACACATCGGTTACAAAGGCCTGCGGCACCAGCAGCACCGCCGCAGCCAGCAGGCAGCCGACGATCACGCGGTGGTAGCCCACGCGGTCGGCCAGCTGGCCCAGGCGCGGGGCGGCCACGATATTGCCCAGCGCGCCCGCCGACATCGCCAGCCCGGCATACCAGGTGACTTGCCCGTCGGGCGACAGCAGCTGCGCAATGTAGACGGTGATGATGGGCTCTACTGACATGTGCGCCAGCGTCATCAGCAGCCCGGTGAGCAGCATCGCCAGCACCGGGCGGCGGTCGGGAATCTGCGCCCACAGGCTGGCGCGCGGGGGCTGGTCGCCAGCGGCGGTGGCCGGGCGTACCTGGCGTATTGGGCGCTGTTCCTTGATCAAAAAACAGGTGGCCAGAAAGGCGATGAAGATCACCCCACCGGCCAGAAAAAAGGTGGCGCGGATGCCGATCAGCGGCGGCAGGCTGCCGCCCACCAGCGGCCCCAGCAGGTTGCCCGCCATGAAGCCGGACGACAGCGTGCCCAGCGCCCAGCCGGTGCGCGCCTTGGGCGTTTGCGTGGCCACCAGCACCATCGACCCCGATGCGTAGCCGCCCACCAGCCCGGCCAGCAGCCGCAGCCCCACCAGTTGCCAGGCGGTGGCCACCACGCCGATCAGCGCCATGGTGATGGCCATGCCCAGGCTGGCCCGAACCAACATCAGCTTGCGTCCATAGCGGTCGGCCATGCGGCCCCACAGCGGAGCGGCCAGCCCGGCGCTGAGAAAGGTGGCGGCAAACGCCGCACCCGACCACTGCGCCAGCGCCGCGTGGCCCTGCACGCCCAGTTGCTCCAGGTACAGCGGCAAAAACGGCAGCAGCAGCGTCATCGCTACCCCGGTGGTGAAGGAGCCGAACAGGCAGACATACAGGTTGCGCTGCCAGTGGGGGAATTCCGCTTCGGCGGGGTCGATGGGCGGAGCCAGGAGGGAAGAGGTGGACATGCCGAAAATTTTAGGGGGCGGCTCCGCTGCCATTGCTGCCGATTGGCGATAGCCGCCACCGTGGTTCGCGTGACCCATTTACAAGCCAAATAGGCCGCTAGCGCAATCAGTACCTGCGCGGGCAGCTATTTATTTTGCAGTAAGCTATTTTTCCGTTGGCGTCCATCCCTGCATTTGGTGTGCAATGCAGCTTATGAAAATCGCCGCCATTTCCGACATCCACGGCAACCTGCCCGCCCTGCAAGCCGTGCTGGCCGACATCGCCCGCGAGGGCGTGGACACCATCTTCAACTGTGGGGACACGCTGGGTGGCCCGCTGGAGTCGGCCCGCACGGCCGACCTGCTCATGCAGCGTGGCATCCCCATGATTGCGGGCAACCACGACCGCCAGCTCATCACCTGGCCCACCGAGCGCCTAATCCCCAGCGACGCCTGCACCGCCCGCGAGATCAACGCCAGCCACCGCGCCTGGCTGGCGACCGCGCCGCCCACGGCCTGGCTTTTGGACGAGGTGTTTGCCTGCCACGGCACACCCCACAACGACCTGGAATATTGGTTGGAAACCGTGACCAGCGACTTTGGGCAACAGGGCTCGTCCGGCGTGCGGGCGGCCAGTTCGGCCGAGGTGCTGCAGCGCCTGGGCGCGGGCGAACACCGCCAGCGCGCCAGCCTGATTCTGTGCGGCCACACCCATGTGCCGCGCGTGGTCACGCTGCAGGCCCCCGCCGATTCGGCCCGTGCGGGCCGGCCCATCGTGGTGGTCAACCCCGGCAGCGTGGGCCTGCAGGCCTATGACGACGTGCACCCGCACCTGCACCACATCGAAACCGGCAGCCCGCACGCGCGCTATGCCTTGGTGTGGGCCGTGGCGGGCGGCTGGCAGGTGGAATTGCGCTGCGTGCCCTACAACGCCGAGCCCATGGCCCGTCTGGCCGAGCAGCGCCAGCGACCCGATTGGGCCATCGCCTTGCGTACCGGGCGCATGGCGGGTTGACCAGGCCGGTTTGTCACCGGACAAGCCCGTAAAATTGACGCTTCAAACTCCCCACAACGCCCAAGGAACCGCAATGTCCCCGCTACCCCCTTCGATGTCAGACCGCGACGGCAAAATCTGGATGGACGGCCAGATGGTCGAGTGGCGCGATGCCAAGATCCACGTGTTGACGCACACCCTGCACTACGGTTGCGGCGCGTTTGAAGGCGTGCGGGCCTACAACACGGTCCACGGCCCGGCCATCTTCCGCCTGCAAGAGCACACCGAACGCCTGTTCAACAGCGCCAAAATCCTGCGCATGCAGATCCCGTTCACCCAGCAAGAGGTGAACGACGCGCAATGCGCCGTGATCCGCGAAAACAAGCTGGAAAGCGGTTACCTGCGCCCCCTGACCTGGGTGGGTGACAAGAAGCTGGGCGTATCGCCCAAGGGCAACACCATCCACCTGATGGTCGCCGCCTGGCCCTGGGGTGCCTACCTGGGCGAAGAAGGCATGCAGCGCGGTATCCGCGTGAAGATCAGTAGCTACACCCGCCACCACGTCAACATCACCATGACCCAGGCCAAGGCGGTGAGCAACTACACCAACTCCATCCTGGCCAACATGGAAGCCACCGACGACGGCTACGACGAAGCCATGCTGCTGGACGCCAACGGCTTTGTCAGCGAAGGCGCGGGCGAAAACCTGTTTGTGGTCAAGGGCGGCGTGGTCTACACCCCGGATCTGTCGGCTGGTGCGTTGAACGGCATCACCCGCAACACCGTGTTCCACATCTGCAAAGACCTGGGCCTGGAAGTGGTGCAAAAGCGCATCACCCGCGACGAGGTCTACATTGCCGACGAAGCCTTCTTCACCGGCACCGCCGCCGAAGTCACGCCCATCCGCGAGCTCGACCGCATCGAACTCGGCCGCGACGACTACATCGGCCGCCGTGGTCCGATCACCGAAAAAATCCAGTCGGCCTTCTTTGATATCGTCAACGGCCGCAACCCTAAATACGCCCACTGGCTAACGAAAGTCTGAACATGTCGATTGAACTCCTAGCCAAAGACCTGAACGCCCAAGGCGGCGTGTTTTGTCCCAGCCAAAAAGCCCACATGGCCCTGTGGAACAGCCACCCCAAGGTCTACCTGGACGTGGCCCACACGGGCGAAGCCAAGTGCCCCTACTGCGGCACGGTCTACGCGCTGAAGGCCGGTGAGCATTTCGGCGGTGGCCACTAGACGTGCCTGTCGGCTCAGGCCAGGCCGCCGCAGGCCGCTTCGGGGGGGAGTCATTAATCATCGCGCCCCAGTGGATCGGCGACGCGGTGATGACCGAGCCGCTGATGCGCCGCCTGCAGGCGCGTGGCGAGCGGCTCACCGTGGGCGCGCTGCCCTGGGTGGCCCCGGTGTACCGCGCCATGCCGCAGGTGGCCGAGGTGATCGACTTCCCCTTCCAGCACGGCGGCCTGCAATGGCAGGCACGCTGGGCCATGGCCGCGCAACTCAAAGGCCGGTTTGACGCGGCCTACGTGCTGCCCAATTCGCTGAAAAGTGCGCTGATTCCGTTTCTGGCGCGCATCCCCCGGCGGGTCGGTTACTTGGGTGAAGCCCGCATCGGCCTGCTGACCCAGCGGCTGAATAACCCGCCGCGCGACAACCGCCCGCCGATGGTGGCGTTTTATTCCGCGCTCAGCGGTGAAACCGGCCTGGACAGCGACCGCCCCCGCTTGCAAATGGACCCGCGCGTCGTCGCGCAGTCCTTGTCCGACTTGGGCCTGCAGCCGGGCGGCTACGCGGTGTTTGCGCCGGGGGCCGAATACGGCCCCGCCAAGCGCTGGCCCGCCGCCCACTTCGCCGCCCTGGCCCAGCAGCTGGACGTGCCGGTGGTGTTGCTAGGCTCCGGCAAAGAGCGGGAACTGTGCGAAGACATCGCCGCGCCGGTCAACGCCGCCCGCCCCGGCTGGGCGCTGAACTTTGCAGGAAAAACGACGCTGGCGCAGGCACTGTCTGCGATAGCAGCTACCAAATTCGTAGTAAGCAACGACTCCGGCCTGATGCACGTGGCCGCCGCCTTCGGCGTACCCCAGGCCGCCGTCTACGGCTCCAGCAGCCCGCTGCACACCCCGCCGTTGAACGACAAAGCGCAAGTGTTATGGCTCAAAACCGATGCCAGCTACCAGCCGCCGCTGGACTGCGCGCCCTGCTACCAGCGCGACTGCCCGCTGGGCCATACCCGTTGTTTGGTGGACGTGACACCGCAACGGGTGCTGGCGGCGCTGGCCTGATGGCGGGTGGCTAGGACATCGCTCGGGGCAGGTTGGCCCCCTGGCGCAATCTTTCTGTTTCGCGTGGAAATGCGGATTTAGAAATGTGGGGACTTGCTATATTTTATATAGCTTCCTCCGCTCGTTAAATAAGCGGCAACGGCCTATTTGATAGGTAATTTTTTGCTAGTAATGCAAGAAACCAGACCTGCCCCCAACGCCCGCGGCATCACGCCCTGCGGGAATGGCTGGCAACGTACTGCTGCAGCACGCCGTCCATCCGTGACTGCCAGCCTTCGCCCGTTGATTTGAAGTACGCGACAACCTCCGGGCTGTAGCGTACAGACACCAACAGCTTTTTCTTTTCTGACTTGGGCCGACCGCGTACCGACTTCAGCGGAACCATGGCCTGCAACTGTCTGGGTGTCAGTGGCAGCGCATCAGGATCGGCCTTGGCTGCAGCCGTGATGGCGCGGTCTTCGTCCACCGTCGGCATGGCGATGGCTACCCGCTTAGAAGTTTTCAACATAGTGCTTTACCTCACGTCGATTGGCCCGGCGCATGCTGATGACCCGGCGGACACCATCACGGTCCGTGAAGGCCACCTAGTGTGGTGTTGCACGCTATCTGGAACATAAAACCGCGTCTTTTCACCCATGCTGTCGTTGCAAATCCGCGCCATAGCGGAGCTATGGCTGTGGTTTGCGCCTAAGCCTGGGCAAAAATCCATCGGTTTTATTGGTTCCATCAAGCATGCAACACCACACTGGTACTAGATCCCCGTAGCCGGTGCAAGCGCGATCATCCGCACTTCGCCATACGCGTATCGACCATCCACCCAGACCAACGCGTCGTCCCAATCCAGTTCAGACGCCATCGCAAGTGACAGCCCTGCTTCTCCAGATTGGATGCGTTTTTGGCCGGGTCGAATTCAATCCGCATACATTATTGTAGCTACTGTAATTAGACGACGCAATCGCTATAGACGGTGCGCCGACTGGTGACGTGGATTGGGAAAAGGAATGAATTGCTATATTTTGAATAGCTGTCTGCACCTGTCAAATAAGCTGCGGCGGCATATTTGACGAATAAATTTTCAACTGTGTAAGTGGGTATTTTTAGCTGGGAGGGCAAAAGTAAGGACTTTCACTCCAGCGCCGCTAGTCATTCGCGCGCTACAGAACGGTAATGGTTCTTGCGTTTTGGTCGATGTTGCATCGTGTGCCACAGTCGATGCTTACCAGCAGATTTCCGGCGAAGTGCTGAGTGACTGTGCCCTTAGACCATTTGAGGGTGGTTTTTATCGCATGGGTGCCGACGCTAGAAGCTACTCTCTCCGTGCTGAGAACGAGTTCCTCGGGAATGAGCACGCGGTACTCGTCGATCGGATAGGGTAACCGCGAGTTTCTGACAGCCCCAGCCTCGTTTACCTCGTAGTAAGCAATGGCCCCATCTTCAAGTTGCTGTTCGATGTGAAGCCAACCGTCGCGCATCATGTATTTGAACTTCGTTTTCGGGCCGGTCCGGGTTTCGTAGAAGCGCCCGACATCGGGGCTCCAAGCATCTTGAAGTTCAGGGCCGATGAGTGAATATGTGCCACCTGAAGGAGCTTGAGTCTCCGGCGCCAGAATCTTTCGAATTGCTGCCTGCTCGGCGAGTACCTCTTCGATTCGAGTCAATAGCAAAGCGGAGTTAAATACAACTTCTGGAAGTGCTTCGTGGGCTTGCTTCATTTCGCGAAGTCGCGCCACCGAGTAGGAAACCTCATCATCGGTTTCCTTGTGATGCTGGTGGCATAGAAACAAGAGATTCGCTGGCGCGCGGCGTTCCTCGTCTGACTGCGCCGGATTGAAGCGCTGGCCACCGGGTTCCGCTGCTTCTATGTGGCACAGCTCTGCGATGTAGACCCCACTCAGATTAAGAATTGGTTGGTCGCAACCAGGGAACGCACACTTATTTTTAGACCTGATCGCAAGGTCTCGAAGCGCTTCTTTTCGGATGGGGAGTCGGGCCATAGCTATTCGAATGCCTAACGCAATATAGACCGCAAACCCCGGTCTATACATCCGGAGCTTGACGAGACATTTTTTTTATAAAAACTCTGTGAGCCTCTTGTAGACTGGCTTCTTGGCATGATTGCTGTATGAAAAATTAGGTATAAATTTTCCATGAAAGCCGGTGCCCGTCCTTTGGTGTCCGCTCGCTGTCCGCAAGGGTACGCGAACGGGTTGGTTGGATGCACTATATAGCTTGAAGTGCAGGTGGTTTGCGGCTTCAAGATGTCAAAAAGCCTGCAACGGAGCGTGTGATTTAACCCCAAAAAAAACGCCATCCGCATAGCCAAAAATGCTATCAGCGCAGTTAGGAATTGCGTTAACTGCTGCGTTATTGATAGTGCTTGTAGTGTGATCGCGCTGGGCCCGTCCCCTGGTTCCCTCACCCCCGCACCCCCGCGCTAAATCTAGGTTACAACCCCCACCATGCCTACCTTCCATTTCGACAACACCTATGCCCGCGAACTCCCCGACTTCTACGCCCCCTGGCAGCCGGCGCAGGTGCCGCAACCGGCCCTGGTCCAGCTCAACCACGCGCTGGCGACCGAGCTGGGGCTGGATGCCACCGCGCTGGATTCGCCCGAGGGCGCGGCCATCTTTGCGGGGAATACTGTGCCCGACGGCGCAGAGCCGCTGGCCCAGGTCTATGCGGGCCACCAGTTTGGCGGCTATTCGCCGCAGTTGGGCGATGGCCGGGCACTGCTGCTGGGCGAGGTGATCGACGTGCATGGCCAACGGCGCGATATTGCCCTCAAAGGCTCGGGGCGCACGCCGTTTTCGCGCGGGGGTGACGGCAAGGCGGCGCTGGGGCCGGTGCTGCGCGAATACCTGATGGGCGAGGCCATGCACGCCCTGGGCGTGCCCACCACCCGCGCGCTGGCGGCGGTGATCACGGGCGAACGGGTCCGCCGCGACGGTGCGCCGCCTGGCGCGGTGCTGGCCCGCGTGGCCGCCAGCCACATCCGCGTGGGTACTTTCCAGTTTTTTGCCGCGCAGGGCGACACGGCCAAGGTGCAGCAACTGCTGGATTACGTGATCGCCCGGCACTATCCCGAGGCCAAAGACGCGGCTAACCCCACCCTGGCGCTGTTCCAGGCGGTGTGCGAGCGGCAGGCCGCGCTGGTGGCGCGCTGGATGTGCGTGGGCTTTATCCATGGGGTGATGAATACCGACAACATGACCCTGTCGGGCGAGACCATCGACTACGGCCCCTGCGCCTTCATGGATGCGTACGACCCGGCCACCGTGTTCAGCTCCATCGACACCCAGGGCCGCTACGCCTACGCCAAGCAGCCCGGCATCGCCCAGTGGAACCTGGCTCGGCTGGCCGAAACCCTGCTGCCGCTGGTGGATGCCGACAGCGACCGCGCCGTGGCCCTGGTGACCGAGGTGTTGGAAGCCTTTCCCGCCCGCTACCAGCAGCACTGGCTGGACGGCATGCGCCGCAAGCTGGGTTTGACCACCGCGCAGGACGGTGATCTGGCGCTGGTCAACGATTTCCTGGCCCTGCTGCAGGCACAGGCGGTGGACTTCACCTTGGCTTTTCGCGGCTTGGCCGATGGCAGCAGCCGCGATCTGTTCGCCAATCGGGCCGATTTCGACACCTGGGCCGTGCGCTGGCAGGCCCGCCAGCCCGTCGTGTCAAACCAAGCCAACCCGGTCTACATCCCGCGCAACCACCAGGTCGAAGCCGCGCTGGAAGCGGCTGTGCGCCGCGCCGACTACGCGCCGTTCCAGCGGCTGCTGGCGCTGTTGCAGCATCCGTTCGATGCGCAGCCCGACGCGGCGGCTTACGCGCTGCCCGCCACACCGGAGGCGGCGGCGGGCTACCAGACGTTTTGCGGCACCTGAAGCGGCTGTTTGGGCTAAACCCAGCCGTCCGTCTCTACGGCCAGTCGTTGCTGCGCATGGCTGAAGACCAGACGCTGGGCGCTGATTTTGATAACCCAGGTTTCCTGGGCGTGCGGTTCCACCATGGTCAGGGCTTGCGGGTCGAACACGGCGGCGCAATACGCGCCTGGGCTGCGCGCCGAGGGGTAGCGTATCCATTGCGTCGGCGTGGCCGGGGCCAGCGCCAGGTCGGCCAGCGCCTGGCAGGTGCCGATGTCGCTGGGGTGGCTCCACTGCGCGGCCAGGTCGCTCCAGGGCGGGTTCTCCAGGTTCAGGCAGTGGCCCGCTACCACAGCGTGGAACAGGGCGTAAGTGCCCACTAACGCGCACTGCTGCAGGCCTTCGCTGTCCATCAGGAAGCGCCAACGCCAGTAGCCGACTTCGGCGCAGGCCGCCTCGGGGGAGTCGGCCCCGTACCAGATCCCCGGTGACTGCGCGGGCCGAAAGCGCGACGGGTAGGGCGCGGTGAAGCGAAACGGCGTGCTCAGCAAAGGGTGCAGATTTGTGGTGTCGGGCGGCAAGGGGGGCAGGCTGTCGGCCAGAATTTGTTCCAGCAGCAGCAGCTCGTCCAGCGTGTCCACCAGCCGCAGCGTGGCGACGGCATCCAGGCTGTCCACCGCGCGCCAGACATCGCTTTCCAAACCATGCTCGTGCTCCGCCAGCGACTGGGTGATCCAGTCGGGGTCGATATGCACCGGGCCTATATCCGCCGTGTCGATCTCCGCCAGGCTCATATTTTGGTCCGCATGCTGTCCAGATACGCGGTCACCTGGACCAGGCCTTGCACGCTTTGCAGCAGCTCTTTGGGGGTGCCGTTCAAGGCCTTGTTGTGGCTGGTCAGCCAGGCGAGGCGGCGCTGCGGGTCGTTGCCGACCATCGCGTCCAACGCGCTAAAGCTACGCACCAGCAGCGCGGCCAATTCGCCTTCTTTGCTGTGCGGATGCAGAGGCCGCCCGCCCATGCCGATGCGCGAGATGGAGGCCTCGCTCAGGCCCAGCACCTTGCCCAGCACCGTGCCCGTCAAGCCCAGCAGGGTGGCGGCTTTCAGCGTGGCTTTGGCCAGCACAATGCCAGGGTCAGGCGGGTTGGTCGGGGCAGGCGCAGGGACAGACATCGCAGTTCCAAGAGTTTCTCCTGAAAGAATATCAATAAATTATGCAATTTGCAAGCTTTGCTTTGGCCACGCCGCCTGGCGCACGCTTGCTGCATATTTAGTAGCTACCAGCGCAGGTGCAATCTGCGCCAGGGGCCTATTTTCCTTAAATTTCCGCGCGTACTCAGGCCAGCTGCTGGTCGGTCGAAGGCCGCTTCCACAGGTTGATGCCGCCGTCCACCGCGTGCTGGTCGATGGCGGTCAGTTCCTCTGCCGTGAAGTCGAGTTTTTGCAGCGCACCCACCAGTTCCACGATTTGCTCGGGGCGGCTGGCACCGATCAGGGCGCTGGTCATGCGCGGGTCGCGCAGCACCCAGGCGATGGCCATCTGCGCCAGGCTTTGGCCGCGGGCCAGGGCCATCTCGTTCAGCGCGCCGACGTGGGCCAGGTTCTTCGGGCTCAGGTGCTCGGTCTTGAACGAGCCGCCACCGGGCTGGTTGATGCGGGCGTTGGCGGGAATGCCGTTCAGGTACTTGTTGGTCAGCAGGCCCTGGGCCAGCGCGCTGAAGGCGATGCAGCCCATGCCGTTTTCTTCCAGCGCGTTGAGCAGGTCTTCTTCGATCCAGCGGTTCATCAGGCTGTAGGACGGCTGGTGGATCAGGCAGGGCACGCCCATTTGCTTGAGCAGTGCGGCGGCTTCGCGGGTCTTGCCGGCCGAGTAGCTGGATACGCCCACATACAGCGCCTTGCCCTGTTGCACGGCGGTGGCCAGTGCGCCCATGGTTTCTTCCAGTGGGGTGTCGGGGTCAAAGCGGTGCGAGTAGAAAATGTCGACGTAGTCCAGGTCCATGCGCTTGAGGCTCTGGTCCAGGCTGGACAGCACGTATTTGCGCCCGCCGCCACCCTGGCCATACGGGCCGGGCCACATGTCGTAACCGGCCTTGCTGGAGATCACCAGCTCGTCGCGGTAGGGGCGGAAGTCGCGGCGCATGTGCTCGCCAAAGTTGCTTTCTGCGCTGCCGTAGGGCGGGCCGTAGTTGTTGGCCAGATCGAAGTGGGTAATGCCCAGGTCAAAGGCGGTGGTCAGCATGGCGCGCTGGGTGGCCATGGGCGTGGTGTCGCCAAAGTTGTGCCATAGGCCCAGGGTGATGGCGGGCAGCTTCAGGCCGCTGCGCCCGGTGCGGCGGTACTGCATTTTGTCGGCGTAGCGGTCGGCTGCGGCATGGAAAGGCATGGGGTTTGTCTCCGGCGTGTTGTAGGTGGAGAAGGCATTCTAGGGAAGAACGCCACCATTCGTACGTTGCCCGCACTATCCCCTACGCAGGATCAACAAGGCAGTTCGATCACGAAACAGGCGCCGCCACCGTCACGCCCCTCGCAGCGCACCGTGCCGCCGTGGCGCTCGGCAATCGACTTGACCAGGGCCAGGCCCAGGCCGACACCGCCGTTGGTTTCGCTGGCACCGGGCAGGCGGTAAAACGGCTCGAAGATGCGTTCGCGCAGTGCGGCGGGCACGCCGGGGCCGCGGTCGAATACGCGCAGCACGGCGTGTTGACCCTGCTGTTGCAGGCTGACGCTGATGGCACCGGTGCCGTAGCGGCGGGCGTTTTCCAGCAGGTTGCGGATGGCGCGGCGCAGCAGTTTGACCACGCCCTGTACGGCAAAGGTCTGGTCTTCGGCACCCTCTTCGCCCACTTCAAACGTGGCATCCATGCGGGCGCATTCTTCGGCCACCAGACCGATCAGATCGACCTCTTCGATGGTGCCCATGTCGGCCTCTTTGGCATCCAGGCGGCTGGCCAACAGGATTTCTTCGACCAGTTGGTCGAGTTCGGTGATGTTGCGGTTGATTTCGTTCTTAAACGTGGGCGAGGGCTTGGAGCCCATCAGCTCGATACCCATGCGGATGCGGGTGAGCGGGCTGCGCAGCTCGTGTGAGGCATTTGCCAGCAGCGACTTTTGCGACTGCAGTAGGGTTTTGTGCGAGGCCACCAGGGTCTCAATGCGCTCGGCGGCGGTGTTGAAGCGCTGCGCCAGAAGACCGGCTTCGTCCTGCCCGTGGATGGGCACGCGCACCGACAAATCGCCCGCACCCCATTGCTCCACGCTGCGCTGCAGCGATTCGAGCCGCCGGGTCAGGCGGCGGATGATGGGGTACATGGCCAGCGCCATCGCCAGGCCCACCAGGCCCAAGGTCCAGAAAAAGCCAAACGGGGGGCGCAGCCACCAGTTGCGTGCGGGCCGCGGCAAATGCACCAGCAGCCGCTGGCCGTCCTGCATACGGACGATGAATTCGGGGCCGTGCACGATGGGGGCATCGGCATCGCCTGTCATGGGCGGCAGTACCGCCAGGTCATCGGCTTCCGGCTCGGAGGAGCCGCCGGCGGACGGCGTGATCTGCAAGCCATCGGGGGTGATGCGCAGCTGGCGCGAGGTACCTTTGCCGATGATTTGACCGGCTTTGTTACGGATCACCACGTCATGCAGCGGTGGATCGGACGCCATGCGCCAGGCCCAGCCCACCAGCAGCGTCAGCACCGCCACGGCCAGCAGCACGGCCAGCCAGATGCGGACGTACAGCCGCTGCAGCATATTTGGGAGGGTAGGTTGCATGGAAGAATGCTAAAGGATCAGCGCAGAACCCCTTGGCCCCAGGGCAGGCGCAGCGCTGCAGCCTGGGGGTGTTCCAAAGGCCTAGTCTTGTTGTTTGGCGAAGACGTAGCCTGCGCCGCGCACCGTGACGATACGGCGGGGGTTCTTCGGGTCGGCTTCGATGGCGGCGCGGATGCGGCCCATGTGCACGTCGATGCTGCGGTCAAAGGCTTCCAGCTCGCGGCCGCGCACGGCTTCCATGATCTGGTCGCGGGTCAGCACCCGGCCAGCGCGTTCGGCCAGTGTGACCAGCAGGTCAAACTGGTAGGCGGTCAGGTCGCAGGCCTGGCCGCTGACGGACACCGAGCGCGCGTCGCGGTCGATCTCCAGCGAGCCAAAGCGCAGCACCTTGTGCGGCGTGGCCGTGCCGTCGATGCGGCGGCGCAGGATGGCGCGGATGCGGGCCAGCAGCTCGCGCGGCTCGAAGGGTTTGGGCAGGTAGTCGTCGGCACCCAGCTCCAGGCCGATGATGCGGTCCAGCGGGTCGCCCTTTGCGGTGAGCATCAAAATCGGAATCTGCGACACATCGCCCGAGGTGGTGCGGATGCGGCGGCAGACTTCCAGGCCGTCCATGTCGGGCAGCATCAGGTCAAGGATCACCAGCTCGGGCCGGGCCGTGGTGGACGGGCCGTTCAGCATGCCCAGGCCGCCATTGGCGGTGGGTGAATGCGCCACCGTGAAGCCCGACTGGCCCAGGTACTCGCCCACCATACCGGCTAGGCGGGTGTCGTCTTCAATCATTAGCAGGTGTGCGCTCATGGTGTCAATCTCGAATCGTGGAATGGGGTTGCAGGAGGTAAATCGCTTTGTAAAGACAATGGTGCGCCTTTGGAAGCAAGCCTGGTTAAAGCCACTGTAAAGTTGCGTAAAAACTTTACAATCGATTTGCTCCTGAAATGAGAGCTGTTAGCGCTTATTCCGCCTGCGCTGGCCGCGTTTTTATCCTTGATGCCAGCGCCACCAGCAGCAACACCGGCACCCCCAGCAGGGCCGTCGTGGTGAAGAACTGGCTGTAGCCGTAGGCATCTACAAACCGCCCCGAGAACCCCGCCAACCACTTCGGTGCCAGCAGCATCATCGAGCTGAACAGCGCGTACTGCGTGGCCGAATACTGCACATTGGTCAGGCTGCTCAGGTAGGCGATGAAGGCCGCCGAGGCAATGCCCCCGGCCAGGTTGTCGGCCGACACCACCCAGATGAGGGCCTGCAGGTTGTGCCCCTGGCCGCCCAGCCAGGCAAACAGCAAATTGGTGGCCGAGCTCAGCACGGCACCCAGCATCAGCACCCGCATCACACCCAGGCGCATCGACAGCACGCCGCCAATGAAGGCCCCCACCAGCGTCATGATGACCCCGAAGATCTTGGTTACCGCGGCCACTTCGTCCTTGGTGTAGCCCATGTCCACGTAAAACGGATTCGCCATGATGCCCATCACCACGTCGCTGATGCGGTACAGGGCAATCAGCGCCAGGATCAGCGCGGCCTGGCCTTTGTAGCGGCGCAGAAAGTCGGCAAACGGTTCGATCAACACGCTGCGCAGCCACTCGGCGGCGTTGCGGGTGGCGGGCATGGCGATGCGCGCCGGTTCTTTGGACACCAGCACGGTGACCACGCCGACCAGCATGCTGGCGGCCATCACCAGGTAGGCGGTTTGCCAGGCACTCGGCTGGTAGGCGGTGACACCGGCCACCTCGGCCCGCGCGGCAATCCACAGCACCCCGGCCCCGGCCCAGATCATCGCCAACCGGTAGCCGGTCTGGTAGGCCGCCGCCAGCGCCGCTTGGCGGTCGGTGTTGGCCGATTCGATGCGGAAGGCATCCAGCGCAATGTCCTGCGTGGCCGAGCCAAAGGCCACCGCCAGCGCGCACCAGACCACGCGGTTCAAGGCCAGCTGCGGGTCGGTGCTGGCCATGCCCACCAGGCCCAGCATGATGGCCGCCTGCGCCAGCAGCAACCAGCTGCGGCGTCGCCCCAGTAGGCGGGTCACCACGGGAATCGGCAGACGGTCCACCAGCGGAGCCCAGACCCATTTGAAGCCGTAGGCCAGGCCGACCCAACTCAGGTAGCCAATGGTGGTGCGGTCAATGCCCGCCTCGCGCAGCCAAAAGCCCAGCGTGCCCAGCACCAGCAGCAGCGGCAAGCCCGCCGAAAAGCCCAGCGACAGCATGCGCAGCGTGGCCGGTTCCTTGTAGACCTTGAGGGTGTCGATCCAGCGGGTGGGCGGGGCTTGTTCTGGCAGTGCGGGGGGGATTGCGGAGCTCGCGGAGCGGTTTTGCGTCATCCGGGAATAATACGTGCTGACTTAAAGAGGACCGGGAATGGGCGCAAGCGTGACGTGGAGGGGCTGGCTGTTGGGCGCTACCTTGTTGGCGGCCCCGCTGGCGTGGGCGCGTGAAGGCGTCGAGGTGAGTGGCAATTCGGCTTTTTCCAAGCTGGTGTCGGCCGAGTCGGTTGAGCAAACCGCCCGCACGCAGTACCAGCAAACCTTGCAGCAAGCCCAGCAGCAGCAGGCGCTGGCCCCGGCCAACCACCCGCAGCTGCTGCGCCTGCGCCGGATTGCCGCCCGCATCATTCCGTTTGCCGCCGACTGGAACCCGCGCGCCAAAGACTGGCAGTGGCAGGTCAACCTGGTCGGCAGCAACCAGATCAACGCCTGGTGCATGCCCGGCGGCAAGATCGCTTTCTACACCGGCATTCTGGACACGCTCAAGCTCACGGACGACGAGGTAGCGGCGGTAATGGGCCACGAAATCGCCCACGCGCTGCGCGAACATGCCCGCGAACGCATGGGCAAGTCCATGGCTACCAACGTGGGGGCCAACCTGCTCAGCCAGTTGCTGGGGGCCGGGGACCTGGGCAACACGGTGATCGGCGGCGGCGCGCAGTTGCTAAGCCTGCAGTTCAGCCGGTCTGACGAAACCGAGGCCGATCTGGTCGGCCTGGAGCTGGCCGCCCGCGCCGGTTTCGACCCGCGCGCCGGCATCACCCTATGGCAAAAAATGGCGGCCCAGAACAAAGGCGCGCCACCCCAGTGGCTCAGCACCCACCCGGCGGGCAGCAACCGCATCGCCGAGATGCAGAAAAACCTGCCCCGGGTGCTGCCGCTGTACGAGCGGGCTAAAAAGAGCTGAACGGCCCCCCTGACCTATTCACGGATGACACCATGGTGACCTGCTATTTGCGTTATGTGATCGACCCCTACAAGCTGGCCGAGTTTGAGCTCTACGGCAAGCTGTGGATTCCGCTGGTCGAACAGTTTGGTGGCCAGCACCACGGCTACTTTTTGCCGTCGGAGGGCGCGAACAATATTGCGCTGGCCTTGTTTACCTTCCCGTCGCTGGCGGCCTACGAGGTCTACCGCGCCGAGTCCCTGCAAGACCCGGCCTGCCAGGCCGCGTTTCGCTATGCCGAGGAAACCCGCTGCATCCTGAGCTATGAACGCAGCTTTTTCCGGCCGGTGTTGGCCTGAAGCCGGCGGGGCCGGGCTCAGGTCACCGGCGCCGGGTTGAACAGCACCAAAGCGTTGTGCAGCTTCCAGTGCTCGGCCCAGGTCTTTTTGCGGCCGCTGGCCACTTCCAGCATCAGCTTGAACAGCTCCCAGCCCACGTCTTCGATGGTGGCGTCGCCGTCGGCAATGGTGCCGGCGTTCACGTCCATCAGGTCGTGCCAGCGGCGGGCCAGGTCGCTGCGCGTGGCAACCTTGATGACCGGCACCTGGGCCAGGCCGTAGGGCGTGCCGCGGCCGGTGGTGAAGACATGCAGGTTCATGCCGGCGGCGAGCTGCAGCGTGCCGCAGATGAAGTCGCTGGCCGGGGTGGCCGCGTAGGTCAGGCCTTTTTGCTTGAGCTTTTCGCCGGGTGACAACACGCCGGTGATGGCCACGGAGCCGGATTTGACGATGGAGCCCATGGCTTTTTCGACGATATTGGACAGGCCGCCCTTTTTGTTGCCAGGCGTGGTGTTGGCGCTGCGGTCGACCTTGCCGCGCTGCAGGTACGCGTCGTACCAGGCCATTTCGCGGACCATCGCCTCGGCTACTTCGGGCGTGCTGGCGCGGGAGGTGAGCTGGTCGATGCCGTCGCGCACCTCGGTGGTTTCCGAAAACATCACGCTGGCCCCGGCGCGCACCAGCAGGTCGGTGCAGTAGCCGACGGCGGGGTTGGCGGTTACGCCCGAGAACGCGT
>NZ_JBDTEM010000323.1:0-2599 GCF_039922535.1 Rhodoferax sp. | reverse complement strand
ATGCGCGCGTATCCCATGTGCTGATTGATGAATTTCAGGATACCAACCCGCTGCAGTGGCAGGCCTTGCACAGCTGGTTGTCGTCGTATTCCGGCGCGGGCACTAAGCCCAGCGTTTTCATTGTGGGCGATCCCAAGCAAAGCATTTACCGCTTTCGCCGCGCCGAGCCGCAGGTGTTCCGCGCCGCGCAGGCCTTCGTGGTCGACGGGCTGGGTGGCGACCTGCTCAGCTGCGACCACACCCGCCGCAACGCCCCACCGGTGATGGCTGCTGTCAACGCCGTCATGTCCGCCGCGCAGGCCGCTGGCGCGTACGACGGCTTCCGCGAGCACACCACCGAATCCACCGCCCTGGGCGCTTTGCGCTGCCTACCCGCCATTCCGCGCAATGCCAACGCATCTGCCGCACAGGCTGACCATGGCGGCTGGCGCGACAGCCTGGGCACGCCGCGCGAAGAGCCCGAGGACACCTTGCGCACCCTAGAGTGCCGCCAGGCCGCCCAGTGGCTGGCCGGGCAACTGGCCGACGGCCTGCGCCCCAAGGACGTGATGGTGCTGGCCCGCCGCCGCGAGCGCCTGGGCCACATGCGCGATGCCTTGCGCGCCCTGCACATTCCCACCCAGCAGCCCGAAAAGGCCGACCTGGCCGACGCACCCGAGGTGCAAGACATCGCGGCCCTGCTGGACGCGCTGGTGTCCACCCACCACGACCTGTCGCTGGCCCAGGCGCTGAAATCCCCGCTGTTTGGTGTGGCCGATGCCGACCTGGTGCACCTGGCCCAGTTACAACGCGCCGCCCGCGCGGATGCCGACAACACCGCCGACAGCAGCTGGTGGAGCTTGCTACACAATTCAGATCTGCTGCCGCAGGCGCTATTTGCGCTAGCACCCGTTTTGATGCAATGGAAGCAGTGGCTGGACGCATTGCCGCCGCACGATGCGCTGGATGCCATCTACGCCCATGGCGACGTGCTGGCCCGCTTCGCCGCTGCCGCGCCCGCCGCCTTGCGTACCTCGGTGCTGGCCAATCTGCGCGCCGTACTGGGCACCGCTTTGCAGCTCAACGAAGGCCGCTTTGCCACGCCTTACGCCCTGGTGCGTGCGCTCAAGGCCGGCGGTGTCAAAGCCCCGGTCACCAGTGCGCCGGATGCCGTGCGCCTGCTCACCGTGCACGGTGCCAAGGGCCTGGAGGCCGCATTGGTGCTGCTGCTCGACACCGATTCCCCGCCCAGCAAGGCCGAAACCATGGGCGTGCTGGTGGACTGGCCGGGCGAGGCCGAAGCCCCGGTGCGCCTGGTGTTTTTGGCCAGCGAGTCGAACCCGCCCGCCTGCGTGGTGGACGTGCTGGCCATCGAGCAAGCCGCCCGCCAGCGCGAAGAGCTCAACGGCCTGTACGTCGCCATGACCCGCGCCCGCAGCCAGCTGGTGCTGTCGTCCGTGGTGCCGCACAAGGCGGTGGACGGCTCGTGGTGGCAGCGTTTGCAGCCTTTGGCAGAGATGGTGGGGGCGATTGATGCTGCCGATCCGTTGGATGCCGCTGCGGCCGATGCGGATTTCACCCTGCTGGTGGTGCCCGACATCGGTTTGCAAGTCGCCCCCCAGCGCCCCGAGCCCGATGCCTCCGAATCCCTGGAGTCCCGCGTCGGACAGGCCATGCACCGTTTGCTGGAGTGGGGCACGGTCGACGCCGTCCAGCAGCAAGCCGTTGCGCGCGAATTTGGTTTGGATGCCGAGCAGTTGCAGAAAGCCACGAACCGGGCCGCCGCCATCCGTGCGGGGGAGGGTGCCTGGGCCTGGGATGCGGACGTGGTGGATTGGGCGGGCAACGAGGTGGCCTTGAACTACCAGGGCAAAACCTTGCGCCTAGACCGCCTGGTGCACCGCAAAGATACCGGCGCGTGGTGGGTGCTAGACCACAAATCCAAAGCCCAGCCGCAGCGCGATCCGCTGTTGGTGCAGCAGTTGGAGACCTACCGGGCGGCGTTGCGGGTGCTGCATCCGGGGGCGGAGGTGGAGGCGGCGTTTTTGACGGGGGCGGGGGGGCTGGTGGTGGTGTGAGGGGTTTGGTGTTTTTAGCGGTAACCGGGGCACACACCGCAGCGTTTGAGAATTTCAGGTTTTTAGGCTATTTTTCGGGGTTGAAAACGACTACTGGCGCAGACAGAACCTGCACGGGCAGCTCCTATTTTTTTACTATCAAAACAGAAGCAATCTTCTCGCCTGCAAGGGTCGTAGCCAATAAGGGTCAGATCCCAATTGCGCGCGCAATGCTGGCGGTGAGGGCGATTGGGGACCGCATTTGGGCTCTGACCCTTATTGGCTGTTTGACGCCCCGCGTTCTGGATTTAAGAGGCATGAACGTAGCCGGCATCCCCGGCCGGGCTGTGCCCCCGGCAGGGCAGTAACTTTCTTTGCTTGGCCAAAGAAAAGTCACCAAAAGAAAGGCCACCCCCACTACCTGCGCCCTTCGCTAGCGCTGCGGGAACCTGCGGTGCGCGCTTTGGGCGGGGTCTGGCTAAACTCGGCTGCGCCTCAAACAACGCCAGCCCTGATCCGCCCAAAGCTGTGCTCCTCGGCGCATCTAGAGGGGGACCCCGGGA
>NZ_JBDTEM010000322.1:0-19645 GCF_039922535.1 Rhodoferax sp. | reverse complement strand
GGTGTGGCGGGTGCGCAGCAGCAGTTGGGCCTGGGTTTTCTGCGGGGCCAGGTGGCGGGCCAGCTCCAACGCCTGGTTGAAGCCGCGCTCGCGCAGCCGCACCGCCGACAAAGGCATGGGCAGCACGCTGTCGCATTGCTCCAGGGCAGGCTCCACCCAAGGGCTGTGGCGCAGCAGGTCCGCCAAAGTGCCCGCCCAGCCCACCTGCTGGTTGAATTTGAACTGCGCAATGCACATCGACCACGGGTAGGCATAGGCCACCGCCGCCAGGCAGGCATCCAGCGCGGGCGGATGCAGGATGCAGGCACCGCACTGCGCCACCCCCTCGGGCACCGGCAGGGCGCAGGTACGGCAGCGCGGTACGGGCTGGGCAAAGCGCGCCACACAGGCCCCGCACACCGGCTGGCTGGGCCAGGCGCGACACACGGCGCACTGGCTGGGCAGCAGGGTTGTCAGCCGGTGCAAAAGCGCGCGAAACATCGCATCAACCTAGATCCGGCAGTTGAACCCGGCCGAAGGTGCCGTGATGGGCGCACCAGAGAAGGCGCGACAACGACGCGGGCTACTGCCCGCTAGGCGGAGCAACGCACTATGGTGTGTCCAGCGCGGTGCCATCGGCTGGGTAGCGCTCTCACCCAAAAGGTGATCGTGGTGAATTGGCAAAAAATCAATGCGCATACGGCCTTTCAGACGACAACAAGCGGTCAACTGCCGGATCTAGGTTAAATATACTCGCGCTCTACCGTATGACGACCCAACTCCCCCCCACTATCGACCCCGCCGCTGCGGCCCGCTGGGCCCAGCTGCGCACGGCCCAATCTCCCTGGCTGCACGAAGAAGTCGCCCGCCGCATGGAAGACCGCTTGCAGTGGATCAAGCTGCAACCCGAGGCCTGGGCCCACTGGGAGCCCACGCGCGGTGGCTTGCAGGCCCACGCGAAGCTGACCGAGCGCTATCCCAATTCAGCATGTTTTGTGGTTGAGGCGCATGTAGAACAAGCGCAGGCCGCTATTCAATCTGTAGCAAAGCCCTGGTGGAAACCCAGCGGCTGGCGTGCCCCCGCGCAGCAGGCCCAGTTGCCGCCCGATGGCAGCGTGCAAATGCTGTGGGCCAATATGGTGCTGCATTCGGCCGCCGACCCGCAGGCGCTGATCGCCCAATGGCACCGGGCGTTGGCGGTGGATGGGTTTGTGATGTTCTCGTGCCTGGGGCCTGACACGGTGCAAGAGCTGCGCGGTGTCTACAGTGCTCTGGGCTGGCCGTTGCCTGGCCACCAGTTCACCGACATGCACGACTGGGGCGACATGCTGGTGCACGCCGGATTTGCCGAGCCGGTGATGGACATGGAGCGCATCCGTCTGACCTACGAGAGCCCAGCGCGCCTACTGCAAGAGCTGCGCGAGGTGGGGCGCAACCTGCATCCGCAGCGGTTTAAAGGCCTGCGCGGGCGGCAATGGCGCGACCGGCTGGAGCGCGAGCTCGCTTTGCAGCTGGCCGACGCGGCTGAAAATGGCCGTTTGCCGCTGACCTTTGAGTTGATTTACGGCCACGCCCTGAAGCCCAAGCCGAAGCTGCGGGTCAGTGCCCACAGCGCGGTTTCGCTGCGCGACATGCGCGACATGCTGCAACAGGGCAAGGCAAATGGGGTTTGACAGGCAGTGTTTCAAGGCCTTTAGCGGGCTTGGCCTTGGAAAGCAAGGCTACAATTCACATGAAGAAATATAAATATTTGGGTATCCCCCCACGCAGCTAGGCAGATTGTCAGACGGCATGCACGTCAGCACATCTGCCTAATTTTTGTGAGAGACCAACGTGCCGAACTTGGTATTTCGTTTCGCCACAGTTTCGGGCCAGAACATCCACTGGTTCCTGAAGCGCAACTGTTCGGTCACACCGGCCCAGTTGGGCTGGATGTACGCATCGATCTGTGTGGTGTCCATGGGCATTGCGACGTTTTTCTGGGTGCAAGGTGCCAAGCTGGTGCTGCCGTTTGCCTGGCTGGAATTGGCAGCGGTGGGGGTGGCATTTTTGGTGTACTCCCGGCACGCCACCGATGGCGAACGCATTTCGCTGCAAGGTACGCAGCTGGTGGTCGAGTTGGAGAATGCCGGTCGGCTGGAGCGGGCAGAGTTTCGCCGTGAATGGGTCCGTATCGAACCCAAAACGGGGGACCGGTCCTTGATCGAGGTGTCTGGCCAGGGGCGTTCGGTAGAAGTGGGGCGGTATGTGAGCCCGGAGCTACGGTCGGCTCTGGCACGGGAAATCCGGATGGCGTTGCGCAGTGCATGAGACAGGCCCTTGGGGCAGATGGCTGGCGCAGCAAGATTGGTTCAATTGAGGTGTTGAATAAGTGAAAACGATGAAGATGATTCCTAACAAGTTGGCTTCACTGCTGCCTACGCTCAGCGTTTTGGCTGGCGCATGGCTCAGCACCGCGGCGCATGCGGTCAATGATTTGCCCGGCGGGCCTGCGGTACTGCAGACCAATCTGGCGCCGGCCGTGACCAATATTGCAAGAGAGCAGCAGTGGCTGCACTGGTTCATGTTGATCGTGTGCACCGTGATTTTCCTCGCGGTGTTTGGCGTGATGTTCTATTCCATCTGGAAGCACCGCAAGTCCAAGGGCTACAAAGCCGCCAACTTCCATGAGTCGGTGACGGTGGAAATCATTTGGACCATCGTTCCGTTTGTCATCGTGATCCTGATGGCCTTGCCCGCCACCAAGGTGGTGGTGGCCATGAAAGACACTACCAATGCCGACCTGACCATCAAGGCCACCGGCATGCAGTGGAAATGGGGTTACGACTACATCAAGGGCGAAGGCGAAGGCATTGGCTTTGTGTCTACGCTCGACAGCAGCCAGCGCGCCATGTCTAACAGTGGTGACGTGAGCAAGGCCAGCGATGACTACCTGCTCAAGGTAGACAACGCCCTGGTCGTGCCGGTGAATAAAAAGATCCGCATCATCACCACCGCCGACGACGTGATCCACGCCTTCATGGTGCCTGCCTTCGGTATCAAGCAGGATGCGATTCCCGGCTTTGTGCGCGACACCTGGTTCCGCGCCGAAAAGATTGGCAGCTACTACGGCCAATGTGCCGAACTGTGCGGCAAAGAGCACGCCTACATGCCCATCCACGTGAAAGTGGTGTCGGCCGAAGACTATTCCGCCTGGGTCGATGGTGAGAAAAAGAAAATGGCCGCCAAGGCCGATGATCCTTCCAAGATTTGGACGCTGGACGACATCATGAAGCGCGGCGAGAAGGTGTATGCCTCCAACTGTGCTGCTTGCCACCAGGCCAACGGCAAGGGCGGTGGCCCGATCAAACCGCTGGACGGCTCGCCCAAGGTGCTGGATGCCGACAAGAACGTGCAAATCCATGTGCTGTTGAATGGCCAAAACGGTGCCATGCCCTCGTGGAAGCAGCTCAGCGATACCGACATTGCTGCCGTCATCAGCTACACCAAGAACAACTGGTCCAACACGACCGGCCAACTGGTGCAGCCTGCTGACATCCTGGCCCAGCGCGGCAAATAAGCTGCACTCGCTAACGTACAAGATTCCCAAGGAAAGCCAAGATGAGTGCAGTTCTCCATCCCCACGACCACGCGCATGATGACCATGGTCATGACGACCACCACCACGCACCTACCGGCTGGCGGCGCTGGGTGTTTGCCACCAACCACAAAGACATTGGCACGCTGTATTTGTTGTTCAGCTTCACCATGCTGGTGATTGGCGGCACTTTGGCGCTGATCATCCGCGCCGAACTGTTCCAGCCTGGCCTGCAGTTTGTGAACCCTGAGCTGTTCAACCAACTCACCACCATGCACGGACTGATCATGGTGTTCGGGGCCATCATGCCGGCCTTTGTGGGCTTTGCGAACTGGATGATTCCGCTGCAAATCGGTGCCTCCGACATGGCTTTTGCCCGCATGAATAACTTCAGCTTTTGGCTGATGATTCCGGCGGCGGCCACCTTGGTCGGCTCGTTCTTCATGCCTGGCGGCGCACCTGCTGCGGGCTGGACGCTGTACGCACCGCTGACGCTGCAAATGGGCCCGTCGATGGATGCCGGTATATTTGCGATGCACATCCTGGGTGCTTCATCGATCATGGGCTCGATCAACATCATCGTCACCATCCTGAACATGCGCGCCCCTGGCATGACCCTGATGAAGATGCCGATGTTTTGCTGGACCTGGCTGATCACCGCCTACCTGCTGATCGCCGTGATGCCTGTGCTGGCCGGCGCCATCACCATGACACTGACCGATCGCCACTTTGGCACCAGCTTCTTCAACCCGGCCGCCGGCGGCGACCCGGTGATGTACCAGCACATTTTCTGGTTCTTCGGGCACCCCGAGGTGTACATCATGATCTTGCCGGCCTTCGGCATCATCAGCCATATCGTCCCCGCATTTGCCCGCAAGAAACTGTTTGGCTACGCCTCGATGGTGTATGCCACCAGCTCGATCGCGATTCTGTCGTTCATCGTGTGGGCGCACCACATGTTTACCACCGGCATGCCGGTGACGGGCCAGTTGTTCTTCATGTACGCCACGATGCTGATTGCTGTGCCGACCGCCGTAAAGATCTTCAACTGGATTGCGACCATGTGGCAGGGTTCCATGACGTTTGAAACCCCGATGCTGTTCGCGGTGGGCTTCATTTTCGTGTTCACCATGGGCGGCTTCACTGGTTTGATTTTGGCCGTGGCACCAATTGACATCCAATTGCAAGACACCTACTACGTGGTGGCGCATTTCCATTACGTGCTGGTGGCGGGTTCGCTCTATGCCATGTTTGCCGGTTTCTACTACTGGTGCCCCAAGTGGACGGGTGTGATGTACAACGAACGCCGCGGCAAAATCCATTTCTGGTGGTCGCTGATTTCCTTCAACGTCACTTTCTTCCCGATGCACTTTTTGGGCTTGGCCGGTATGCCACGCCGCTATGCCGACTACCCCATGCAGTTTGCCGACTTCAATGCAGTGGCCTCGGTGGGCGCGTTCTTCTTCGGCTTTGCCCAGATTTACTTCTTCTTCTTCATCGTCCTGCCAGCCATGATGGGCAAGGGCGAAAAAGCTCCGGCCAAGCCTTGGGAAGCTGCTGAAGGTTTAGAGTGGGAAGTGCCTTCGCCTGCACCGTTCCACACCTTCGAGACACCACCCAAGCTGGACATCACCGCAACCCGCGTGATTGGCTGAGCATGCTGACACCCCAGCAAAAGAAACATAACCTGCGTACCGGGCTGATCCTTGCGTCCATCGCCGTGGTGTTTTTTCTTGGCTTCTTTGCCAAGATGTACCTGCAAAGCCACCATTAAGCTTGCATGACCGTTCGCCACGAAAATTTCAAAATGGTCGGCAAGCTCGCCGTCATCACCGTAGCCATGTTTGCTTTTGGCTACGCGCTGGTGCCGCTGTACAAGGCCATTTGCGAGATGACCGGCATCAACATCTTGTCAATCGCCGAGCGCCAGGTGCCCGGCGTGGGCTCGGCGGGTAAAAATATCAGCTTGCCCGCCAACACGCAGGTGGATTTGAGCCGCACCATCACGGTCGAGTTCGATGCCAATGCGGCCGGTTTGTGGGAGTTCAAGCCTGCCAAGCGTTCGTTGCAAGTGCATCCGGGCGAGCTGGCAACGGTGATGTACGAATTCCAGAACACGCAAAACCGGCGCATGGCGGCCCAGGCGATTCCCAGCTATGCGCCCCGCCAGGCGGCGGCGCATTTCAACAAGCTGGAATGTTTTTGCTTCAACCAGTACACGCTGGACCCGGGCGAGAAGAAAGAATGGCCGGTGGCCTTTGTGATTGACCCTAAGCTGTCCAAAGACGTGACGACGATCACCTTGTCTTACACTTTCTTCGAGGTGGGCGGTAAAACGCCGCCGGCGCCCACTTCTACTGTCGATGCAAGTCGCCATGTGGAAACTGGGCAGGGCTCATGAGTGCGCCCGGCAAAGCCAGCTTGCTGCAGACGGTGAAGGCGGTTGCGTGGTCGTTTGTAGGTATCCGCAAGCGCAGCGGTTTTGAGGATGATCTGGCCAAGATCAGCCCCTTGCATGTGATTGCAGTGGGCTTGGTGGCGGTGCTGTTGATCGTGGTGGGTTTGGTTATTTTGGTGAATTGGGTGGTGGCAAAGTAAATTTGCCCTGGTTTTTTCTAAGACGTATGCCGTGCTAAGCGCTACATACGTTGTGTTTCATAAGAATTGAGAGAGCAAGGAGCTGACATGAGTTCAACCGCACACGCTGCAACACCGTACTACTTCGTACCCGGTCCGTCGCGCCACCCGGCCCTGGCTGCACTGGGTTTGTTCTTTGTCATTTTGGGTGCAGGCCAGTGGGTCAATGGCGAGGAGTGGGGCAAGTACTCGCTGGCTTGCGGCATGTTGTTCTGGTGGGGCGTGCTGTTTCAGTGGTTCCGCGATGCCATCAACGAGAGCGAAGGCGGCCTGTACAGCTACAAGATTGACCTGTCCTACCGCTGGAGCATGAGCTGGTTTATCTTCTCCGAGGTCATGTTCTTCGGTGCGTTTTTTACTGCGTTGTGGTGGGCGCGCGGCCATTCCGTGCCTACTCTGGGTAGTTTGGACAATGCCCTGCTCTGGCCTGACTTCAAAGCTGTGTGGCCCAGCATTGCCGCTGGCGTGACCGCATCGCCCGCCAACATCATTGAACCCTTCCAGACCATGACGCCGTTCTGGTTGCCGACCATCAACACCGGTTTGCTGCTGTCCTCGGGTGTCACCCTGACCATTGCCCACCATGCGCTGATCAAGGGCGAACGCGGCAAAACCATTGCGTTCATGTGGACCACGGTGTTGCTGGGCACGGTGTTCTTGTTCGTTCAGGGCTACGAATACGCCCACGCTTACAGCGAAATGAACCTTAAGCTGACTTCGGGTGTCTACGGCTCTACCTTCTTCATGCTGACCGGCTTCCATGGCTTCCATGTATTCGTGGGTATGTTGATGCTGCTGTTCATCACCCTGCGTTTGATGAAGGGCCACTTCACGCCGTCCAAGCACTTCGGCTTTGAAGGTGCGGCCTGGTACTGGCACTTTGTGGACGTGGTGTGGCTTGGCCTGTACGTCATCGTCTACTGGACCTGATGGACTTGCTTTCGCCAAACCAAAAAAAGCGCCACTCGGCGCTTTTTTGTTGGTGTGAAAGTGGGTGTGGCTTATTGGCCTGCCGAAATACCCGTCGGGTGTAAATACCCCAACTTCCAGCCCACCAGGATGCAGATGAACAGCACGACCGAGAATCCGATGCGAAACGCCAGCGCTTTGGCCATGCGCCCGGATTTGGCTGCCTGCTCGTCTTCGGTTTTGCCGCCCCCCTTGAGCATGAAGTACAGGGCGGCGCCCAGGCTGGCAAAGATGGCCGCAAAAGCGACAAGGGCGAGATAAGTCATGCTCGGTATTATCCCGTGAGCCCGAAGCTGCGCTTTGCCTTGCTGACCGCAGGGGCTTTGATTGGCTTGGCGGCCACCTTTTCACTAGGGCGTTGGCAGTTGTCGCGTGCGGCCCAAAAAGAGGCCTTGTACGCGGCGATCCAGTCGCAAACTACGCGTCCACCGGTGGGTCTGGCGGACCTGGCCGGTACTGTCAAAATAGACGATATGTTGCACCGGCAGGTACGCCTGCGTGGCCAGTGGGTACCGCAGAACACCGTGTTTCTGGACAACCGCCAGATGCACGACCTCACCGGTTTTTACGTCGTTACACCGCTGAAGCTGGCGGGCAGTAGTACCGCCATCCTGGTCCAGCGTGGCTGGGTGGCGCGTAATTTTCTGGACCGCACTGCTTTGCCGGTGGTGGAAAGTCCGGCGGGCGAGGTCGAGGTAGAAGGGCGTATGGCCCCGCCGCCGTCCAAGCTTTACGCCTTCAAAGGGGTCGAGGCGGGTGCCATCCGGCAAAATCTCGACCTGGCAGATTTCAGTGCCGAGACCGGGCTGGCTCTGCTGCCGCTGTCGGTACTGCAGGCTGGCCCTGCCGAGGGGCGTATGCAGCGCGACTGGCCGCCCGCCAATCTGGGTGTGGAAAAACACTATGGCTACGCATTCCAATGGTTTGGGCTCTGCGCCCTGATCGCAATTCTTTATGTCTGGTTCCAAATTGTCCGACGCTTCATCCTTCCGCCCCCCCAACGGTCGTCCTGAAGACCATCCGCTGGGGCTCACCGTCCACAGCCTGCCCACGCCCCAAGAGGCGGTGGCGGGTGCGGCCCGCCGTACGGTGGTGGGCCGCTGGAAGATGCTGGCCGTGTTACTGACCTGTGCCGCGCCGGTGATTGCCTCGTACTTCACCTACTACGTGGTCCGTCCGCAAGGTCGGGGCAATTTTGGCGAACTCATCGATCCGCAACGGCCCTTGCCCGACCAGGCCGTCATGTCGATAGACGGCAAACCCGGCAATCTGCGCGCCTTGAAGGGCCAGTGGCTGCTGGTCAGCGCGGCGGGTGGAGCGTGTGACGCCATCTGCCAAAAGCACTTGTACCTGCAACGCCAACTGCGCGAAACCTTGGGCAAAGAAAAAGACCGCGTGGATTGGGTCTGGCTGGTCACCGACGATGCGCCCATCCCCGAAGCCCTGCGCCCCGCGCTCAAAGGTGCCACGGTGCTGCGGGTAGGCGAGCTGCAACTGTCCCAATGGCTGTCTCCCGCCGTGGGCCATTTGCTGCAAGAGCATTTGTACGTGGTGGACCCGATGGGCAACTGGATGATGCGTTTCCCCGCCGGGCTGGAGCTGGAAGGGGCCTCTAAGGCCAAGCGTGACATGGACCGTTTACTGCGGGCCTCGGCCTCCTGGGACGAAGCAGGGCGCTAAATGGAACCGCAACAAGCCCTGTACGACCTGTCGCCTGCCGTCCGCGTGATGCTGACCGGCCTGTTGATAGCGTGCGTCCCCTTGCTGTGGGTGTGGTGGCGCAACCAGAACACGTCCACCGCCCGGCGCTTGCAGGCCCTCACGGTGCTGACCCTGTTCCTGACCTTCGATCTGGTGCTGTTCGGTGCCTTTACCCGCCTGACCGATTCCGGTTTGGGCTGCCCCGACTGGCCCGGCTGCTACGGCAACGCCAGCCCGCTAGGGGCCATCGCCGAGATCACCCAGGCGCAAACGGCCATGCCTACCGGCCCCGTCACCCACGGCAAAGCCTGGGTTGAAATGGTCCATCGCTACCTGGCGACCTCGGTGGGCGTGCTGATTTTGACCCTGACCATTGCCAGCTGGTGGGCACGCAGAAAAGATGCCTCCATCAACGCCTGGTGGCCCACCTTCACCCTGGTGTGGGTGTGCGTGCAGGGCGCTTTTGGCGCGCTGACGGTCACCATGAAGTTGTTCCCCGCCATCGTCACCCTGCATTTGGTCGGCGGCCTGGTGCTGCTGGCCTTGCTCTGCGCGCAAGCCGTGGGCTTTACCAACCGGCGCACCGTGCCCACTGCGTCCGTTGCCCGCGTAGGGCTGGGTGTGGCCTGCGTGCTGCTGGCAACCCAAATCGTGCTGGGCGGCTGGGTAAGTACCAACTACGCGGTGCTGGCCTGCAATACCTTCCCACTGTGCCAGGGCAGCTGGTGGCCGACGATGGATTTTCACCAGGCGTTTGAAATCTGGCGGCCCCTGGGACGGCTGCAAGACGGCAGCTACCTCAGCTTTGCCGGGCTCACCGCCATCCATTACGCCCACCGTCTGATGGCTTATGCCGTGCTGCTGGTGCTGGCGGTGGTGGCCTGGCGCTTGCACCGCAGCCCGGTCACCCGGCGGCAAGCCCGCTGGCTGGGTGGGCTGACCTTGCTACAGTTCGCCACGGGCCTGAGCAACGTGGTGCTGGGATGGCCGTTGCTGGCCGCCGTGGCCCATACCGGTGGTGCCGCCGCGTTGGTGGTAGTGCTGACCTGGGCTGTTTGCGCCCAACGCACCGCCCCTGTGGCCACACTGGCTGTTTCCCCTACTAGATCGAGATTGTCTGCATGAGTGTTGTTGAAGCCACCGCCCCGTCCGTGACCAGCCTGCCGTCGCGTCTGCGGCAGTTCAATGCGCTGACCAAGCCGCGCGTGATCCAGCTCATCGTGTTCTGCGCGCTGATCGGCATGGTGCTGGCCGTGCCTGGCGTGCCGACCTGGATGGAGGTTCGCCGCGGGCTGATCGCCTGCCTGGGTATCTGGCTGGTGGCCGGTGCGGCCGCCGCGTTCAACTGCCTGGTCGAAAAGGGCATCGACGCGCGCATGAAGCGCACTGCTTGGCGGCCCACGGCCCGCAACGAGCTGCAAGACTGGCAAACCCTGTTGTTTTCGGGCCTGCTGTGCCTGGCGGGTTCGGTGTTGTTGTATGTGTGGATCAACCCGCTGACCATGTGGCTGACCTTTGCCACCTTTGTGGGCTACGCCGTGGTCTACACCATGATTTTGAAACCGCTGACCCCGCAAAACATCGTCATCGGCGGGGCATCGGGGGCCATGCCACCGGTGCTGGGCTGGGCCGCCATGACCGACAACGTCGGCCCTGAAGCGCTGATTCTGTTTTTGATCATCTTCCTGTGGACCCCGCCGCACTTCTGGGCCCTGGCCCTGTACCGGGTGGAGGATTACCGCAAGTCTGGCCTGCCGATGTTGCCAGTCACCCACGGCAACGAATTCACCCGGCTGCAGGTGTTTTTGTACACCCTGGTGCTGTTCGCCGGTTGCCTGATGCCTTTCATCTACGGCATGAGCTCTTGGCTGTACTTGGCGGTGGCCGTGGTACTGAGCCTGGGCTTTTGCGGCTACGGCTTTGCGTTGTGGCGTAACTATTCTGACGCGCTGGCACGCAAAACCTTCCGCTTTTCACTCATCCACCTGAGCGTGCTGTTTGCAGCGCTCTTGGTAGACCACTATTTGTTGTAAACCATGCACAAACGAAATGCTCTTAAATTAATAGCTGTTACCGCAGGTGCTATCTGCGCTGGTGGCCTATTTGTTGCCTGTTCTGAACCTGCGGCCAAGTTTGCGGCAGTGGACCTGACCGGGGCCGACTACGCCAAAGACTTCCAACTCACCGACCACAATGGCCAGTCGCGTAGCCTGAAAGACTTTGCGGGCAAGCTGGTGGTGGTGTTCTTTGGCTACACCCAGTGCCCAGACGTGTGCCCCACCTCGATGGCCGAGCTGGCCGAGGTCAAAAAGTCGCTGGGTGCGGATGGCGACAAGTTGCAAGGCATCTTCATCACCGTCGACCCGGCGCGCGACACACCCGAGGTGCTCAAGGCCTACATGGCCAACTTCGACCCGACCTTTCTGGCCCTGATTCCCACCCCCACACAACTGGCCGCGCTGGCCAAAGACTACAAGGTGTATTACAAAAAAGTGGACGGCCCCACGCCCACCAGCTACACCATGGACCACTCGGCCGGCAGCTACGTGTACGACACGCAGGGCCGATTGCGCCTGTATGCCCGCTACGGCGGCGGTGCGGCGGCGCTGGCCGGAGATTTAAAGCTGTTGCTCAAGCAGCCGGCGTAAAAAAAGGACCCTGAGGTCCTTTTTTTCATGGTGCCGACCCCGTGGTCAGGCGTATTCGGCGAGTGATTTTTTCATCTTCTTCATTGCGGCGGTTTCAATCTGGCGAATCCGCTCGGCGCTCACACCGTACACCGCGGCCAGGTCGTGCAGCGTCATGCCGCCGGAGCCGTCATCGGCCACCTTCAACCAGCGCTCTTCCACAATCCGGCGGCTGCGGTCGTCCAGGCCGTCCAGGGCCGTTTGGATGCCGTCGCTGGCCAGGGTGTCGCGGTCGCGGGCTTCCAGCAGGGCGGTGGGCTCTTGGTGGGTGTCGGCCAGGTAGGCGATGGGGCCGTAGCTGTCTTCGCCGTCGTCACCTGGGCCGGGGTCCAACATCACGTCGCCGCCCGACAAGCGGGTTTCCATCTCGATCACGTCTTCGCGCTTGACCTTGAGCTGGGTCGCCATGGAGTCGATTTCAGACGCGCTCAGCGTTTCGCGGTGGGTGGCACCGTCCATAGCTGCCGAGTCGGACTTGAAACCCTGCTTCATCGACCGCAGGTTAAAGAACAGCTTGCGCTGTGCCTTGGTGGTGGCCACCTTGACCATGCGGCAGTTCTTCAGGATGTACTCGTGCATCTCGGCCTTGATCCAGTGCAGCGCGTAGCTGACCAGACGCACACCTTGGTCGGGATCGAAGCGCTTCACGGCCTTCATCAGGCCCACGTTGCCTTCCTGGATCAGGTCGCCGTGCGGCAGGCCATAGCCCAGGTATTGGCGTGCCACGGACACCACCAGGCGCAGGTGCGACATCACCAGCTTCCCGGCGGCATCGACGTCGTGGTCGTTCTTGAGTTGGCGGGCAAACTGCTGTTCTTGCTCCAGCGTGAGCATGGGCATGCGGTTGACCGCGGAAATATATGCGTCGAGGTTGCCTAGCGGCGGCACCATCGCCCAGGGATTGGGGGCGGCCAGCGCGGAGGACATCGTTCCAGTTTGAATGTTCATACCAGATTCCTTTTCTCTAAGTCCGAATATTAGCACTCTATGGGTTGGAGTGCTAAAGGTGCTCTATTGCACTTGCAATACGGGTAATTACTAGGAGCCCGACCGGGGCCGGAAGTTCCGGGTAACAGCTTGTACAGTGTCCGCTCCAGCCACCCACTACAACGCACCATGCCTATCCAAGCCCGTCTGCACCGCGCCCAAGGCGCACTCACCACCCTCACCAACGGCCGCCATGCCTGGAGTTCCGATATCGATGCCAGCCTGGGTTCGGACGACCTGGCCCCCGACCCGCACGATCTGCTGGATTCGGCCCTGGCCGCCTGCACCGTGCTGACGCTGGAGCTGTACATCCGCCGCCGCAAGCTGGCCGTAACCGATCTGCGGGTGGACATCAGCCATGTGGAAGGCAAAACCGAAGACGGCCGGGTGCGCTACCAGCTCCAGCGCAACCTGCACATCGAAGGCGACATCACGCCCGAAGACCGTGCCAAGCTGCTGGAGATTGCAGGCAAATGCCCGATCCACCGGGTGCTGGAAGGCGAGACCAGCGTGGCCACCGCGCTGGTGGATTGATGCTACTGTTTAAATAGCTGCCAGCGCAGGCGCTACCTGCGCTGGAGCCTGATTTTCTATAAATCTGGCTAGCCACCCGGCACACCCTGTGTCCCCACATACAGCGCATAGACCGACTGGCTGGCGGCCATGAACAGGCGGTTGCGGGCCGGGCCGCCGAAGCACAGGTTGGCGCAGCGCTCGGGCAGGGCGATGTGGCCAATGGGGGTGGCATCGGGGGCGAAGACCATCACGCCGTCACGGCCAACTTCGTCATGCTTGCCGCCCCAGCCAGCCCACAGGTTGCCGTGCACATCGCAGCGGAAGCCGTCGGGGTTCTCGCCATCGGCGCAGGTCACAAACACCCGGTCGTTGCGCAGCCGGGCACCGTCCACACCGCTCTCCACATCAAACACGCGGATGCGCCGGGGCGTGGCACCGGACTCGACCACGTACAGCAAACTTTCGTCGGGCGAAAAGCACAGGCCGTTGGGCCTGTCCACCGCGTCGGTGACCACCGTGCACTGGCCCGTGGCCGGGTTGAAGCGGTAGACGCAGGTGGGTTGCTCGGGCGTGGCGTTAAAACCTTCGTAGTGGCCCAGAATGCCGAAGGGCGGGTCGGTGAACCACAAGCTGCCGTCAGATTTAACGACCACGTCGTTGGGGGAGTTCAGCGACTTGCCGTTGAATTGGTCGACCAGCACGGTGGTGCTGCCGTCGTACTCGGTGCGTACCACGCGCCGCCCGCCGTGCTCGCAGCCCACCAGGCGGCCCTGCCGGTCGCGGGTGTGGCCGTTGGAAAAATGGGACGGCTGGCGGAACACGCTGACTGCGCCGGTCTGCTCCTCCCACTTCATGATCCGGTTGTTGGGGATGTCGCTCCACAGCAGATAGCGCCCGTCGCCAAACCACACCGGCCCCTCGGCCCAGCGCATGCCGGTGGCGATGCGTTCCACAGCGGCATTGAAGAGACGGTAGGGTTCAAACCGCGGGTCCAGCACGGTGATGGCCGGGTCGGGGTAGCGCTCGGTGGGTTGCCACATGGGTTGTGCCTCGGTTTTTATAGGACGGCCAGTATGCATGCCCTTGCCAGGCTGTGCAGATCTTTAAGCCTTTTAGGCCTCTGCCGCAGGTAGCGCCTGCGGCGGTAGCTATTATTTAGATAGTACGCACCACCTTACGACACCGAGTTGCCGGAGCCTGCAATCTGCACCGTCTTGTTGTTATTTCCGGTGACGTTGGCGGTTTGCGTGATGCCCAGGGTTGGTGCCTGCTGTTGGCCCTGTTCCAGCCACTGCTGCAAAAACGCCACCAGCGCCGGGTCGGCCTGCACGGCGGCTTTGAGCTGTTTGCGCAGATCGGCCTGGTTGTCGGGGTCTTCGGGCAGTGCGGCCAGGTCTTCCAGCGGCTTTTGGGCGGGCGTGCCGCCCAGGCGCTCTTTGAGCTTGGTCAGTAAAGCGCCTGCGGCGGATTTGCCGATTTCCTCGACGCCTTTGTCTATGGCTTTGGCGAATAGAGGAGAAAGTAGCGCCACGGTGCTGCTGACCAGGGCGGTGAGGGTTGCGGGGTCGATCATGGGTTACTCCTTGAACTGGGGGAAATATGGAATCAATGGAGCCAGCAGCGCTGCATCGGGTTCCTGCCCGGCTGCCTGGCAAAGTTTGAAGTACTGCGTCAATATGGCCTCCATCAAGCGACGATGCACCTGCGGACGTTGCAAAAACGGTTTTTGTAAAGTGGCTACGGCCTCGTGTGCATAGTGCCAGGCTGTCGGTGCGCCTTGAATGGCATGGGTGCATAGGGCCAGTACGATCAGCGACGTTGCCAAATTCGGCGTATACACATCGGGCCGCTGCTTTGCCAGGGTGCGGCGCAAGTCCACCGCCTGCTGCGCCGTCTGCAAGGCCGCTTCGCGGTTGCCCATGTCGCTTTGCCTGTTCGCCAGGTTGTTGAGCGACATGGCCAAATCCGGCGTATACACATCGGGCCGCTGCGTTGCCAGGGTGCGGTACAAGTTCACGGCCTGCTGCGCCGTCTGCAAGGCCGCCTCGTGGTCGCCTATGGCGCTCTGTATGTTCGCCAGGGTGTTCAGCGACGTTGCCAAATCCGGCGTATACACATCGGGCCGCTGCGCTGCCAGGGTGCGGTACAAGTCCAGGGCCTGCTGCGCCGTTTGCGAGGCCTTCTCTGGTTGGCCCAATTGGGCATGTGCGATTGCAAGGTCGTTGAGTGCAGCTGCGTGCTGCGCGGGATCGTCGAGGCACAGTGCCAAGCGGCACTGCGCCACCCGCAGGTACACATCCCGCAATGCCATGCTTTGGAACGGGATGCTGGAAATTAGCAGGTTGAGTCCGGCGGCATCTTTCTGCACCCCATCCACCATGGCATTTAGCCACTTCAATGGTTGTGCACTGACTTCCGCAAAGTCCTGCGCGCAGCGCACCACTGTTTCCGCGACCCGGTGGCCCAGCGCCGCATAGCAACGCAGCACCGCGTCCTGCTCGTTTTCCAGCACTTTCAGCAGCATGGCTTCGCCAACTACGTCGGGCACCACCGGGGCGATGCCGCCTGGTTGTGGCAGTGCTTGCAACAGCAACTCCACCACGTCGCGCATCGAGCCCACCCAGTCCATGGCGGTTTTGTCTTGTTTGGCGAAGGCCAGTAGCTGCGCTCGGCCTATGCCCTGGGCCAAGGTGGCGCAGGCGGCCAGGTGCAGCACCCACTTTGGCGGCAGTTTGTGCGCTTGTGCCAACGTGGATAAACGCGCAATTTCCCAGCCTGCAACCGCCTGGGCCAGATCGGTGCGGCCCAGCGCCAGTACCTTGGCGTGGTCTACCTTGACCATGTACAAAGCGGCCATCATCAGGAACAGCGGGTCGCCAGCCCAGGGTGCGGCCATCAGCTGGGTGTGGAAGGCGGGGTCGTTCAGCGCCAAGGCCATCGGTTGATCGGGATTTACTTGCTGCAGCATGTGCTGCAGCAAGGCCAGCCGGTCGCTGGCGGCAAACAGGGGGCGGATCGGCATCGGTGCGGGCGGGTCCAGCAGCGCTTGTTTGGCGTACTGGCGGGCATCGCCACCAAAGGCGGTTTGCCACCAGCCGCCGTCTACGTCCGCATGGCGCTCCAGTAGCAGCAGACGGAGTGGGGGAAGTGGGTGTGGCGCAGGCGAGCTGCGGTTGGCCAGCTCGGACAGCCAAGTGTGCAGCATCTGGGCCTTGGCTGCGGCGTAGTCCATGACCACCAGCGTGGGTTTTTGCCAGCCCCAGGTGCTGAGGTTTTGCTGGGCGATGAAGCGCTTGGCCTCGTCGCCGGTGGCAAATCCTGTATCCCAACCCTCTTGCGCCAGGCGGTCGCACAGGTCCAGCGCCAGCCGGGTTTTGCCGCTGCCGCCGCTGCCGGTGAGCACACGCACGCGGATGGGTTGGGGGGCGACCAGAAAGGCCTGCAACTGGGCGAGTTCGTCTTCGCGGCCCAGCAGTGGTGTGGAGCGGGAGTAGGGAGTCAGCTGGTGCAGCAGGTTGTCCAGCGTGCGCTGGGCTTCAAAGCGGGTCAGCACCAGGTGCGCACGGCCCAGCACCACGGTGTTGTGGTCACCGGCTATCTGGACGACGGTGTTGCCGCTGCCGATGGTGGTCGAGGTCTGGGCCATAGAGCCTTTGCTGAATGGAGCGTCACTATAAGAATAATAGCTGTTACCGCAGGCGCTACCTACGGCGGCGACCTGTTTGGCTTGTAATCACATGGTGAACAGTATGCCCTTGCCACGGCGCAGGCTGGCGGGGCCGGGAATAATGGCCGACTGCATTTTTTGATTCCAGGAGCACCCGTTGACATCTTCCTTTCTGGCCCTCGGTTGGCGCACGCTGTGGCGCGATGTGCGCTCGGGCGAGCTGCGTTTGCTGATCGTCGCCGTGACCCTGGCCGTGGCCGCGCTCACTGCGGTCGGTTTCTTTGCCGACCGCTTGCAAGGTGGCCTGCAGCGCGATGCCCGCCAACTGCTGGGCGGCGACGCGGTGGTCTCCAGCGACAACCCCACGCCTGCCGCCTTTTTGGCGCAAGCCCAGGCGCAGGGCCTGCAGGCGGTGGGCACGCTGACCCTGGCCACCATGGGCCGGGCGGACGACGCGCAGGGCGGGGCCAGCAAGCTGGTGGCGCTGAAAGCCGTGGTGCCGGGCTACCCGCTGCGCGGCAGTTTGCGGATCTCTGAAGTGGCGGATGACGATGCCGCCCACACTACGCGCGACATTCCCGCACCGGGCACGGCCTGGGTCGATCCGTCGCTGCTGGAGTCGCTGGACCTGAAGATCGGCGACAGCCTGCTGCTGGGTGACAGCCGTTTGCGCATCACCCAGACCATCGCCACCGAGCCCGACCGGGGCGGTGGTTTCATGTCGTTTTCGCCCCGCGTGATGGTCAACCAGAGCGACATGGCTGCCACCGGCCTCATCCAGCCCGCCAGCCGGGTGAACTACCGCTTCGCCGTGGCCGGGACCGATCCCGCCGTGCAGCGCTACGTGCAATGGGCCACCGAAGCGGTCAAAAAGCCCGACAGCCATGGCGTGCGCATCGAGTCGCTGGAAACCGGCCGCCCCGAGATGCGCCAAACCCTGGACCGGGCCAACAAATTTCTGAACCTGGTGGCGCTGCTGTCGGCCCTGCTCAGCGCCGTGGCCGTGGCCCTGGCGGCGCGCGGCTTTGCCGCCAACCACCTGGACGACTGCGCCATGCTGCGCGTGCTGGGCCAGAGCCAGCGCACCATCGCACTCAGCTACGCCTTTGAGTTCGCCCTGGTTGGCATCTTTGCCAGCGCGCTGGGCGTGGCGATTGGCTACGGCGTGCACTATTTGTTTGTGCTGCTGCTGGCCGGCCTGGTGGATTCCAGCCTGCCCGCCGCCACCTGGTGGCCCGTGGCTTTGGGCATGGGCATGGGGCTGACGCTGCTGTTTGCCTTTGGCCTGCCGCCGGTGCTGCAGCTGGCCTCGGTGCCGCCGCTGCGGGTGATTCGCCGCGATGTGGGCGGCCTTAAACCCACCTCCATTGGCGTGCTGGGCCTGGGCGTGCTGGGTTTTGCCGCGCTGCTGCTGGCGGCCAGCAGCGACATCACGTTGGGCCTGATTGCCGTGGGCGGTTTTGCCGCCGCCGTGCTGGTGTTTGCGGGCCTGGGCTGGCTGGCGGTGAAGCTGCTGCGCCGCAGCGTGAACGAGGCCACGGCCCCGCGCTGGCTGGTGCTGGCCACGCGCCAGGTATCTGCCAGACCCGCGTATGCCGTGGTGCAGATCAGCGCGCTGGCGGTGGGCCTGTTGGCGCTGATTCTGCTGGTGTTGCTGCGCACCGATTTGATCCAGAGCTGGCGCCAGGCCACGCCGCCAGACGCACCCAACCGCTTCGTCATCAACGTCATGCCCGACCAGGCCGCAGACTTCCAGAAGAACCTGGCCACGGCGGGCGTACAAAACTACGACTGGTACCCCATGTTCCGGGGCCGCCTGGTGGCCGTCAACGGCAAGGCGGTGGCCCCCGAAAACTATGTGGACGACCGCGCCAAGCGCCTGCTGGACCGCGAATTCAACCTGTCTTACAGCGCCACCCGGCCGCCGCACAACCCGCTGGTGGCTGGCACCTGGACCGCCGAAGAAAAAGGGGCCGTCAGCGTGGAAGAAGGCATCGCCAAAACCCTGAACCTGAAGATGGGCGACAGCCTGCGCTTTGACATTGGCGGCCTGCAGAGTGATGCCAAGATCACCTCGCTGCGCAAGGTGGACTGGGGTTCGATGCGGGCCAACTTCTTCGTCATCTACCCGGTAGGTCAAATGGCGGACGTACCGGTGACCTTCTTGGGCGCCTTCAAAGCACCGCCCACCAAGGGCTTTGACAACCAGCTGGTGCGCCAGTTTCCCAACATCACGGCGGTGGACCTGAGCAGCACCCTGGGCCAGTTGCAGCGCGTGCTGGACCAGGTGATCCGCGCGGTGGAATTCTTGTTTGGCTTCACCCTGGCCGCCGGGCTGGTGGTGCTGTTTGCCGCCATCACCGCCACCCGGGAGGAACGCGCCCGCGAGTTCGCCATCATGCGGGCCCTGGGCGCGCCCGGCAGCCTGCTGCGCCAGGTGCAGCGCGCCGAGCTGGCGGGCGTGGGCCTGTTGGCGGGCTTTTTGGCCAGCATCATGGCCGTGGCTGTGGGCTGGGCCCTGACCCGGTTTGTGTTTGAGTTCGAGTGGCACGGCTCGCTGTGGGTGCCGCTGTTTGGCGCCATCGCCGGTGCGCTGCTGGCCCTGGCCGCAGGCTGGTGGGGGCTGCGCGACGTGCTGCGCCGGCCGGTGGTGGAAACGTTGCGCCGGGCTACGGCGGAGTTGTTATATTTTTAATAGCATCCAGCGCAGGTACTGCTTGCGCTGGATGCCATTTTGACTAGTAAAAATGGCAGGCCCGCGGCAGATTTACCGGGCCGCCGCACCCCGGAAAAACATGTCGATTGCGCGCTCCACCATGCCGCGTATCTGTGGCATCGGCAAGGCCTCTGGCTCGCGTTGGTACAGCCGGGGTTGCACCTCGGCCGCCACCAGGCCCAAAAAATGCCCGGCCATGATTTCTGGGT
>NZ_JBDTEM010000321.1:0-1778 GCF_039922535.1 Rhodoferax sp. | reverse complement strand
GACGGTACCGGCGAGGCCGACCGCCGCTGGACCGCCAAGGTCACCGATGTGCGCAACTGTTTCGTGTTTGCTGCCAGTGAACGCTGGCGCGAAGACGAACGCGAACACGAGCACTACAGCGACTCGGGAGGCAAGTCTGGCGGGCAAAAAGAAAAGTTGGCCTATACCATTTTGGCGGCCAGCCTGGCCTACCAGTTTGGCCTGGAATGGGGCGCAGAGCGCTCGCGCAGCTTTCGCTTTGTGGTGATTGACGAGGCCTTTGGCCGGGGCTCGGACGAGTCGGCGCAGTACGGGCTGCAGCTGTTCCAAAAGCTCAACTTGCAGCTGCTGATCGTCACCCCGCTGCAAAAAATCCACATCATCGAACCCTTTGTGGCCAGCGTTGGCTTTGTCAACAACCTGGAAGGCCGCGCCTCCCAGTTGCGCAATCTCAGCATTGAGGAATACCGGGCCGAAAAGCAGCGGCTGGAGGCGGTTGGATGAGCTGGACGAAGCCTGCCGACCTGCGCGCCCAGGTGCAAAAGCTGTGGGACAAAGGCCTGCTGCTGCAAACGCCATTTCCCCTGCGCCTGCGGCTGGTCGGGCCCACCTCTACCGAGCTGGCTGAGCGCTTCGCCGAAGCCACCGACTGGGTGGCCCAACTGCACCGCCTGCCGCAGTTGCGCATTGTTAGGCGCAGCGTGAACCACCGCGTGCTGGGCCAGCAAACCCTGCCTGCCGAACTTTGGCTAGACACGCTCGATGCCGCGCTGGCCTTGGTCGGCAAACAGCCCGACGCGCAACGCCTGCGCGCCCTGGCCGCCAGCACCCCCGCCGTGCTGCAGCCCTGGCTGCACAAACGCCCGCTGGCCGCGCTGGGCTACGCCGCCGCCTGGCCGCGCCTGCTGGCCGTGTTGGCCTGGCTGCAAGCCCACCCGCGCCCCGGCATCTACCTGCGCCAGGTGGACATTCCCGGTGTGGACAGCAAGTTCATCGAAGCCCATCGGGGTGTGCTGGCCGAGCTGTTTGACCTGGCCCTGCCCGCCGAAGCCATCGACGCCAGCACGACCACGTTCGCTCGCCGCTACGGCTTTACCGACAAGCCGCTGCGCATACGCTTTCGGCTGCTGGACGGGCAGAGCGCTTTCGGCAGCGACGTCGGCATCACCCAGGCCGCGTTCGAGCAGTTGGACCTGCCCATCACCCGGTTCGCATGCGTCTTCATCACCGAGAACGAAACCAACTTTCTGGCCTTCCCGCCCGTGCCCAGCAGCATCGTCGTGTTTGGCGCAGGCTACGGCTTCGAGATGCTGGCCGGGGCCGCGTGGCTGCAGCAGTGCAGCGTGTTTTACTGGGGCGATATCGACACCCACGGCTTCGCCATCCTCGACCAACTGCGCGCCCGCGTGCCGCACGCCCAGTCTCTGCTGATGGACTACGCCACCCTCACGGCCCACGCCGACCACTGGGGCACCGAGCCCACCCCCACGCTGCGGGACTTGCCCCGGCTGACGGCGGCGGAAGGCGCGGTGTATGACGCGCTGCGCACCCAGCACCTCAGCCTGCGGCTGGAGCAGGAGCGCGTGGGTTTTGAGTGGCTGCAGCGGGCACTGGCGGTGTTGGCATGAGTGCCTGGATTTTCCCCATCGCACTGCTGCTGGCCCTGGCTATCGACCTGCGCTTTGGCGAACCCCCCGTGCGTTGGCACCCTGTCGTCTGGATGGGCAACTACCTGGGCTGGGCAGGCAAGCGGGTGGCTCCGACCCTGGCGACCCCAGGGCCGGATTACAAGTCTTTTA
>NZ_JBDTEM010000320.1:0-13239 GCF_039922535.1 Rhodoferax sp. | reverse complement strand
TTGGCAGGCAAGCCGCAGGTGCTGTTACTGGATGAACCCCTGTCGGCGCTGGATGCCAAGATCCGCGTCTCGTTGCGCGAAGAAATCCGTGCCGTGCAGCGCGAGCTGGGCATCACCTCGGTGTTTGTGACCCATGACCAGGAAGAAGCGCTGTCCATTTCCGACCGCATCGTGGTGCTGAGCGAAGGCCGGGTCGAGCAGATCGGTACCCCCAGCGAGGTCTACAACTTCCCGCGCACCCGCTTCGTGGCCTCGTTTGTCGGTACGCTGAACCTGCTGTCGGGTGTGGTGGTGGACCCGGCCTCGGGCCAGATTTCTGTGGCCGGCCAGCCTTTGGTGACGGCTACCAAGATGCCGGGCGCGGTGGCGGGGCAAACCCGGGCGCTGGCCATCCGGCCCGAAGCCATCACGCTGGAACCGCCGGTGCCGGGCCGCAACGCCCTGCAGGCCACCGTAGAAGACGTGAATTTTCTGGGGGCGGTGGTGCGCATCCGCGTGCGTGCAGAGTCGTTTGTGCTGTCGCTCGACGTGTTTAACGATCCCCACCGGGCCCTGCCGCAGCGTGGCGAGAACGTGACCCTGGGCTTTTCGTTTGACAACCTCTTAGTTCTGGAAGAAACGGTCTGAGCCATGGCATCTGCACTGACACCCGGCTGGTCTGAGGCCAACCGCCGCGCCCTCCAGCAAATGCTGGATAACCTAGGCCAGCACAGCCCCGGCTATGACCCTGCCCGCAAGCCCTATGCGGTGTTCGACTGGGACAACACCTGCATCATGAATGACACCGAAGAGGCGTTGTTGCTGTACCAGGCGGAAAACCTGCATTTCAAATTGACCCCGGCCGAGTTTGCCGAGGTGCTGCGCCAGGGTGTGCCCGAAGGCGTGCTCCACGCCGACTACACCAACCTGGAGGGCCAGCCCGTGTCCATGCACGACCTGGCCGCCGACATCGACGAGGCCTATGCTTGGCTCTACGCCCACTGCGATACCTTGGGTGGCACGCAGCCGTTGGCCGACATCCGCCTGACCGAGCCGTTCAAGAACTTCCGCGCCAAGTTCTATTTTCTGTACGGTGCGCTGTGTGATACCTATCCGATGGAAGTCGGCTACAAGTGGATCATCTATTTCTATAAAAACTTCACCCCGGCCGAGTTCCAGGCCATGGTGACCGCCTGCGTGGCACAGAACCTGGGTGAGACCTTGGTGCAAGCGCCTATCCACAGCAGTGCTGAGCTGCCGGGCCGGGCCGGGCGGGTCGCCCCGGTGCACTTCTACGGCATGCGGGTCGATGCCGACATGGTGGCGTTGATGGGGGCTTTGCGCGCCCACGGTTTTGATGTGCATGTGTCCACCGCGTCGATGGACGATGTGGTGCGCGTATTTGCCAGCCACCCGGACTACGGCTACGGCGTTGCGCCCGAGAACGTGCTGGGCCTGAAGCTGGAAATCCAGGACGGCAAATACACCAACGTGTACCGCGCAGACTGGCACTTCAACTGGGGGCCGGGCAAAACCATCGGCATCGAAAAGCATTTCCTTGCCGCCAAAGGCTATGGTCCGGCTCTGGTGTGTGGCGACAGCGATGGCGACGCCTGGATGATGAAAGACTTTGCCGACACCCGCCTGGGCGTGATCATCAACCGCCTGCACCCCGGCCAGATCGGTGCCAACAGCCAACAAGCTGTGGCCACGCTAGGCCAGCCGAATGTGCGCTTTTTGCTACAGGGCCGCGACGAACATACCGGCCGCTTCAACGGCCAAGAAGCCACGCTGAAATACGGACAGACCGAAGTCCGCCTTCTGGCTTAACGCGGGGCAGCCGCTGCGGCTGCTGCACGGGTGCCGCCCAGCGTGCCGCGTGTCAGTGCGAATGTGATCAGCGCCGACCCGGCAATACCCAGCACCATGGGCCGAGCGCTGCCGTCCACAAACAGGCCCACCACGGCCATCACCAGTGCACCCACGACAAACTGCACCGTGCCCAGCATGGCGGATGCCGTGCCCGCAATCTGCCCGTGGTCGTCTAGCGCCAGCACAGCCGATGTGGGCACCACCATGCCCAGAAAGCAGTAGCCGACGAACAGCAGCACCAACAGCACATCCAAGCGGTCCACGCCCACCAGGTTCAGCGCCGCCAGCAAGGCCATGACTCCGGCAAACCCGATGACGGCCAGCTTGACCACGCGGGCCATGCCAAAGCGCTGGCTGAGTGCGCCGGTGAACTGCGATGCGCCAATGAAGGCGGCGGCGTTGGCGGCGAAACAGAAGCTGTACTGGCGCGGCGTCAATCCGTAATGGTCGATCAGCACAAACGACGAGTTGGCCAGGTAGGCAAAAAAGCTGGCAATGCCAAAGCCGCCAATGCAGGCCAGACCCAGAAAATGGCGGTCGCGCAGCAGCACGCCATAAGAGCTGAGGGCGCTGCCTACGCTGCTGTCCACCCGGTCCGCGGGCGGGCGCGTCTCGGGCAGGCTGGTGGCTAGCAGCGCAATACCCAGTGCGGCGGCGATCGTTACGGCCCAGAACACGCTGCGCCAGCCAAACCATTCGATCAGGTAGCTGCCGGTCAGCGGTGCCAGCACCGGCGACACGCTGAACACCAGCATCAGCATGGACATCAGCCGTGCGGCATCGTGCCCGGTGTGCAGGTCACGCACCACGGCGCGCGGCACCACCATGCCCGCGCAAGCGCCCAGGCCTTGTACAAAGCGCAGGATGACCAGGGTGTGGATGTCCGGCGCCAGGGCGCAGCCCACGCTGGCAGCTGCAAACAGCAGCAGCCCAAAATACAGCGGCAGCTTGCGCCCCACCATGTCCGACACCGGACCGTAAATCAGCTGGCCAATGCTCAGTGCCAGAAAAAACGCCATCAAACTGGCCTGCACCGCGCCCATGGATGCGCCCAGGCTCTGGCCGATGGAGGGCAGGGCGGGCAAGTACATGTCAATGGCGAACGGGCCGATGGCAGACAGCAAACCCAGGACCAGTGCAGTGCGGAAGAAGTGTGATTTCATGTGGCAGCCATGTAGCGAAAACCCAAAAACGGAAAAACCCGCAGAACCAAAAGCTCTGCGGGTTTTAAATTTGGTGGTGATAGGTGGATTTGAACCACCGACATCAGCATTATGAATGCTGCGCTCTAACCAACTGAGCTATATCACCAAAGAGCAAGATTATATACCGGATTTTGCCTTGGTTTTAGCGGTGCGTGAAAACGGCTTTGCGCTTGTTCAGGAAGGCATCCATCCCTTCGCGTTTGTCGGCGGTAGAGAACATGGCGTGGAACAGGCGGCGCTCGAACAGCATGCCTTCGCTGAGGCTGCTCTCAAAAGCGCGGTTGACCGATTCCTTGGTCGCCATCACCGCCAGTTGGCCGTAGTCGCAAATCACCAGGGCGGCACCCAGCACCTCGGTCATCAGTTGGTCCAGCGGTACTACGCGGCTGACCAGGCCTGCGCGCTCGGCCTCGGTGGCGTCCATCATGCGGCCGGTGAGGGCCATGTCCATGGCTTTGGATTTGCCCACGGCGCGCGGCAGGCGCTGGGTGCCGCCCGCGCCGGGAATCATGCCCAGCTTGATCTCGGGTTGGCCAAACTTGGCGTTGTCGGCGGCAATGATGAAGTCGCAGGCCATGGCCAGCTCGCAGCCACCGCCCAGGGCAAAGCCCGCTACAGCGGCAATCACCGGCTTGCGTACGGTGCGCAGGGTTTCCCAGTTGCGGGTTACGAAATCGGTCTTGAAAGTTTCGGCAAAGTCGTAGGCCGCCATGGCCGCGATGTCCGCACCCGCGGCAAAGGCTTTCTCGCTGCCGGTGATGACCATGCAGCCAATGGCGGGATCGGCATCAAACGCCTTGAGCGCGTGGCCCAGTTCGTCCATCAGTTGGTCGTTCAGAGCATTGAGTTGTTTGGGGCGGTTCAGGGCGATGATGCCGACCTTGTCCGCTTCGGTGGTGACGGTAATTGCCTGGTAGTCCATTAAAAATCCTTGTGCTGCAGAAAATGGATTTGCTATTTAATTGAGAGCTGCTTGTGCTGGTCAGATAAGCGCAAGAGGCACTTTTTATATAAATTAAGTTTTACCGGGTTCCAGCCAGGCCATAACGGCGCGTGGATTCTCGGTGGCCAGCCGCCAGGTGGTGGTGCTGGCTATGGTGGGCAAGCTTAGCGGCAGGCGCAGCAGGCGTTTGTCGCGCGCCACCAGGGCGGTGACTTGGCGGGTGCTGCCCGCGTACAGCAGCAGATCGTCCAGCTTGGCCATGCGCCAGCCGCCGTCGGTGGTTTCCACGCCCAACCATTCGTCGCCCGCCGCCATGCCCGCCTGCTCGGCCGCACCGCCGCGCAGCACGACCTTGATCTGCACGCCCTGGGCTTCGGACACGCGCAGGCCCAGGCGCTGGGCCAGTTGGGCCGGGTCTTCATGCACCGCCACGCCGTGCCCGGCCAGCAGGTCTTTGAGCGGCAAATCGGCGGTGCCGTGCACCCAGGCCTGGATTTCGGCCTCAAAGCTGCGCCCGGCCAGTTGGGCCAGGACCTCGGCAAAGTCGGCCTCGCGCATCGGCCCGGCCTGGCAGCGTTGCCACAGGGCGCGCATCACATCGTCCAGCGTGGTCTGGCCCTGGCCACGCAGGGTCAGATCAAAGCACAGTGCTACCAGCGCACCCTTGGTGTAGTAGCTGACGGTGGCGTTGGGCGTGTTTTCGTCCTGCCGGTAGTACTTGACCCACGCATCCATGCTGGCCTGGGCCACCGATTGCACGAAGCGCCCCGGTGTTTGCTGCACCTGGTTGATGGTTTTGTTCAACAGCTTGAGGTAGTGGGCGTTGTCCAGCAGCCCCGCGCGGCGCAGCAGCAGGTCGTCGTAATAGCTGGTGAAACCTTCAAAAAACCACAGCAGCGGCGTGTACTGCTCTGCGTCATAGGCGTAGCGCGCAAATTCGGCGGGGCGCAGGCGCTTGACGTTCCAGGTGTGGAAGTATTCGTGGCAGATCAGCCCCAGCAGCGTGGTGTAGCCCTCGCTGCGTTTGACCAGAGCGGCGGGCTTTTTGGCCTCGGCATCGGGGGTGCGCGGCAGGTCGCGGCGGTTGCAGACCAGTACGGTGGAATTGCAATGTTCCAGCCCGCCGTAGCCGTCGTCCACGGCGTTGAGGATGAAGACGTAGCTTTTGTGCAGCGGTTTGCCGGGTTTTTTGCCGTTGCCGTTGGCGCTGTGCCAGAAGCGGATTTCGGTCTCGCAAATCGCCTTGGTGTCGGCCAGCAGCCGCGCGCCGTCGAACGAGGGCGGTGCGCCCGCCACCACAAAGCGGTGCGGCACGCCGCAGGCCTTGAACTCACCGCTCCAGAAGGTGCCCAGCTCCACCGGGCAGTCCACCAGTTCGTCGTAGTGGGCGGCCTGGTATTGGCCAAAGCCCGCGGTATCCACTTTGGTGGCGGTCAAGCCGGTGGCGACCGACCAGTGCGCTGTGGCCGGGGTGGCCTCCAACTCCAGCCCATGCACTGCATCTTCGTGCCCGTGCACGCGTAAGAACAGGCTGGTGCCGTTGAAGAAGCCGCGGCTTGCGTCCAGCCAGGCGCTGCGCACCGATGTATCAAAGGCGTAGACCTCACACACCAGCACCAGCGGTTTGCCCGGCTGGGCCGCCACTTCCCAGGTGTTTTTGTCCAGCTGCTGCACGGGCAGGGCGCGTTTGCCCTGGCGGGCATGCAGATGCTGGAGGTTTTTGGAGAATTCGCGGACCAGGTAGCTGCCCGGAATCCACACCGGCAGCGACACCCGCTGCAGGGCGGCGGGCTGGGCGATGGTCAGCGTGACGCGGAACAGGTGGGCATGCAGGTTGGCAAGCTCCACGCGGTAATGGACGGGGCACATCTCAGTGGTATTGGGCATGGCACCAAGAATACCCCACTGTGCTCAGGTCCCCGCAGCCCCCAGCAGGCAACACACCACGGCTACGGTAGTGATGTGCAGGCGCATCGGCAGCCAAGCCGCCAGCCCGGCCTGGGGCCAGGTTTTATGGTCTACCACGTAACAGGCTACCAGCAGCAAGCCCAGTAGCGGCAAACCCGCGTAGGCGGGCATCACTACCGCCACCCAGGCCACCAGCGAGGGCACCACGCCCCAGGCTATGTGCCGCAGGCCATTCGGCGCATTGGGGCGCAAGCCAATACCCCAATGGATGCCGCCCAAAAACGCGGTGATGACACCCCCGTAGCTGACCAACGCGATGGCCACAAACGGGTGCAGGTTGTCTGCCACCATCCACACCAGCGCAGCTAACAGCACAAAAGGCACCAGGCCCAGATAGGCCAGGCGGCGCACCAAAGTTTCTACGGTCATGTTTTGCATGGGCGTAATTTTCACGGCATTTGCCGTTGCGCCCACGGGGGCTGCGAAGATTAGTCAGGATTTACGCGAGTCCCCTGATGGCCCAGAGGGCATCAGGGGATGCTGCGTATGTCCTATCAATTCCTTATCTTCGCCAGCTGCGCTTCCACCTGCTCCGAGGGAACGGCACCGGGGATGCGCGAGCCGTCGGCAAACAGCAGGGTGGGCGTGCCGGTGATGCGGTACTTTTTGCCGAACTCGACATTGCGTGCCAGGGCGGGCGCATCGCACATGGAGGGCGCCTGGGCCGGGGTTTGGCTGCGCAGCATCCAGTCTTGCCAGGCCTTAGCCTTGTCTTTGGCGCACCAGATGTTGCGGGCCTTTTCGGTGGAGTCGGCGCTCAAAATGGGGTACAGGTACAGCGAGATGGTCACGTTGTCCACCTTCTGCAGGTCTTTCTCAAAACGCTTGCAGTAGCCGCAGTTGGGGTCTTCAAACACCGCAATCTTGCGTTTGCCGTTGCCGCGCACGATGGTGAACGCGTCTTTGCTGGGCAGGCTGTCGAAGTCCACCGCGCTGAGTTTGTTGACCCGCTCTTCGGTCAGGTTGCGGCGGGCCTTGGTGTCGATCAGGTTGCCCTGGATCAGGAAGTTGCCTTCGGCATCGGTGTACATGATGTCGCCGCCACTCACCGTCAACTCAAACAGCCCGGGCATGGCGCTTTTGTTGATCTCTTCAATTTTGGGCATTTGCGGAATGCGCTCGGCCAGGTTCTTGCGGATCGCGGCTTCTTGGGCTTGCGCACCCAGGCACGCGATGGCGATGGCCGTGGCGACCGCAAATTTCAAAAATGTCATGTCAATTCCCGAATGTTTCTAATCCCATGGCCTGCCGCGCGACCCAGGTCTTGACCCAGCCGCTGCGCTCAAACCCCTGCATGCCCCAGTTGCGCAGCCCCTGTGTGGTCGCGTCACCGCGCGCAAACAACTGCTGCAAACCGTCCGTTGCCCCGCCCACCGCCAGCAGCGCCGTCTTGCGCGTCCGCTCGTACTGGCGTAGCAGGCGCGCGTCGCCCACACTGCGCCAGTACTCGCGGCCCTGTAGTACCTGCGCCAGCGTGGCCGCATCGCCCAGGCCCAGATTCAGTCCCTGGCCCGCCAGCGGATGCACGGTGTGCGCCGCGTCGCCCGCTAACACCCAAGCGCGTTGGCCTTGGCTACCGATCCAGCGGCTGGCCTGCGCCTTGTGCAATGGCCAGGCCGCCCGTGGGCCGTCCAGCGCCAGGCTTCCCAGTGCGCCGTGGCTGGCCTCTTGCAAAGCCAAACAAAAATCTTCGGGTGACAAGGCCAGCAGCGCTGCGGCGCGGTCCTCTTGCACAGACCACACCACGGCCACAGAGTTCCCCGCCTCGCCCTGCATGGGCAAAAAAGCCAGGATTTCGCCATTGACAAACCACTGCCGTGCGGTCTGGTTGTGCGGTTTTTGGCATACCAACCGGGTGGCTACGGCCTGCTGGTGGTAGGGCATGCTGTCGAATTCCACGCCCAGCTCGGCCCGGGTGGCGCTGGCCTTGCCTTCGCAGACCACGGTCAGGGCGGCTGCGACGGGGCTGTCCACCACCTCGATCATCGGCTGGTAGCGCACCGCCTCGCCCAGGCGGGTTTCCAGCGCGGGTACGTCCACGATCCAGGCCAGCGCAGGTGCGCCCTGCTGGCTGGCGGTAAAGGTGACTTCGCCGCCCTTGTCGCCCCAGACGTGCATCTGTTGCACCGCCGTTGCGTGCTCGGCGTCGGGCCAGCAGCGCAGGGATTCAAGCAGCGTGCGCGATGCCGTGTTGAGTGCGTAGGCGCGCACGTCGTCGGCTGGGGCGGGATGGGCCGGATCGGCGACCAAGGCCACGCGCAGCCGGTCCCGCGCCAGCAACAACGCCAAAGTGCGGCCGACAATGCCAGCGCCACGGATACAAATGTCAAAAGGTTGGGCCATATCAGGATTGTAGGAGGCGGTCACAATATTGGATTTGCCAAGGATTTGCCCCCATGGATGTCACCGCCACCATCTCCCACCTGTTCGTCTACCCCGTCAAATCCTGCGCCGGGGTGGCGCTGGACCAGGTGACGCTGCTTGATACCGGCCTGGAGTTCGACCGCGCCTGGATGGTGGTGGACGCGCAGGGCCAGTTCGTCACCCAGCGCGAGCTGCCGCGCATGGCCCTGGTCCAGCCCCAGCTCAAAGCATTTGAGATGGTTTTACGGGCCCCAGGCATGCTGGACCTGCACGTGCAGCTAGACAAAGTAGAGCACGCCGTGCAAGTCACCGTGTGGAAAGACACCGTGCCTGCCTTCGACATGGGCGACTTGGCAGCACAGTGGTTCAGCGACTTTTTGGGCCATCCGCTGCGCCTGGTGCGCTTCAACCCCGACCACCGCCGCCTGTCCAGCGCGCAATGGACGGGCGACGCTGAGGGCTTGAACCAGTTTTCTGACGGCTTCGCGGTGCTGGTGATCAGCGAAGCCTCGTTGGCTGACCTGAACCAACGCCTGGTTGCCGCCGGGGAGGCCGCCGTCACCATGGAGCGCTTTCGCCCCAACATCGTGCTGGCAGGCATCGAAGCCCACGACGAAGACCGGCTGGACGAACTGCTGATCGCCACCGTCCAGGGCGAGGCCCGCCTGCGCATGGTCAAACCCTGCCCGCGCTGCCCGATTCCCAACATCGACCCCCGCACCGCTCTGAGCACCCCCACCGTGGGCGACATGCTGCAAACCTACCGCCAAACCGCCGTCGTCGGTGGTGCCGTGGCCTTTGGCATGAACGCCATCGTATTGCAAGGTATGGACGTGGTGCTGCAAGTCGGCCAGGCGGCCACGGCGGATTACAAGTTCGACTAAACCCTGTCGAATACACTAGATGGTTATCTTTCACCATCTACGCCGCCCCACGGCACGCAATAAACAACCCTGTCCCCTTCGTGGGATACCACGGAACCGGCTTTGCCGGGCCGTCGGTATCGCCCCCTGCAAGGGGGTTGGCGAAGCGACACGCAGTGCGCGCAGACTGGGGGTGTGCAAAGGAAACCCATGAAATGTGGCATTGTTGGCTTGCCCAATGTCGGTAAATCGACCCTGTTTAACGCCTTGACCAAGGCGGGTATCGCTGCGGAAAACTATCCCTTTTGCACCATCGAGCCCAACGTTGGCATCGTCGAGGTGCCCGATGCGCGCATGGAGCAGCTGGCCGTGATCGTCAAACCCGAGCGCATGGTGCCTGCGGTGGTCGAATTTGTCGACATCGCCGGTTTGGTGGCCGGTGCCAGCACGGGCGAAGGCCTGGGCAATAAGTTTTTGGCGCACATCCGCGAAACCGATGCCACCATCAATGTGGTGCGCTGCTTTGAAGACGACAACGTGATCCACGTGGCGGGCAAGGTCGATCCGATCTCCGACATCGAAGTGATCCAGACCGAACTCTGCCTGGCCGATCTGTCCGCCGTGGAAAAAGCCCTGCACCGTGTGACCAAGCTGGCGCGCTCGGGCGACAAAGAATCCATCAAGCTGGTAGCGATTCTGGAGAAGTGCCAGGTGGCGCTGAACGAAGCCAAGCCGGTGCGCACGCTGGACTTCACCAAGGAAGAGCTGCCGCTGCTCAAGCAATTCTTCCTGATCACCGCCAAGCCCGCCATGTTTGTGGCCAACGTGGCCGAAGACGGGTTTGAGAACAACCCCATGCTGGACCGCCTGAAGGCCTACGCCGCTGCGCAAAACGCGCCCGTGGTGGCCATCAGCGCCAAGATGGAAGCCGAAATGGCCGAGATGGAGGACGAAGACCGCGCCATGTTCCTGGAAGAGTTGGGTCAGACCGAGCCCGGTCTGAACCGCCTGATCCGCGCCGCCTACACCTTGCTGGGCCTGCAAACCTACTTCACCGCCGGTGTGAAGGAAGTGCGCGCCTGGACCATCCACGTCGGCGACACCGGCCCGCAAGCGGCGGGCGTGATCCACACCGACTTCGAGAAGGGCTATATCCGCGCCCAGACCATTGCCTTTGACGACTACATCGCCTTCAAGGGCGAGCAGGGCGCGAAGGACGCGGGCAAGATGCGGGCCGAAGGCAAGGAATACGTCGTCAAGGACGGCGACGTGATGAACTTCTTGTTCAGCTCTTAATTTTTTAAGCTTTTTAGGCCTCTGGCGCAGGTAGTACCTGCGCTGGCAGCTATAAAAACTGTAGTAGCTAATTTTTCCCACTGTATTGCCTCCCATGACCGAACCGGTACGCCTTGCCAAACGCCTCGCTGAACAGCTGGCCTGCTCCCGCCGTGAGGCGGAGCAGTACATCGAAGGCGGCTGGGTACGGGTGGATGGGCAGGTGGTGGACGAGCCGATGTTCCGCGTCGGTGCACAAAAGATCACCGTGGACTCCGATGCCAGCCTGCTGGTGGCACCCACGGTCACGCTCTTGCTGCACAAACCCGTAGGTTTTACCGCTGGGTTGGATGCAGGCCCAGGCCCGAAAGCGCAGCCCGCGCTGACCTTGCTGACGCGCGAGAACCATGCTGTCGACGACCGTTCCGGCATCCGCACCCTCAAGAAGCACTTCGCCCAGTTGCGCCTGGCCACGCCCATGGACAGCCGCGCCAGTGGCTTGGTGGTCTACACCCAGGACGGCCGGGTAGTGCGCAAGCTGGAAGAAGATGCCGACCTGATCGAGCACGAGGTGATGGTGGAGGTGGTGGGCGATGTCACCCCCGGCATGCTGCGCAAACTGGCCGATCCGGTGCAGTACGTTGAGAAGATTTTGACGGCCGCCAAGGTCAGCATCAGCAGCAATACCGACACCGAAACCCGCTTGCGTTTCGCCCTCAAAGGCGAACGCCCGGGACAGATCGACTATCTGTGCGAAAGCGCGGGCTTGCAGATTCGCAGCGTCAAACGCATCCGCGTGGGCCGCGTGGCCATGACGGCGCTAGCGCCCGGCCAGTGGCGCTACCTGGCTGAACACGAGCGGTTTTAAAACCAATCTGCCGGGAACGCCCAAATCAGCGACCCGGTCATCATCACGTAGCGCAAGAACTTGCCTATCGCCATATAGCCCAAGCAGGGCCAAAACGGCAGTTTCAGCCAGCCCGCCACCGCACACAGCGGGTCGCCCACCAAGGGCAGCCAGGCCAGCAAACAGGCTTTGGGCCCTAACTTCTCCAGCCAGCCCAGCACGCGGGTGTGGTGCGATGAATGCTGGTATTTATCCGCTACCCGGTGTGCGCCAAAACCCATCCACCAGTCCACCGCGCCACCCAGGGTGTTGCCCGCAGTGGCGACCAGGATGGCGGGCCAGAAGAGTTCGGGGTTGAGCTTGACCAGCCCAAACACCACCGGCTCCGAGCCCAGTGGCAGCAGTGTGGCCGAGATAAACGAGACGATAAATACGGTGCTCAGGCCGAATTGCGGCAGGGCCAACAGGGTGAGAAGGTGGGCTATCCAGGATTCCATGGGCCCAGTGTAGTGGGGCGCTCGCAGCGTTTTTGCGCTACTGCCGCCAATTTTTCACTATGTGGAAATGTCAAACCGCACTGCGAAACCGGGCATTGCTGCACTGCAATATTTTTTATCAAAATACAAAAATTGTTTTCACATCATAAAAAATAATTCGTAAGCAATTGATTTTGTTCGGTTAAATTTTTAATCTTATATAAGACATAAGAGTATGAAAAGTCTTATAGAAGACTTAGAATTTATGCATCGGCACCGCAAACCACTGCAGTGCAGACCCCTTGATTCGCTTTTCCATCCACCTTGGAGTTTTTATGCCGCAATCCATCACCGAACAACTCAGCCGTGACCAACAAGCTGCCGCTCTGCAAAAAGACTGGGACACCAACCCCCGTTGGAAGGGCATCAAGCGTGGTTACACGGCGGCCGAAGTCGTGCGTCTGCGTGGCTCTTTCCCCATCGAGCACACCCTGGCCCGCCGTGGTGCAGAAAAGCTCTGGGATCTGTTGCACACCGAAGCCTATGTGAACTGCCTGGGCGCGTTGACCGGTGGCCAGGCCATGCAGCAAGTCAAGGCCGGCGTGAAAGCCATCTACCTGTCCGGCTGGCAAGTCGCTGCCGACAACAACGGCTACGCCGCCATGTACCCCGACCAGTCGCTGTACCCCGTGGATTCGGTGCCAAAGGTGGTCGAGCGCATCAACAACACCTTCCGCCGTGCCGACGAAATCCAGCACTCCAAGGGCATTGACGCAGGCGACGCAGGCTATATCGACAACTTCGCGCCCATCGTGGCCGATGCCGAAGCCGGTTTCGGCGGCGTGCTGAACGCGTTTGAACTGATGAAGGCCATGATCAACTCCGGCGCGGCCGGCGTGCACTGGGAAGACCAGTTGGCCTCCGTCAAGAAGTGCGGCCACATGGGCGGCAAAGTGCTGGTGCCTACCGCCGAAGCCGTGCAAAAGCTGATCGCTGCCCGCATGGCCGCCGACGTGTGCGGCGTGCCCACCCTGGTGATTGCCCGCACCGATGCCGAAGCCGCCGACTTGCTGACCAGCGACTACGACGAAAACGACAAACCTTTCATCACTGGTGAGCGCACTTCCGAAGGTTTCTACAAGACCAACAAGGGCATGGACCAGGCCATCAGCCGCGCCATTGCCTACGCCCACTACGCCGATCTGGTGTGGTGCGAAACCGGCACGCCCGACCTGGAATTTGCCCGCAAATTTGCCGAAGCCGTGCATAAGGTCCACCCCGGCAAGATGCTGGCCTACAACTGCTCGCCATCCTTCAACTGGAAGAAAAACCTGGACGACGCGACCATCGCCAAGTTCCAGCGCGAGCTGGGTGCCATGGGTTACAAGTACCAGTTCATCACCCTGGCTGGCATCCATTCCATGTGGTACAACATGTTCGACTTGGC
>NZ_JBDTEM010000319.1:0-7516 GCF_039922535.1 Rhodoferax sp. | reverse complement strand
GCAACCAGCAAGCCCAGGTGCGGAAGGTCATTGACAACCTGACCACCCAGCACAATAACCGGCAAATCTCCGACAGCCAGTACCAACACGACATGGCTTTCTACGCCCGGGTGTCCAACGCCATCGGTTAATGCTGCGGTTTTTGTAGCTTCCAGCGCAGATGGAATATGCGCTAGAAGCTGATTTTATTAATAAATAGCTGCCGCAGTTTTACACAGCCACCTAGGGCAAGTCCTAGTTCGGCAATCGCCAAAATGTTTGATAGTTCGTCCGGAAGTCGAACTATCTACGTAGCCACGCTGCCTTCGCCTTACCAGACCCGCCTCACGCAGGCACCTCATGGAGACAACAATGCAAAAACCATTCAAGAAGATTCTGTCCGTTGTGGCCCTGGCCGCTCTCGGTACCGTCAGCACCGCCACGCTAGCGCAAATGACGGTGGGGGTGAGCTGGTCCAACTTCCAAGAGGAACGCTGGAAAACCGATGAAACCGCCATCAAGGCGCAGCTGGAAAAGCTGGGTGCCAAGTACATCAGTGCCGATGCCGGTGGCTCCCCTGAGAAGCAACTCGGCGACATCGACAGCCTGATCAGCAAGGGTGCCAAAGTGCTGATCGTGCTGGCCATGGACAAAGACGCGATTCTGCCCGCTGTCAACAAGGCCACCAAAGAGAAGATTCCCGTCGTCGCCTACGACCGCCTGATCGAAGCGCCCGGCGTGTACTACATCACCTTTGACAACAAAGAGGTCGGCCGCATGCAGGCTGCCGCCGTGTTCAAGATGCAACCCAAGGGCAACTACGTGATGATCAAGGGTTCGCCTTCCGACCCGAATGCCGACTTCCTGCGCGCAGGCCAGCAAGAGGTGATCGCCGCCGCCGTCAAGTCCGGTGCCATCAAGATCGTGGGCGAGGAATACACCGACGGCTGGAAGCCCGAAGTCGCGCAAAAGAACATGGAGCAGATCCTCACCAAGGTCGGTGGCAAGGTGGATGCCGTGGTGGCCTCCAACGACGGCACCGCTGGCGGTGTGGTCGCCGCGCTCACCAGCAAGGGCATCAAGGGCATTCCCGTGTCCGGCCAAGACGGCGACTTTGCCGCGCTGAACCGCGTCGCCCTGGGCACGCAAACCGTCTCGGTGTGGAAGGACGCACGCGACCTGGGCCGCGAAGCCGCCATTGCCGCAGTGGACCTGGCCGGTGGCAAGAAAGTGCCCGGCACCGTGAGCTGGAACGGCGGCGAAAAGAAGATCGCGCTGGACTCGCATTTCCTCAAGCCGGTCGCCATCACCCGCGACAACCTGGACCTGGTGGTCAAGGCCAACTGGATCAAGAAGGACGAGCTGTGCAAGGGTGTGGCCGCAGCCAGCGCCCCGGCCGCCTGCAAGTAATTAGGCTCACCCCCAGACTGCGCTTCGCTTCGCCAACCCCCTTGCAGGGGGCGATACCAGTGGCCCGGCAAAGCCGGTTCCACGGTATCCCTGGGAGCGTGCGAGCAGTCTGAAGAAGTGGTGGCGTAGTGAGCAAGTCACACGCCCTACCTTTCCATTTATCGGAGTCTTGAATGTCCCAATCCCCCTGGCGCGATGCCAACATCGACTGGCGCCTGGTCCTGATGAGCCTGGTGCTGGCCGTGCTGGCCACGGTGTTTGGCGTGCTGACCGAAGGCATCTTCTTCTCGCCCGAGAACCTGTACAACATTGCCCAGCAGACCGCCGTGGTGGGCATCGTCTCCACCGTCATGGTGTTGATCATCGTGGCCCGCCACATCGACTTGTCGGTCGGCTCGGTGATGGGCTTTGTGGGCGTGCTGATTGCGTATTTGCAGTACAGCAGCAACTGGTCCTGGCCCACGGCCTGCCTGGCCGGGCTGGCGGTGGCCATGGCCGTGTCGATCTACCAGGGATGGCTCACGGCGGTGCTGGGCGTGCCCTCGTTTGTGGTCACGTTGGGCGGGCTGATGTCGTTTCGCGGTGCCGCTTTTTTGGTAGCCGACGGCAAGACCCAGCCGGTCACCAACGATTTCTTCTTGCGCCTGGGCGGCGGCTATGACGGGGGCATTGGCACCCAGGCCACCTGGTGGATTACCGGCCTGGTCTGCGTGGCGCTGCTGCTGCGCGTAGTGCAAAAGCGCCGCACGCGTCAGCACCACGGCGTGGCCACCGACCCGCTGTGGATGGAGGCGCTGCTGGTCGGCGTGCCCATCTTGCTGCTGCTAGCCTTTGCCGACACCATGAACCACTACCAAATCTCGTCCAAGCCGGTTCCGCAGGGAATTCCGATACCGGTGCTGATCTGGGCCGTGGTGGCCGGTGGCTTGTCGTTTCTGGTGCACCGCACCCGCTTTGGCCGCTACGTCTACGCCATGGGCGGCAACCCCGACGCGGCGGCGCTGGTGGGCATTCCGGTCAAGCGCGTCACCTTGCAATTGTTCGCGCTGCTGGGTGTGCTGATTACGATTGCCGCGATTGTGTCCATCGCGCGGCTGAACGCCGGCACCAACTCGCTGGGCACCGGCATGGAGCTGTACGTGATTGCGGCCGCCGTCATCGGCGGCACCGCGCTGGCCGGGGGCAGCGGCTCCATCTTCGGCTCTGTTCTGGGTGCGCTGATCATGCAGTCGCTGGACAGCGGCATGCTGCTGCTGGACGTGTCCATCGGCAAGCGCATGGTCATCATTGGCCAGGTGCTGATCGTGGCTGTAGTGTTTGATGTGTTCTACCGCAAATTCACCGGGGACCGTTGAACATGACTGATCCATCTAAACCCCTGGTCGAACTGCGCGACATCCGCAAAGCCTTTGGCGGCGTGGTCGCGGTAGACGGTGTCAGCGTCAACCTGTATCCCGGCGAAGTGGTGGCCTTGTTGGGCCACAACGGCGCGGGCAAGTCCACGCTGATGAAAATGCTGGCCGGGGCCTACCCCATTGATTCTGGCGACACCGTGATTGCCGGGCAAAAGGTACACATCCGCACCCCCGCCGAAGCGCAGGCCCAGGGCATTGAAACCATCTACCAAACCCTGGCCCTGGCCGACAACCTGGATTCGGTGGCCAACCTGTTCCTGGGCCGCGAGAAGATGACCCGCTGGAACACGCTGGACGACCATTTCATGGAAGAGAACGCCCGCAAGGTGTTCGCCCGCCTGAACAAGAACTTCACCAACATCCGCGTGCCGGTGCGGCGGCTCTCGGGCGGCCAACGCCAGGTGGTGGCGATCTCGCGGGCGCTGTACTTCAATGCCCGCATCCTGATCATGGACGAGCCCTGCGCCGCCCTGGGCCCCGAAGAAACCGCCATGGTCGGCCGCCTGGTGCAGCAGCTCAAAAGCGAAGGCGTGGGCATCTTTTTGATCACCCACGACATGCCGGATGTGTTTGGTCTGAGCGACCGGCTGGCGGTGATGAAGAACGGCAAACTGGTCGGCACCTACAACACCGCCGACGTGACCGAAGACGAGGTGCTGGGCATGGTCATCACCGGCAAACGGCCTGAGGGCAAGCCGCAAACCGAGCGCGCCAGCATCTAGACTCCAGGATTCTTTCCACTTCGCGATTCCACCCCCATGAAGACTACGGGCGACCAGCAACTCGTCAAACGCATCAACCGCAGCGTACTGCTGCGCATGCTGCGGGCCCAGCCCGGCCTGTCGCGGGCCAGGCTGGCGTCGGGCAGCGGCCTGACCAAATCCACCGTTAGCCTGCTAGTGCGCGAACTGCTGGAGGACGGCTGGCTCACCGAAGCCGTGGAAACCGTCAACGAAGGCCTGGGCCGCCCGTCCACGCCGCTGCGCATCCACGAGGGCAAGCGCGCTCTGATCGGGGTGGAAATGGCCGTCGAAGTGGTGCGCGTGGTCTGCGTCACCCTGCAGGGCGACATCTTGCATTCCGAAGAGCAGCCCCTGGCCAGCACCCACCCGGCGCGGGCCAGCCAGCAAACCGCCCGCATGGTGGCCACCGCCTACGCCGAGCTGCTGGCGCTGGGCCTGCAGCTGGTGGGCGTGGGCGTGTGCACCCCCGGTGCCATCGACCACGCCAGCGGCGAGGTGCTGTTTGCCCCGAATCTGGGCTGGCGCAACCTTGACCTGCTCAGCCACCTGACCCAGGCCCTGGCCAAGGTCGGCCTGCCCCCGGTGCCGCTGCAATTGCAAAACGATGCCGACGCAGGCGCGCTGGGCGAATACGAGTTTGCCGACGGCGAGGGCGAAGACCCGCTGATCTTTGTGAGCTGCGACGTGGGCGTGGGCGCGGGCATTGTCTCCAACGACCGCTTGTTCAGCGGCGCGCAAGGCATGGCCGGGGAAATCGGCCACACCATCATGCAAATCGACGGCCCGCTGTGCTCCTGCGGGCGCAAAGGCTGCGCCGAGGCCTTCATCGGCCTGCGCGCGCTCAGCGGCATGGACGGCACCCCGGTGGACCTGAGCCGCTCCGGCCACTACCTGGGCGTGCTGCTGCAAAACCTGTGGACCACCTTCAACCCCCGGGCCATCGTGGTCGGCGGCAAGTCCTGCGACCACCACCCCGAATTTCTGCAAAGCGCCATCGACACCGTAGCCCAGTACGCCGCCAGCGCCGGCATGCCGCCCCCCAGCATCCGCATGGCCCGCTACGGCCCCCTGGCCGCCGCCGTGGGGGCTGCTGCGCTGCCGCTGCACGAGTATTTGCGGCCCATGCACCCGAATTCCGAAGCCCGGCGGGCGCGGGCGGGGCGGGGGTAAATAGCCCGTGTGGATGCTATTGAATACGTAGCTGCCAGCGCAGGTGCTATGTGCGCTGGAGGGTGATTTTTCTTAAATTTTCAGGGTGTGAGAATTTGCGACTCCATCCATCGCGGCATTCGGAAACGACAACCTGCTTAACCTGCAGGTTTGTGGCGGTGGTTCACTTCGGATCTAGGACATCGAACTCGAACTGCACCGGCGCAGCATTTTCGATGAAGGCGCTGATCAGGTAGTGGCCGGCAGGATCGCCATGGGCCACGTCCCAAGACTTTGAGACGGTGCCGTTGTAAACAGTCAGGGTGACATCCAGCGAAATCGTCTTGCGGTCCGCCGAGGTGCCGTACGGCTGGCCACCGGCACCCCAGGTCTTCGGGGTTTCTGGCAACGTCATGCGTTCGAGCACGCGGACCTTGCCCGTCATCTGGTTGAGTTGCAGGATCCACCCGTAGTTTTGGTTGACCACCCGAGGGACTGTGTTGGAAACCAGGAAGTCCAGCACGTCGTTGTTCGGGGCCAGCTTGAAGAGCCCAAAGACCGCATCCAGCGGACACGCTCCATGGGTTGGCGGAGCGGCCGCGCAAGCCTTGAACACGGCCGCATTGGATGCCGAAATGGATCCATACGATGCGGCGGGCATCGGGGAGCCATTGACCGGCGAAGCGCTCGCCACCTGCGCGTCAACGTGGGAACACGCGACGGCCGCGAAAAAAACAAGCAGTGGGCGGAGATATTTCATGGTGGATGCGGCTCGGCAAGAGACTGTCAGCACCGCGCTGAACACCGCAAAGTCTATCCGCAGATCGGCGGCCCAAGGGGCGCTTTCGCTCGCGCGCGCCATGCTTTGATGTCTGCTGGCGATGGGTGCAGTCCGTCATCGGATCGCGCGCGAAGGACCGCCTTCCGCCCACAGTGCTCATCCCGTCAACAGACTTGGCTGAGCGCGACTGGCCGAAACCGGCCTCTCAAACGCCATCGTTGGCGTGGTTTCTAAACACCGCCGGACCGCTGCCGGGACCGCCCGCTTGGTTTTTCGGCACGGGCCGGGCTGTTTGTGCACCTGGATGTGGACGCCGCACACGGTTTGCAGGGTTTCCAGCCATGCGAACAGCTTTGCCTCTTCCTCTTGGGTGAGCCGCAGGGTACGCAGATTTTCGGGCACCACGGCCACGCCCGCGCCGTAGGTTCATGGGGGGGCGTGGGGAAATTCAGGTTGTCCAATGCGCACACCATTCGCTGGCCCTTGTTTTAAGCCAGCGCAGATGCGAACCATCCACTCCCAATACATAAAAACGCCCGACATGGCCGGGCGTTTTTGGATGGCAATGGGTTTGCTTCAGCGCGGAGCTGCCCCGGTCGAACCATCTTCATTGCGGAAGCGCTGGTACAGCGTGGCGATCAGCGGGCCGCTGATGTTGTGCCACACGCTGAAAATGGCGCTCGGCACGGCCGCCAAAGGTGAGAAGTGTGCCGTGGCCAATGCCACGCCCAGGCCTGAGTTCTGCATGCCTACCTCGATCGACAGCGCCTTGCGTTTGGACACCGGCATGCCGGTCAGTTTGCCGAGCCAGTAGCCCAGCAACAAGCCCAGGCCGTTGTGCAGCACCACCACGGCAAAGATCATCAGGCCGCTGGTCGCAATACGCGCCTGGTTGCCAGCCACCACGGCGGCCACAATCGCGACGATGGCGACCACCGACACCAGTGGCAACACCGCCACCGCACTGCGCACCTTGGTGCCCAGCAGCGTTTGCACCACCAAGCCCAGCACAATGGGAAACACCACCACTTGTACGATAGACCAGAACATCGCCGCCGCACTCACCTCCAGCCACTGGCTGGCCAGCAGGTAGATCAGCGCCGGTGTGACGATGGGCGCGAGCAAGGTGGTGACAGAGGTAATGGCTACCGACAAGGCCACATCGCCGCGCGCCAGAAAGGTCATCACATTCGATGCCGTGCCACCGGGGCAGCAGCCCACCAGAATCACGCCCACCGCCACTTCAGGCGGCAATTGCAGGGCCTTGGCCAAGATCCACGCCAGCGCCGGCATGATGATGAACTGGCCCAATACGCCAATGGCCACGTCCATCGGGCGCTTGGCGACTTCTATGAAATCTTCTTTCGACAGCGTCAACCCCATGCCGAACATGATGATGCCCAGCAAGGGGACGATGTACGCGCCAATCCACTTGAACTGCGCGGGCGCAAAAAAAGCGAGCACTGCAAAAAGCAGCACCCAAAAAGCAAAGGTTTTGCCGACAAAGCGGCTGAGACGGGCAAGGGAGTGCATGAAAAATTTTGTGAGTGAAAACTGTCGGCACCTTACACCACACTAGGTCCGTTCAAAAAGGTACGTGCACAGTGAATGGCTAGTAGGTCCTTATGTGGTCTAGGTGGCGTTGCGTCACGCAAACTGGGCGGCCCCATGCGCGTGTCTTTGTACATCGCGCCACGTACAGGGCTTTGGGGCGGAGCGATGCGCCTCTGTCCTCTTTGCAATGGTTTATGGCTGGATGGCGCGAGACAGGCTGGCGCGCCATTTCTATAATTTTGGTATGCCAGGCAAAAATGACCGGTGCAAACAGAGCCTTTTCGCACTGCAGATTGCCGACTTTCACCCCCCCCCCCAGCACACACCACCCTTATGACAACTTCCGCAGCATCTGCCTTGCCGGTCAGCGCCGCCACCCCGGTCACCAGTCCACCCAAAGCCAAGCCCGCACTCGGCATTTTGGCGGCCATCAGCGGCTCGCACATGGTCAACGACATGATGCAGTCGCTGATCCTGGCGATGTA
>NZ_JBDTEM010000318.1:0-24855 GCF_039922535.1 Rhodoferax sp. | reverse complement strand
GGAAGTTGTCGAACGTGGCGTAGTAGTCCACGTTCTTCGAGCCCTTGATCAGGCGGTCATAGGCAATAACCTTGACACCCTTGTCGGCTGCGTTTTGCAGCACTTTGGACAGCGTGGTGCCGTCGATGGAGGCAATCACCAAAACCTTCACACCCTTGGTGACCATGTTCTCGATTTGGGCGAGTTGGTTCGGGATGTCGTCGTCGGCGTACTGCAAATCGGTCTTGTAGCCACGGTCTTTCAACACTTTGACCATGTTGTCGCCGTCTGCGATCCAGCGGGCGGAGGACTTTGTCGGCATGGAAATGCCGATGGTGCCCTTGTCTTGGGCATTGGCTTGCGGTGCAACACCGAGTGCGGCCAAGGCCAAGCTGGCCAACACAGATTTAAGTAACGTTCGTTTCATTGCAATTGTCTCCGAGGTTATAAAAAGCGCGTTCAGTATCCAACGCGCCGTGGGGGAAGCAGATCAGTATTTACGCTTGGGGAACTCTGCGGCAGCAACTTCCATGGGGAAGATGCCCTCTTCGGTGACGATGCGTTTTTGCAGCGTCTTGCCAGCCTTCAGGTCCTTGACGGCAGACATCAGCTGTGGGCCCAGCAGCGGGCTGCATTCCACCGACACATTCAGCTTGCCTGCAATCATGGCCTCAAAGGCACCCTTCACTCCGTCAATCGAAATGATGGTGATGTCTTTGGCAGGCTTGAGGCCTGCTTCTTCAATCGCCTGGATGGCACCGATCGCCATGTCGTCGTTGTGCGCAAACAGCACATTGATCTTCTTGCCCTCGGCCTTGAGGAAAGCCTCCATGACTTCCTTGCCCTTGGCGCGGGTGAAGTCACCGGTTTGCGAGCGGATGATCTTGAACTTGGGGTCGGCCTTGATGATTTCTTCAAAGCCCTTCTTGCGGTCGATGGCGGGGGCAGAGCCCACAGTGCCTTGCAACTCGACGATGTTCACATCGCCCTTATCGTTTTTCATTTTCTCGACCAGCCAGCGACCGGCCTTGCGGCCTTCTTCGGTGAAGTCCGAACCCATGAAAGACACGAACAGGGAGTCGTCTTTCACGTTGACCGAGCGGTCGGTCAGCACCACGGGGATCTTGGCAGCCTTGGCTTCGCGCAGCACGGTTTCCCAGCCGGACTCGACCACGGGCGAGAACGCAATCACGTCCACTTTTTGCGCAATGAAAGAGCGAATAGCCTTGATCTGGTTCTCTTGCTTTTGCTGGGCATCGGAGAATTTCAACTCGATACCGGCATCTGCCGCAGCAGACTTGATGGAGTCCGTATTGGCGGTGCGCCATTCGCTTTCGGCCCCCACCTGGCTAAAACCCAGCACAATTTTTTTCTGTGCAAACACGGTGCCTGGCAGCAAGCCAGCCAAGGGGGCGGCGGCCAATGCGATGGCGAGAGTACGGCGATTGATCTGCATGTTGTCTCCTGATGGTTTAGTTATTTGCCCTGTCCACCGTCCAAATGGACGGGGTTAGAACCCGGTTTTAGCTTCTTTGGCCAATTAGATGAATACTTAATTACAAACACCCTGAGAGTCTAAGAACAAAACAGGTATCAATCCAATGGTTTTTTAGCCAAAATACATATCAATATTCACATTCTGGAAAACCCCCATGGCATCCAACACCCCCTGGTTCATCCGGGCTCGCCTCAAGACCCGCCAACTGCTGCTACTGGTGGCCCTGGCCGAGGAAGGCAACATCCACCGAGCCTCGCAGGTGCTCAACATGACCCAACCCGCCGCGTCCAAGCTGCTCAAAGACCTGGAGGACGTACTGGAGGTGCCGCTGTTCGACCGGCTACCGCGCGGCATGCGACCCACTTGGTACGGCGAAACCATGATCCGCCACGCCCGCGTGGCGCTGGCCAGCCTGAACCAGGCGCACGAAGAGCTGACAGCCCTCAAGGCCGGGCGCTTTGGCCAGGTCAGCATTGGGGCCATCACCTCGCCCGGTCTGACGCTGTTGCCGTCCGCCGTGGCCATTGTCAAACGCGAGCAGCCCACGCTGCGCGTCGGGCTGGAAATCGAAAATAGCCCGGTACTGATCGAGCGGATGCAGCAGGGCAAGCTCGACCTGGTGGTGGCGCGCCTGTTTGCCGAGCAAGATAAAACCAATCTGCGTTACGAGCCGCTGACAGAAGAACCGGTGTGCGCCATTGCCCGCCCCGGCCACCCGCTAGTCACCATGGAAGGGCTGACGCTACGCGATGTGGTGGGCACCGGCTGGATCGTGCCGCCCGCAGGCAGCGTGCTGCGCCACCGGTTTGAGCTGATGTTCCAGGAAGTGGGCCTGGCGCCACCGATCAACGTGATCGAGTCGGCCGCGCTGCTGTTCATCACCCGCATGCTGCAGCAAAGCGACATGCTGGCTGTGATTGCCGCCGACGTGGCGCACTACTACGCCGCCCACGGCCTGGTCGCCATCGTGCCGTTGGAGATTCCTTGCCACATGGACGCATTTGGCATCATCACCCGCACCGACCGCCTGCCTTCGCCCGCCGCCAAGGTGATGCTCAAGGCCTTGAAAGCCGCCAGCCTATCCCTCTATGGCTGCGCACTGGAGAACACCGATGCATAGTTATGGGTTTTCAGGCCATTTTTTAAGCCAAAAATAGGCCGCCAGCGCAGACAGTACCTGCGCAGGGCGCTATCTATAACTACATCAAAGAATGTAGCAATCTAAAACCTTCTCAGGCCCAACCCGCGTCCACCTTGAACTCTTGCGCGGTGCACATCGCGCCGTCGTCCGAGGCCAAAAACAGCACCATCCGGGCGATGTCGTGGGGGCGCAGCTTGTCGGGCAGGCACTGGGTGCGCTGGATTTCGGCCTCGCCTTCGGCGTTCAGCCACAGCTCGATCTGCCGCTCGGTCATCACCCAGCCGGGCGACACGATATTGATGCGGATGCGGTCCGCGCCCAGACTCTTGGCCAGCCCGCGGGTCAGGCCGTTGACGGAAGACTTGGCAATCGCGTAGCAGGGGTAGCCCGTGCCCTTGGTCTGCCAGCCGGTCGAGCCCAGGTTAATGATGGAGCCGCCGCCCAGCCGCTGCATGCCCGGCACCACCGCCTGGATGGCAAAAAAGGCCGGCCGCTCATTGATGGCCATGCGCTGGTCGTAGTAGTCGGGCGTAACGGATTCCAGCGTGTGCCGGTCGTCGCTGGCCACGTTGTTCACCAGCACCGCAAAGTCGCCCAGTTCACTGGCTGCGTCGGCCACAGCGGTTTGCAGCGCCGCAATGTCGCGCACATCGCACTTGCGCCACCACGGCGCGGGGTAACCGGCCTCCACCAGTTGCTGCGCCAGCGCCTGGCTGGCGGACTCGGCCACGTCCACAAAGGCGACGCGCGCGCCCTGCTCCACAAAGGCGGTCACCATGGCAGCCCCTATGCCGCTGCCCCCGCCGGTAATAAAAACAGCCTGCTCGCGCAGGCTGGGATAGGTGGAGGCCGGGGCCGGTTTTAATTCGTTATTCGACATTGCAATAGTGGTATCAGTTAAAACAAAATAGGAATTATTTTGCTATGGACTATGCCTTGCGCACCCCGCGCACGTCAAGTAGAGACTGACGCCTCCCTCTGTCAAATTTATAGAAAATACGGCTCCAGCGCAGGTGGCACCTGCGCTGGAAGCTACTGAATCAATAGCAAATGAATCTATGCAGCGCGCAAGCCCTGCAGCACGCCATGCAAGGCTACAAAGGCCTGTGTCAGCTTGTGCTGCGGGTCCAGGTAGACCATGGGCAAAGACTGCTCGTGCGATTCCCGGATCTTCACCGACGAGGGCAGATACGGCTGCAGCACCGGCAGGCCTTCGGCCACCAGCTCGCCCACCATGCGCTGCGGCAGGTTGGCGCGCGGCTGAAACTGGTTCACCACAATCCCGTCTACCACCAGGCCGGGGTTGTGGTCGGCTCGGATTTCGGCCACGTTGTCCAGCAGGGTGTACAGCGCCTTGCGGGCAAATTCATCGCAGTCAAACGGAATCAGGCAGGCCCGCGCGCCCATCAACGCCGAGCGGGTGTAGAAGTTCAGCGCAGGCGGCGTGTCGATGTAGATGCGGTCGTAGCCCGCCGCCAGCAGCTGCAAGGCCTCGCGCAGCTTGTACAGCTTGTGGCGCGACTCCAGCTTGCTCTCCAGCTCGCCCAGCAGCGGGCTGGACGGCATCAGGTGCAGGTTTTCGTGCGGCGTGGTGACGATGAAGTCGGTGGGCAGCACGGTGCGCAGGCTGTAGCTCAGGCAGTGCTCAAAAAACCCGGCCACCGTGGGCTGGTCGTCCCGCGCCTGCACGCCCAGCAGATAGCTGCTGGAATTGCCCTGCGGGTCCAGATCGATCACCAGCGTGCGCAGACCCTGGCTGGCGCTGATGGCGGCCAAATTGCAGGTGATAGTGGACTTGCCCACCCCGCCCTTCTGGTTGAAAACGACAAGTGGCATGGCACGGTTCCTTATGGAGGACGACAAAGTTACAAAACAGCGTCTATTGTCAGCGCAAGCAATCTTCAGTCCATAGACCGGCATACCTCGCGCACACAGCCGCGCAGCCAACGTTGCGCCGGGTCGGCATCCAGCCGGGGGTGCCAGAGCATGGACACGGTGAACTCGGGCGTGGCCACCGGCAGGTCAAAACTGTGCATGCCCTCGCGCAGGATGCCGGTGTGCCGCCCCGGTACGCTGGCCACCAGGTCACTGGCCCGGGCCAGCGCCAACGCGGTCGAAAAGCCGCCGACGATGGTGGCAATGTCCCGCTGCAGCGGCTCCAGCGCTTCGTCAATCGCCCCCTTGAACAGCCCACGCCGCGACACGCTGATGTGCTGCCCTTTCGCATAGCGGGCGGGGGTGATCTGGCCCTGGCTCAACGCGTGGCCCGCGCGCACCACCCCGATGAACCGGTCGCGGAACAAGGCCTGGGTCAGCAGCTCGGGCGCGGCGGTGCTGCCCACCACGCCAATTTCCAGATCCACAGCTCCCTCGCGCAGGGGTGCGCTGTCTTTGTCGGGCTTTTGCACAAAGCACAGCCGCACGCCGGGGGCTTCTGCTCCCACGCGGGCAATCAGCCCGGGACCAAAGCATTCCACAAAGCCTTCGCTGGTGCGCAGCGTGAAGGTACGCGCCAACTGGCTGGGCTGGAGCACCTCGGTGGGGCGCAGCACGGCTTGCGCATCCTGCACCAGTTGGCGCACCTGCCCGCACAACTCCAGGGCCCGCGGGGTGTACACCAGGCCGCGCCCTGCCCGCACCAACAGCGGGTCGCCGGTGGTCTCGCGCAACCGCGCCAGCGCCCGGCTCATCGCCGACGGGCTGAGCCGCAGCCGCCGGGCCGCGCCCGCCACGCTGCCCTCGGCAAGCAGCACATCCAGCGTGACAAGCAGGTTGAAATCGGGGGTTGCCATGGGCTAACCATAGCGCAATTCGCGCGTGGCATGGCGTTGAATGCATTGATTAAGTGCAAATGCTGCGCCTTCCGCCATGACTGGTAAAGACCTACGCTTGAACCAGATCCACAGAAAGACGCATTCATGCCCAAACTTCCCGTCTCCCAACCCCGGCAAATCCCGTGGGCACTTGCCGCCCTGTCCCTGTCCATGCTGCTGTCCTCGCTGGGCACCAGCATCGCCAACGTGGCCTTGCCCACCTTGGCCGAGGTGTTCGGCGCCTCGTTCCAGCAAGTCCAGTGGGTGGTGCTGACCTACCTGCTGGCCATCACCACGCTGATCGTCAGCGTCGGGCGGCTCGGCGACATCTTTGGCCGCCGACGGCTGTTGCTGAGCGGCATCATGGTGTTCACCATCGCCTCGGTACTGTGTGCTGCCGCACCGACGCTGGACTTGCTATTGGCAGCGCGGGTGGCCCAAGGCCTGGGCGCGGCGACCATGATGGCGCTGACGATGGCCTTTGTGGCAGAAATCGTGCCGAAGGACAGGACCGGCCGCGCAATGGGCCTGCTGGGCACCATGTCCGCGGTGGGCACCATGCTTGGCCCCTCGTTGAGTGGCGTGCTGATTGGTGGTTTTGGCTGGCGGTCCATCTTCTTGGTGAATCTGCCGCTGGGCATTCTGGCCTTTGTGCTCGCGCAGCACCATTTGCCCACAGACCGCCAGAACCCCAAGACGCACCTTGCCCGCTTCGACTCCATCGGCACGCTGCTGCTGGCGCTGAGCCTGGCAGCCTATGCGCTGGCCACGACGCTGGGGCGCGGCCACTTCGGGGTGCTGAATATGGCGCTGCTGTTGGCGGCTGCCATAGGCTCCGGCTTGTTTGTGTACAGCCAAACCCAGGTGGCATCGCCGCTGGTGCGCTTGGCCGCCTTCCGCGACCCGGCGCTGGGTGCCAGCCTGGCCATCAATGTGTTGGTGGCCACGGTGATGGCGACGACCTTCGTGGTCGGGCCGTTCTACCTGTCAAAGTCACTGGGACTGGGTGCCACGGCCGTGGGCATGGTGATGGCGGTCGGCCCAGCGATCTCCATTGTGGGCGGCGTGCTGGCGGGCCGGGTGGTGGACCGCTGGGGCGCAGCACCGATGGTCGTCGTCGGGCTGGTGGCAATGGTGACGGGCGCAGCGGCGCTGTCCCTGTTGCCAGCCATGTTCGGCGTAGTGGGCTATGTGGTCGCCATCGCCATCCTGACACCCGGCTACCAGTTGTTCCAGGCGGCCAACAACACCGCTGTGATGGTGGATGTGTCCGCCGACCAGCGGGGTGTGATCTCCGGCCTCCTCAGCCTGTCGCGCAACCTGGGGCTGATCACCGGTGCCTCGGTGATGGGCGCCGTGTTTGCGTTCGCAGCAGGTACGACCGATATCACTACAGCGTCCCCCGAATCGGTGGCGGCCGGTTTGCGCACCACCTTCGCCGTCGCGGCCTTGCTCGTTACAGCCGCACTGGCTATCGCGGTGGCGAGCTACCGCAGGGCGGAAACGAAAAAAGCGCCTGGGCAGGCGCTTTTTTAAAAATACTTGGAGGTGGGCCCTGTATGTGCCGAACCTCTCTCAGTATTGATATCCCGTTAACGGGGAAATTTACAGCGAATTTTCTTGAGCGTCGTATACCCGGAAACAGGCAAACCCCTGGCAATCGCGCGCAGATGCAAACTTTCCACGTGCGGATCACCCGCCACCTTTTGAAATTAACAGGGAATTTTTTAAAGAAAGCAGGGATGATTTTGCGCTCACAAGGAGGTGAACAGGGCGTGACCTATGCTACCCGCCCGCTACGACAGAAGGCCTCGTGGTGGGACAGCACAATTTCTGTGCGCGTGCGAGGGGTGCTTCGGGCTTGGGGGTGTACTTGACTCATCTGTGTTGCTCCGCTTTGAGGGACTCCAGTACGCCGTGCAGCACTTCCCTTGCTTGGAATAGTGGCCAGCTTCTACGGGGGAGATGATCACACGGGATGCAACAGTTAGAAGTTTTAGCCACCTCTTTTTTTGGTGAAATTCAGCCCTGCACTTCATTGCTGGGCGGATGGGCTGGCATCTTTTCTGTCGTGCGTCAAGGCCCGCCGGATGTATTGCCCAGCCACAAATATGTCTTTCTCCACGGCTTGCCGCACACCGTAGTGGTCGCCTTTGGTGATGGCGGTTACCAATTCGGCATGGGCATGGTTCAAGACCTTCAGGGCATCGGTCGTATCGAACAAGCGGTTAGAAACAGGGCCCGCCTTGAGCCATAGGGTGTCGATCAAGCCGAACAGCAAAGGGGATCCTGCCGCCTTGTACAACAAGACATGGAATGCATCATTGGCGGCCAGGTAGGCTTTTGCGTCGGCGTCGTTCAAGGCTTTGTCCATGGTGTGCACCAGTGCCTGCAGCGTGTGTTTGCCAGCAGCGCCAAGCAATGCAGAGCCGCGCTCTGCCGCTTCACCTTCGAGCAGCATGCGGAGCTTGAGCAAATCGTCAAACTCGACCGGGGACAACCTGGGGACGGCTACTCCTGCATTGGGAATGTTGACCACGGCGCCGTCTGCGCACAGACGTTGCAACGCGGCCCGCACGGGCATGATGCCCGACCCCATCAGCACCGCCAGATCGCGAATCTTGAGCCGCTCCCCCGGCGCAAAACGCCCTAGCGAGAACCACTGCCGCAGCGTTGTGTAGATCTCGTCTTGCTGCGTCTGGGAAGGTGTTGGGCTGGTGTCGGACCCCATCGTCGCTTCTGACTTCATCTTCTCTACGGTCTCAATATCCAGCAGTTAACGTGTAATAACTTTCATGCTTGTGCGGCGGCTCGGCCCCCGAAGCCCTGAAAGTCAGGCCAGAGTTGAGCATAGCATTTGGCCCCATGGGGAGGCGGGCTTCAGCAGTTCAGAGCCCCTTGCGTTCTTGCCGGCAATTGGCACCATCCACCACGATGGCAGGGCCAAGGGGTGGAGCTTGCCAGGCGCGGCAGTGCTGTCGAATGCAGCGCTCAGGGCCGCACCACTTCCTCCACGAAGCTCGCAAACGCCGACACCAAGCGGTCAACGTCGGCGGGTGTCGTGCTCGGGCACACCAACATCATGTTGTGAAAGGGCGTGATGAGCAGGCCGCGATTGAGCAAATACAGGTGGATGTTCTTCTCTAGCGCAGCGTCCAGAATGGCATCGGCTTGCGTGCCGTTGCGTGGGGGCGTTGGCGTGAACTGAAACTCTGTACGTGCGCCAATGCGGGTAACGCACCAGGGCAAGTTGTGGCGCTCGATCACTTGGCCCAGACCTAGTGCCAGTTGCTCCGCCAAACCAAACATGTGCGCGTACGCCGCATCGGTCATCACCTCGGCCAGATTGGCGCGCATCGCAGCCATGGCCAGCAGATTCGCGGTGAGGGTGGTGCCGATGCCGCTATGCCCTGGAGGCGCCTGGCGCTTGGCGGCCTCGGCGCGGGCAGCGGTATCGGCGCTGAACCCGTAAACCGCGCAGGGCAAACCACCCGCCACGGGCTTGCCCAACACCAGCAGATCCGGCTGCAAACCATGGGCCTGGGTGTAGCCGCCGGGGCCCGAGCTGATGGTGTGTGTCTCATCTATCAGCAGCAGCGTGCCATAGCGTCGGCACAAAGCCTGTGCAGCGTCCCAAAAGCCAGGGTCGGGTAGCACCATGCCGATGTTGGTCATGACCGGTTCAGCCAGAAGGCAGGCAACCTGGCCGTCGGCAAGGGCGCTTTCCAGTGCCGCCAAGTCATTGAATTCAACACTGCGGGTGGTTTGTGTAATGTCCACCACCTGGCCCAGCAAGCTGTTGCGGGTGTTGGCCTTGCCGTCTACCAGATCGACGAAAACATCGTCCACCGTGCCGTGGTAACACCCGTTAAATATCAAAATTTGTCGATGCCCCGTGAGCGCCCGGGCCCAACGGATCGCGAAGCGATTGGCGTCCGATGCCGACAGCGCAAACTGCCACACCGGCAAGCCAAAGCGCCGCGCCAGTTCACGGGCTACCCACACGCCATCTTCGCTTGGCAGCATGACGGTCAGGCCGCGGGTTGCCTGCGCGGCCAGCGCACGGGCCACGGGCTCGGGGCTGTGGCCAAACATGGCGCCCGTATCACCCAGACAGAAGTCCACATAAGTGTGGCCATCCACATCCGTCACGTGGGCGCCTTTGGCCTGGTCCACATGCAAGGGGAAGGGCATGGACCAATCGCTCATCCAATGCAGGGGCACGCCAAACATCAGGTGGGCCGACGCTTGCTGCGCCAGGGCTGAGGATCGACTGTTGGACTGTACGTAGCGCGCGCGTTCGCGTTCCAAAACGGCTGCCAGCCGTGCGGGGTCCAAGGTGCGGTATTCGGTTTTCAAGGCGGGCTCCGGAAATGAGGTTCTAAACAGGAGGGGCATCTACACCAGCAACAGGAGGTGCTCACGCTCCCACGAGCTGATGACGCGGTTGTACGTGCCGTACTCCAGCTCTTTGACTGCGCAAAATGCATCGACAAATGACTCGCCAAGCACTTCACGCATGGGGTCACAGCTGCGCATAGAGGCAATGGCATCTTCTAAATGGCGGGGCAGGTCTCGGCCCACACTCCAGGCGCTGTCCACGGTGGGCTCCCCGGGCTGCAGGCGGTCGCGCATGCCCAGCCAGCCGCATGCCAGCGTGGCCGCCATGGCGAGGTAGGGGTTCACATCCACACCCGGAACGCGGTTTTCAATGCGCCTGGCCTGTGGTCCCGACTTGGGCACCCGCAAGCCACAGGTGCGGTTGTCATACCCCCAGCGCACGTTGACCGGCGCCGACATGAACGGGGCCAGCCGCCGGTAAGAGTTCACATAAGGCGCGAACATGGGCATCAGGCGCGGAATATAAGCCTGCAGCCCCCCGATGAAGTGGTGGAACAGCTCGCTGGCAGAGTCATCCCCTGCGTTGCTGAAAACGTTGCGGCCATCCTCCAGGCTCACCAGGCTCTGGTGGATATGCATCGCACTGCCTGGCTCCTGCTCCATGGGCTTGGCCATGAAGGTGGCAAACACCCCATGGCGCAGAGCCGTTTCGCGTACGGTGCGCTTAAATAAAAACACACGGTCTGCCAGGTCCAAGGCGTCGCCATGGCTGAAATTGATTTCCATCTGACCCGGGCCAGCTTCATGGATCAGGGTCTCTACGCCCAGCTGGTGTTGATCACAAAAGCTGGACAGCTCCATAAAAAATGGGTCAAAGTCATTGACGGCATCGATCGAATAGCTCTGCCGTCCAACCTCTGGCTTTCCAGTTCTTCCGATTGGGGGCTGCAGCGGCTCGTGCGGGTTTGTATGGCGGGCCACCAAATAAAACTCCATTTCGGGGGCAACAATGGGCTGCAAACCCTGGCCTTCATACAGACCCAGCACGCGGCGCAGCACGGCGCGCGGCGACAGCGCCACAGGTTGGCCATCCCACTCCTGACAGTCATGGATTACCACCGCCACCGGCTCTGCAGCCCAGGGAACCATGCGAATCGTGGACGCGTCCGGAATGCAGAGCATGTCGGGATCTGTGTCGCCAACGAAAGGCCCGTTGTCAGGTTGCTGCCCATTGACGGTATTGAGAAGCACGCTCTTGGGCAAACGAATTTCACCTGCCGACAGGAACAGGTCACGCGGCAGAATCTTGCCGCGTGCAATGCCCGTCATATCGGGGATCACGCACTCGACCTCGTGCACACGGTGGTCTTCGAAGAACTTTGAAAGGGTATTTTTCATGCTTTTATTCTAGCCTTATAATCTAATTTGTGATCACAAATTAGATTACACCGGCTCTTGGGTGGGGCGCGAAGCGACAGCACATGCGTGGCCACCGCCTTTGCTGGCCCGTCCAATTCCAGCAAGCCGACATACAAGAGCGAGCCCACACACCATGCAGCAACGCGCGAATGGTCACTTGCCGTCATCACAGGAGTGAATGGATCTGCCTCTAAAGAAACTTGTGCAAACTCTTAGAAGCAGGCCAACCCTGGCAAGCAGCGATCGGAGCCGACACAACCAAGCCGAACATTCGAGCGTCCCCGATTACCGCGCACAACATAGGATTGCCTTTGAGATCGAACCCCTCCGGCGAATTCGCCCAGTTGCGCGCGCTGAGCGCTAGCTTACTGAAACTGGCAGATCTGGCGAGATCGACGCCGACCCAGACCATGCTGCAGGAGTCCTTGGAGGTCCTGCGCGCGTTGGTGTCGTTCGACTCCGCATGGTGGGGTGAAGTGTCCGACTTCGCCGGCGATGCCGCCCCGCAGAATTGGCTGAACGGCAGCATCGGGCTCGCCCAGAGCTTCGCGCAGGAATGGAACCAAATCTCCGCTCGCGATGACTTCGCGTTGCAATCCATCGCGCAGCTGGGCGTGGTGGTACGGCTGAGCGATGCCGACGACGCACAGGCTCCGCCACCCGAAGTGGCGGCCTTCAGCCAGCGGCATGGCCTGTACCACTGTATGGCCATTACCGCCACACTACCGCACAGCGGGTTGATGTTCTTCGTCTCGGTTTACCGATCGAAGTCCCACGCCCCCTTCACGGCAGTGGAAGAAGTACTGTTCGGGGCATTCGTCTCGCACTTGCTCCACCACTGGCGCTACGCTCTCGAGCGCCTGCAGGTGGTGCCGCCCAGCCGAGCCTGGGACAGCCATGCTCTCGCTGATCCAAGCGGCAGACTGCTCTTCGTCGGTTTGCGCATTGCCCAGGCACTGAAGTCTGCATATCCGCAGTGGCCAGGCTCGGTTCTCCCTTACGAATTGCAGAGCGCCCTGCGCGACCGGCCCAGCAGCTTTCTGGCGAGCAGGTCATGCCGTTTGCGGCTGGAACCCTGCGGTCCGCTGATTGCGATCAGCCTGCCGTCGAGCAACTACAAGTCACTGCTGTCACCGCGCGAGCTTGGTGCCGCCACGCTGTACGCCAGCGGCCACTCCAACAAGGAAATCGCCGCAACCCTGGGCCTGACCCCGACAACCGTGCGGACCTATCTGCGCAGTGCCTACGCACAGCTGGGCGTGCACAACAAGCTCGAACTGTTCACCGCCTTACGCAAGGCCTGATGTCGCCTTGGCCTGCTGATCGCACGCGACCCAGATCAACTGGCGCGCGCCAACAGGGCGTATCCCTCTGCATTGCGTGAAGATCAGCTTTTACTTGGTCCATCAGGCACTCGGTCTCTCCTGGGGCACCCTCGATGTCGCCCAGCGCAACCGCGCCTTCAATGCCAACCATTTCGTGCTGAAGGTGAGCAACACCACCATCGCCACGAAGTTCTACGGAAAGCCCACGGCCACCGCTACCACAAGGGCCATTCAAACGGCGGGCGTTCCGGCTTGGTGTCCACGCAGAAATACCCTAGAGACTATGACAGCGTGGTCGCGATGGGGCTAGCCATCAGCCAGAAGGCCGGCTAGAACTGGTTGAGCCCGCAGAAGACGCGCAGTTAGCCAAGGCCAGAGGGCCGCCGGCAACGACCTGGACGGCCTGAAGGACGGCATCATCGGCAGCAAGAGCGAAACAAGCTTGAACTGGTTCAGGCACTCGAACCACCTTCGCGCACGAAAAAGTAGCGCACCCCTCTGCATCTACAGAGGGGCCAAATCGGCGATTTTTTCCTACTATGCCCATTCCCAACGGGCATAACTAGAACTGGAGATCCAATGTTTTTGGTAAAAATATTAAACCCTACGTGGGGCGCATTGGCCGCCACACTGGCACTGGCAAGTTGTGGCGGCAGTAGCGCCAACCAATATGCTGACACCGTATTTCGCAACGGCTACGTTCTCACCATGAACGACAGTCAGCCCACGTCACAGGCTGTAGCCGTGAAAAATGGGAAGATTATCTATGTCGGTAATGATGGTGGAGTGAATAACTTTGTTGGCAGTAGCACCAAGGTCATGGACCTGGGTGGGAAGCTAATGTTGCCGGGATTTATAGATGCCCATGTGCATTCCCTGGCAGGTGGCCGCGCGTTAACGCTTTGCGATATGCAATACGCACCCTTGCACATCACCGAAATGGTCGCCAAACTGCAGAGTTGCCTGAACGCCTCCGCCAGCCAGGAACCAGACAGCTGGCTGGAAGCGGTGAACTGGGACCGACAGGCCACCTCTGGACTGGACGGACGCGACCCGAACCTGAGCGACCTGGCTTCCCTGACCGGATCGCGCCCGATCGCAATCACGTCCAGCGACTTTCATGCCGTTCTGGCCAATTCCCGAGCGCTGAGTCTGGCCGGAATCAGCGCGGCAACGGCAGACCCAGCCGGTGGACGCTATCTGCGTGATGGCAGCGGAAATCCGACCGGGATTGCAGAAGATAGCGCGAGCTTCATCGTAAAAGCAGCAATCCCGCCAGACTCTGACGCGTACCTGCTAAGACAAGGTCGCGCTGCACTACAGGCATTCAGGCAGCAAGGTGTGACATCTTTTATGGATGCTGCCTCAGACGCGATACATGCCAAAACCTTCAGGACGCTCCAGCAGGCGGGTGAGTTGACGGCACGCGCCAACCTGACCTTTGTTATGAGCCCGGAGGAAGCCAAGACGAGCATTCCCGCCAGTGTCGCTGCCGCCAAGGCGTTTCTCGCCGCCAACGATCAGGGCACAGCTATCACCAAGCCAGGCATTAACGCACGGATCGTCAAGCTGTTTAACGACGGAGTAGTGAATGCCCCCGCTGATGCCGCTAAAGTGTTCACTCCGTATTACACATTCAACGGTATGGCCTGGGTTCCTGGTACGAATGTCGGCTCCACGTATTTCGATCAAGATACAGTGCTCAAGCCCCTGCTCGTGGCCTTATCGGAAGCACAACTAGACGTGCACATTCACGCCACGGGTGAGGGAACCGTGCAAGAGACCCTGAATGCAATTGAAAACTTGCGCACTCTACGCCCAAGTGCCGACTTCCGCCCTGCTATAGCCCATGATGAAACGGTGGCCGTCGCTGACTACCCCCGCTTTGCGTTACTCAACGTCATTCCGACCATGTCGTTCCAATGGGCTCAACGTGCGTCATATTCCGTCGGTGAGACAGAAAATCACCTGGGCCCGGACCGGTTCTCACGGATGGAACCGTTCGGCAGCTTGCATAACGCCGGGGCACGCATCGCTTACGGAAGCGACTGGCCCATTGATCCGTACGACATCATGCTGGCATTGAAGATAGGCGTGACGCGCTCAGGGGATCCTTTGAATCCAAACAGTCCTGCGAGCCGCGATACGCGGTTTGTTGGACCTATCAACGCGGACCCGGCACTCTCTCGCATCGAAGTTTTGAAAGCGATCACTATTAACGCTGCCTATCAATTGCGACTTGAGAAACTGGTCGGTTCCATTGAAGTGGGGAAGTTTGCAGATTTGATCGTGCTTGAAAAGAATTTCCTGGCGGTACCGGATGACGAATTGGGACGCAACCAAGTGTTGCTAACGATGGTCGGCGGCAAGGTTGTTATGGCATTGGGGACTTTCGCAAACAACACCATCGAATCGTTTGCAAGTGCGATTGATGCCATTCAGAGACCTGTTGCGTCATTTTTTGGCGCATAAACAGTACTGTTAGTGCCGATCCGAAATTGACCAGCGGGGGGTGCGGACAAAAATTTGGACTACCTGGAGGCAGTTCATGTATTCGTAAGAAGACAGGACTAGATCGGCGCGAACAGGCGGAACTTGACAGTCGTCCCAAAATTGCTGTTTGCCCCCAATTGTTCCCCCGTATGTTCCCCGCCTTGGTTTGCCAGTCAATAGCGCCCTTTGTCGCTCAGTACACTGTAAGCCCATGATTTACCAATGAAAAAGGCCTCTGAGTATCGCTACTTAGAGGCCTTTATCTTGTGTTCTGGAGGAAGAGGTGGGATTCGAACCCACGGTACCTTGCGGTACGCCTGATTTCGAGTCAGGTACATTCGGCCACTCTGCCACTCTTCCAATTGCTGGTTAGCAACGCCAGCTATTCTAGCAGGCTGCAACGCAGCTTTTAGGCCAGCGCCTCCAAACCTCGCAAATAGGGGCGCAACACTTCCGGCACGGTGACCGAGCCGTCGGCGTTTTGGTAGTTCTCCAGTACGGCCACCAACGCGCGGCCCACGGCCAGGCCGGAGCCGTTCAGGGTGTGCAGCCATTCGCTCTTGCCCTGGGCGTTCTTGAAGCGGGCCTGCAGGCGTCGCGCCTGAAAGGCTTCGCAGTTGGAGATAGAACTGATTTCGCGGTAGGTGTTCTGGCCGGGCAGCCAGACTTCCAGGTCGTAGGTTTTGGCCGCGCCAAAGCCCATGTCGCCAGTGCACAGCGACATCACGCGGTACGGCAGGCCCAGCTTTTGTAGGACGGCTTCGGCGTGGCCGGTCATCTGCTCCAGCGTGTCGTAGCTCTGGTCGGGATGGACGATTTGCACCATTTCCACCTTGTCAAACTGGTGCTGGCGGATCAGGCCGCGGGTGTCGCGCCCGGCGCTGCCCGCTTCGGAGCGGAAGCACGGCGTGTGGGCAGTGAGCTTGATGGGCAGATCCGCCTCGGCGACGATGGTGTCGCGCACAAAGTTGGTCAGCGGCACTTCGCTGGTGGGGATGAGGTACAGCGCGCTGTGGTCGGGCACGTCCTCGCCATCCTGGCCGCCCTTTTTGGCGGCGAACAGGTCGCCTTCAAACTTGGGCAGTTGGCCGGTGCCGCGCATAGAGTCGGCGTTGACGATGTAGGGCACGTAGCATTCGGTGTAACCGTGCTCCTCGGTTTGCACGTCCAGCATGAACTGTGCCAAGGCACGGTGCAGTTTGGCGATGGGGCCTTGCATCACGGTAAAGCGCGAGCCGGTGAGCTTGACCCCCATTTCAAAGTCCAAACCGAGCGGCGCGCCCAGATCCACATGGTCTTTAGCTGCGAATTCCATAGTGCCGGGCGCGCGCGCGCTGGGGTTCCAGGTGCGCACCACCACATTACCGGCCTCGTCTTCTCCCACGGGCACGCTGGCGTGCGGCAGGTTGGGCACGGCCAACAACAGGGTTTGTAACTCAGACTGGATTTGCTCCAGGCGCACGGCCGAGCTCTCCAGCACGTCTTTGATGGAGGCCACCTGGACCATCAGGTCGTCCACGCCCTCGCCTTTGGATTTGCGCTGGCCGATCTGCTTGCTGGCGCTGTTGCGCTGGGCTTGCAGATCCTCGGTGCGGGTCTGGATGGTTTTGCGCTCCGATTCCAGGGCTTTGAACGCGTCGACGTTCAGAAACTGCTGGGGGTTTTTGCGCGTTTGCAGGCGGGCGACCACGGCATCGGGGTCTTTGCGGAGGGTAAGGATGTCAAGCATGGAGATATTCTAAATTCAGGCCAACGAGGCCGGATCGACGTTGCCGCCGCACAGGATCAGCGCCACTTTTTCGTCGGTGCGTGGCCGGTACGCCCCGGTCTGCAGGGCCGCCAGCCCCAGGGCTGCGCCGGGTTCCACCGCCAGCCGCAGCTCTTTCCACAGCCAGCGCTGGGCCGCCACAATCGCCTCGTCGCTCAGCAGCAATGCATCTTGCACGTGGCGCTGGGTGACTTCCCAACCCAACTGGCCAATGCGCTTGGCACCCAACGAATCGGCGGCGATGCCACCCACGGCCACATCTACCGGTTCACCAGCCTGGCGGGCGCTGTGCAGGGTGGGCGCGCGCTCGGGCTCCAGGGCGACCACGCGGCTGCGCGATTCGAACCAGGCGGCGATGCCGCCAATCAAACCGCCACCGCCCACGCTGACCAGCACGCTGTCGGGCACACCACCCTGGGCTTCGATTTCTGCAGCCAGAGTGCCCGCGCCCGCCAGCACTTCGGGCTGGTCGTAAGCGTGGGTCAGCAGTGCGTCAGTGGCCTGCTGGCGGGCCATGCAGGCTTCAAAGGCTTGCGCGTAGGCCGCGCCAGTAACGACCACTTCGGCCCCCAGGTCACGCAGGCGGGCGCGCTTGGCCTCGGGCGACGTGGTGGGCACAAACACCTCGCAGCGCACACCCAGCGCCTGGGCTGCGGCAGCGGTGGCGATGCCCGCGTTGCCACCCGAAGCGATCACCACCCCGGAATCAGGGATGGTGTTGGCCAGCAGCCGGTTCATCATGCCGCGCGCCTTGAAGCTGCCGCCCACCTGCAGGTGCTCCAGCTTGAGCCAGACTTCGGCGCAGTCCACGCCCAGTGCCGCACCCGAAAGCTTCCACAGTGGAGTTTCACGTAAAAAGTGCCCCTGGCGCATATCCAACCTGCGCAAGCAGCTATCAATATCAGAGCGATTCATTTTTAATAATCTCCGCCACCGCCGTAGCCACTGGCCAGGCTTTCAAACTTGGTGATGTTGCGCAAGAAGGCCAGCTTGACCGTGCCGGTCGGGCCGTTCCGTTGCTTGGCAATGATGATCTCGGCCACGCCGGGTTCTTTGCACGCGTCCTTGGTGTAGTACTCGTCGCGGTAGATGAACATGATGATGTCGGCATCCTGCTCGATGGCGCCAGACTCGCGCAAATCGCTCATCATGGGGCGCTTGTCGGGACGCTGCTCGACGCTGCGGTTGAGCTGCGACAGTGCAATCACCGGACATTGCAGCTCACGGGCCAGCATTTTCAAACCCCGGGAGATTTCGCCCAGCTCGGTAGCGCGGTTGTCGCCATTGCCGCCACTGCCGGAGCCGCTCATCAGTTGCAAGTAATCGACCACGATCAGGCCCAGCTTGCCGCACTGGCGCGCCAGGCGGCGGGCATTGGCACGCAACTCGCTGGGGGTCAGGCCGGGGCTTTCGTCGATGTGCAGCGACACGGTACGCAGCTTTTCCACCGCCTCGGCCAGGCGCGGCCATTCGTCGTCGGTGAGGTTGCCGGTGCGCAGATGGCCCTGGTCGATGCGGCCGATGGAGCCCACGATACGAATCGCCAGTTGTGAAGCGCCCATTTCCATGGAGAACACGGCCACCGGCAGGCCTTCTTTCAACGCCACGTGCTCGGCGATGTTGATGGCAAAGGCGGTCTTGCCCATGGACGGACGGGCTGCCAGCACAATCATGTCGCCGGCCTGCAGACCCGAAGTCATGCGGTCCAGGTCGATGAAGCCGGTGGGTACGCCGGTCACATCGTTCTGGTTGTCAGCCATCTCCTGGACGCGGTCCAGCAAATCGACCACCAGGGTTTCCATGGCCTGGAAGCCCTGCTTGTTGCGCGCGCCCTCCTCGCCGATGTTGAAGATCTTCTGCTCGGCCTCGTCGAGGATCTTGTCGACCGGGCGGCCCTGGGTGTTGAAGGCGTTGGTGGCGATCTCGTCGCTGGCCGTCACCAGTTTGCGCAGAATGCCGCGCTCACGCACGATTTCGGCGTAGCGGCGGATATTGCTGGCGCTGGGCACGTACTGGGCCAGCGAATTCAGGTAGGCCAGGCCGCCGACTTCTTCGGACTTGCCAATGCTTTGCAGCCGCTCAAACACCGTAATCACGTCGGCCGGTTTGCTGGCGTTGACCAGCTCGCGCACGGCGGCAAAGATCAGCCGGTGCTCGTAGCGGTAGAAATCATCGTCCTTGAGCAGGTCGCCCACGCGGTCCCAGGCGTTGTTGTCCAGCAGCAAGCCACCCAACACGCTGGATTCGGCTTCGATGGAGTGCGGCGGGATGCGCAGCTGCGCAATTTGGCGGTCCTGGCCATAGGAGTCGTCCAGAGCAGGGAAAACGGCAGACATGGGGAATGGGTTCCTAGGGTGAGGCTGAATGCTACGCGGCAGGCCCGGCAACGTCGAGGCACAAGTCTGGGGGCAAAGCGTGGATAAGTCCGGGACAACTCGGTATAACCCCGCGGCCAAATGTAAAAGGCCGCCAGGATTTGCACCCTGGCGGCCTCTTGCGGAGAAACGCGGATTAAGCGGTTTCGCCGTACACAGCTACGGTGATTTCCACAACCACGTCGGTGTGCAAAGCCACGTTAACGGTATTGTCACCGGTGGTTTTGATCATGCCGTTAGGCAGACGGATCTGGGCTTTGGTCACTTTGTAGCCTTGCTTGCTCAGTTCTTCGGCGATGTCGGCATTGGTGACGGAGCCAAACAGGCGACCGTCCACACCGGCTTTTTGCGTCAGCTTGATGGTCGAGCCAGCGAGCTTTTCGCCCATGACTTGCGACGCGCCCAGCTTGGCAGCAGCGGCTTTTTCGAGTTCGACGCGCTTGGCTTCGAATTCTTGCTTGGCCTTTTCGGTAGCGCGGCGTGCACGGCCCGAAGGGATCAAGAAGTTACGGGCGTAGCCGTCTTTGACCTTGACGATGTCGCCAAGGTTGCCAAGGTTCAAAACCTTGTCGAGCAGGATGATTTGCATGTTCGTACTTCCTTAGATGCGGTGCTGGTCGCTGTACGGCAGCATGGCGAGGAAACGCGCACGCTTGATAGCGGTGTTGAGCTGGCGCTGGAAAATCGCGCGCGTGCCGGTCAGGCGTGCGGGGATGATCTTGCCGTTTTCAGCGATGAAATCGCGCAGCGTGTCGATGTCTTTGTAGTCGATCTGCTCCACACCGGTCACGGTGAAGCGGCAAAAGCGCTTGCGCTTGAACAGTAGGGACTGGGTGTTGCGCTTGGGGCGCTTGTCTTTGTTATTGAAACGTTTTGGTCCGGCCATGATGGACTCCTGATTTAATCTGTTTGAAAATCTTGAATATGAAGTACGGGGTTCTTACCCAGTCGGGGGGAGGCTAAAAAACCGGTGAATTGCCAGATGCTGCCCAAGGGCTGCTGCTGGATTCGCTCGGCGATTGCGCCAAAGGCTATGGCCTTTACGGCTGCTTTGATTTGCCGGGTAACACCTGCTTGTTCCAGACTGGACTCGTGTTCGAGCACCATATCCAGGGCGGGTAGTCCAGCGGGCGTGTAGCGCAGGTTTTTAACTTCTGCAAGACAGGCCGTCAAAACAACGTGGTTCACTCCGTGTGGGAACTCCGTTCAGCAAGCCACCTTAGTGGGCTGCGTACTCGGCTTGCTGGGTCTTGCGCGCTTCTTCGCGTTCGACGGTCTTCATCATCGACGAAGGGCCGGTTTCAGCCTTCTTCATCACCACGGTCAGGTGGCGCAGCACGGCATCGTTGAACTTGAACGCGTGTTCCAGTTCAGCCATGATGGCTTGGTCGGCTTCGATGTTGACGCACAGGTAGTGGGCCTTGGCCAGCTTGTTGATCAGGTACACCAGTTGACGGCGGCCCCAGTCTTCCACGCGGTGGATCTTGCCGCCACCGGCAACGATCATGCCTTTGTAGCGCTCCAGCATGGCTGGAACCTGTTCGCTCTGATCCGGGTGGATCATCAAAATGATTTCGTAATGACGCATATTTCTCCTTAAGGATGTGAAGCCACCCACTGCGTCTGTAGTGGTGTGGCAAGGGCAAAGCCTGCGATTATAGCCCGCGTTCTGGCGCGGACTCTAAAAGGCTCACCAACCAGACCACCAACGCCCCCGCAGGCAGGCCAAATACCCCGGCCGAAATCGGCTGAATACCCCACCACAAGCCCGATCCGCCCCAGCCCAGCCACCCACGCACCAAGGGCGCATTGGTCAGCATGTACCACAGCGTCACACCCAACCCGGTGAGCATGCCGGCCACGGCGGCGCGGCGCGTGGTGCGCTGCCAAAACAGCCCTGCCACCATGGAAGGGAAAAAAGCCGCCGCCGCCAGCGAGAACGAAGCCGAGACCAGCGCCAGGATGTCGGCCGGCTTTTGCGCCGCCACATAGGCCGCCGCCAAGGCCAGCAGCAACAGCGCGAATTTAGACAGCAGCACCCGCACCATCGGGTCGGACGGGGCGGACTTGTCTCCCTTGTCCCGTACACCCCGAAAGTACAGGTCGTGGGCCAGCGCATTGCCCATGGTCAGCAGCAGGCCATCCGCTGTGGACAAAGCGGCGGCCAAACCGCCTGCCGCCACCAGTCCCGACACCACATAAGGCAAGCCACCCAGCTCGGGTGTCGCCAGCATGACCAGATCGGCCCCCAGCCGCAGCTCGGCAAACTGCAGAATGTGGTCGCCATTCACATCAATCACCTGCAACAGTGATGGATCAACCTGCGCCCACTGCGCCATCCAGGTGGGCAAGGTGTCAAAGCTCTGCCCCACCAACTGACTCATCACCTCGAACTTGACCAGTACCGCCAGCGCAGGAGCGGCCAGGTACAGCAGGGCAATAAAGAACAGCGACCAGGCCACCGAATTACGCGCCTCGGCCACCGACGACGTGGTGTAGTAGCGCGTCAGCAGGTGTGGCAGCGCCGCCGTACCAGTCATCAGGCAAAAAATCAGGGCCAAAAAGTTCAACCGCGAGGTGCCAAAACTATCTTGCTCGGCGGGCGTGCCATCCGGATTGCCGTTAAATACCTGTGCATGCAGTGTCATACCCCCCAGCGGCTGGGCGCGTTCCAGGTTATCTTGCCGGGCCAGGCCCCAGAGTTCACGCGCGCTTACCTCGTCTTTGGGCAAGGCGGCCAGATCGCGCCCGGCCTTGCGCACCACAGACGGGTCGGCCCGTTCGGACTGCAGCTGGCGCAGCCGGGCCTGCGCAGCGGCGCGCTCCAACACCAGGGTACGGGGTACGTTTTCCAGCATGTTGCCGTAGTGGGCGGCGCGCTGAGCGTAGATAGCCTGCACTTCGCGCTCCGAGGGCGACTCGCTGAGCCGCTTTTCCAGCGCTGCGATTTTCGGCAACTGCTGGCCATAGACCAGCGGTGCCAGCGGGTTGCCCAACTGCTTGTACGCCAACCACGACACCGGAATCAAAAACGCCAGAATCAAAATCACGTACTGCGCCACCTGGGTCCAGGTCACCGCCCGCATACCGCCCAGAAAAGAACACACCAGCACCCCGCCCAGCCCCAGCAGAATGCCGATCTCAAACTGCACCCCGGTCAGGCGCGAGGTGATCAGCCCTACTGCGTAAATCTGCGCCACCACATAGGTAAACGAGCACAGCACCGCCGCCCCGGCGGCAATCCAGCGCGGCCAGCGCCCGCCATAGCGCACACCAAAAAAGTCGGGCACGGTATACAGCTGCATGCGGCGCAGGCGCGGCGCAATCAGCAGCCCCACCAGGCAAAAGCCGCCGGTCCAGCCCATGATGTAAGCCAGGCCGCCCGGCTGGCCGTTGGCGCTGGAAAACCCGTTCAGGTACAAGCCCCCGGCCAGGCTGATGAAGGATGCCGCGCTCATCCAGTCGGCGGCGGTGGCCATGCCGTTGTAGATAGCAGGGATGCGCCGCCCGGCCACGTAGTATTCGGTGGGGTCCGAGGTGCGGCAGTACATGCCGATGCTGGCGTACAGCGCAAACGTGGCAAACAAAAAGATGCCACCAATCCAGTAACGCGACAGGCCCCGGCTTTCGGCCCAGGCCATCAGCCCCAAAAACGCCAACAGGCAGACCACGTATAGCCCAAAGTTGCGGTGCAGGCGGCGCGGCGACGGCAGCACCTGGCCCGGCTCGGCATCCGCACCGTCATGGCGGAGGCACCAAGCGTACACCACCACAATCAGCAGGTAGCACAGCACTACGCCTTGGGCACAATACCAGTAGTTCAGCGGCCAGCCCGCCACCACCCAGGTCCAATCCCGCGCAAAAAACACCACGCCAAACGACAGCAGCGCCCACAGCAGCAGCAAAGCCATGCGCAAGCGGGTGAACGTGGGGGCGGTGACGAGAGGTGGGGCAAACACAGGGGGTCAGTCGTAAAAAAAGAAAACCCCAGGAGCCGAAGCCCCCGGGGTTTTCTATCCTAGCCCAGTTGGACTAACGGGCGTATCCGCAACAGCCCTAGCCCGCCTTAACCGGCAAGTTGCTTCCAGGTGGCAACCACGCTGTCCGGATTGAGCGAAATCGACTCAATGCCTTGGTCGGCCAGCCACTGGGCGAAGTCCGGATGGTCGCTGGGGCCCTGGCCGCAGATGCCGACATATTTGCCCTGCGCCTTGCAAGCCGTGATGGCGCGGCTCAGCAAGGCTTTGACTGCGGGGTCGCGCTCGTCGAAGTCGGCGGCCAGCAACTCCAGGCCGGAATCGCGGTCCAGGCCCAGGGTGAGCTGGGTGAGGTCGTTCGAACCGATCGAAAAGCCATCAAAGAACTGCAGGAACTCGTCCGCCAGGATGGCGTTGCTCGGTACTTCGCACATCATGATGATTTTCAGGCCGTCCTGGCCGCGCTGCAGGCCGTGCTGGGCCAGCAGTTTGGTGACCTTTTCGGCCTGGCCCAGGGTGCGTACAAACGGCACCATCACCTGCACATTGGTCAGGCCCATGTCCAGGCGCACGCGGCGCAGGGCTGCGCATTCCATGGCGAAGGCTTCGCCAAAGTCGGCGCTGATGTAGCGGGCCGCACCGCGGAAGCCCAGCATGGGGTTTTCTTCTTCGGGCTCATAACGGCTGCCACCGATCAGCTTGCGGTATTCGTTGGACTTGAAGTCCGACAGACGCACGATCACGGGCTTGGGCCAAAAGGCCGCTGCAATGGTGGCCACGCCTTCGGTAACCTTGTCCACATAGAAGGCACGCGGCGAAGCGTGGCCACGGGCGACCGACTCGACCGCCTTCTTCAGGTCCTTGTCGATGTTTGGGTAGTCCAGGATGGCCTTGGGGTGCACGCCGATGTTGTTGTTGATGATGAACTCCAGCCGGGCCAGGCCCACACCCTGGTTGGGCAACTGGCAGAAGTCAAACGCCAGCTGCGGGTTGCCCACGTTCATCATGATTTTGGTTTGGATCTCAGGCATGGCACCGCGCTCGACCTCGGTGACCTCGGTTTCCAGTAGGCCGTCGTAAATGAAGCCGGTGTCGCCTTCCGAGCAGCTCACCGTCACCAGGGTGCCAGTTTTGAGCTTTTCGGTCGCATCGCCGCAGCCCACCACGGCAGGAATGCCGAGTTCACGCGCAATGATGGCGGCGTGGCAGGTACGGCCACCGCGGTTGGTAACGATGGCGCTGGCGCGCTTCATCACCGGTTCCCAGTTGGGGTCGGTCATGTCGGTGACCAGCACGTCGCCGGGCTGCACTTCGTCCATCTGGCTGATGTTGTGCACAAAGCGCACCGGGCCGGTGCCGATCTTCTGTCCGATGGCACGGCCTTCGGCCAGCACATTGCTTTTGCCCTTGAGCTTGTAGCGCAGCTCGGCCTTGCCCATTTGCTGGCTCTTCACGGTTTCGGGGCGGGCTTGCAGGATGTAGAGCAGGCCGTCGGTGCCGTCTTTGCCCCATTCGATGTCCATCGGGCGGCCGTAATGGTCTTCGATCACCAGCGCGTAGTGGGCCAATTGCTCCACGTCGGCATCGGTCAGAGAGTAGCGGTTGCGCTGCTCGGTCGGCACGTCGGTGGTCTTTACCAGTTGGCCGGTGGCGGCTTTTTCGGCAGCCGTGGTGAACTCCATCTGCACCATCTTGCTGCCCAGGTTGCGGCGGATGACGGCTTTTT
>NZ_JBDTEM010000317.1:0-14392 GCF_039922535.1 Rhodoferax sp. | reverse complement strand
GGCAATGGATCCTTAAGGAAATGGAAGAAGCAACGGAACTTGCTAGGTAGTAACCCGACGTACGTTAAAGACAGTGCGGCTCGCGGGATAGACGGTTTGTGCTATTTTTTGTACAAATGTGTGCTTGCCAGCGCCGAGGCCTAACGTGAGCCCCGGCGCGGCACATGGGCCTTAAGGCGCGGAGTCCACCAGCACCAGTTCGGTATCGGTGATGGCCGTGACGCGGATGGTTTCCACGTCGCTGATCGCAGCGCCGTCACGGGCCAGCAGGCGCACGCCGTCTACTTCCACCTCGCCAGTCGCGGGCACCAGATAGGCCAGGCGGTGTTTGCCGAGCTGGTATTCGGTGGTTTCACCGGCTTTCAACGTGGCCCCGGACACCCGTGCATTGGTGCGGATCGGCAAGGCATCGTCGTCGCCCGGCAGGCCGCTGGCCAGGGCCACAAAGCTGCCCGAGCGACTGCCCTTGGGGAAGGGCTTGGCACCCCAGGAAGGCGGCAGGCCACGGCCATCCGGCATGATCCAAATCTGGAAGATCTTGGTGACGCCAGGTTCCTGGTTGTATTCAGAGTGGCGGATGCCGGTGCCTGCGCTCATGACCTGCACATCACCCGCTTCGGTGCGGCCCTGGTTGCCCAGGTTGTCTTGGTGGGTGATGGCACCTTCGCGGACATAGGTGATGATTTCCATGTTGGCGTGGGCATGGGGCGGGAAGCCGGTGCCGGCCGCAATCGTGTCGTCATTCCACACCCGCATCGAGCCCCAGCCCATGCGTGCCGGGTCGTGGTATTCGGCAAATGAAAAATGGTGTTTGGCGTTGAGCCAGCCGTGGTCTGCGCCGCCAAGGGAGTCGAAAGGTCTGCGTTCAATCATGCTGCTTCTCCAAGAAGTTGTGTTGCGATGGAGAGACTTTATGATTCGGCGATCATTTAGAGAATTGAAAAGATGGAAAACAATCCATTCCAAAATTTACATGCCCCCACGCCCATCGCTGCGCGTATCGCTGCCCCCCGAGGGGGCGCTCAGTGGCTTCAGGCGGCCGGGCGCCACTGACACATGACCAGACTCCCTGACCTCGAAGCCTGGGCCATCTTTGCAAAAGTAGTCGAAACCGGCTCGTTTGCCAAGGCGGCCACCGAGTTGGGCATCTCGCAGCCCACCGTGTCCAAGGCGCTGACGCGTCTGGAAAGTCGGCTGAAAACCACCTTGTTCCACCGCACCTCGCGGCGCATGTCGCTCACCGCCAGCGGCCAGGCTTCGCTGGAGCGCGCGGCCCGCATCCTCAGCGAGGGCGAAGCGGTAGAGGCCGAAGTGACCGAACAGTCGAAGAACCTGCGCGGCCCCATCCGCATTGCGGCACCTATGTCGTTTGGTGTGTCACACCTGGCACCGGCCCTGCCTGCGTTCATGGCCCTGCACCCCGACGTGGCCCCAGACCTGCACTTCAGCGACGAGCTGATCGACATGGTGGCCGAAGGCTTTGACGTGGCGCTGCGCATCTCCACCCTGCCCGATTCCAGCCTGCTGGCACGCCGCCTGTGCACCGTGCGGCTGCTGCTGGTAGGCGCGCCTGCCTACTTTGCACAGCATGGCCGCCCCACCCACCCGCGTGACCTGGCCACCCACCGCGCGCTGCGCTACGTGCATGCCCGTACCGGCGAAGCCTGGCGCTTCCAGCATGCGCAACATGGCGAGTTTGCCCAGGTCGTGCCTGGCAACCTGCGCGCCAACAATGCCGAGGGGCTGATCCCCGCGCTGCGCGCCGGTCTGGGCCTGGCGCTGCAACCGGAGTTCCTGGCCTGGCAAGACTTGCAGTCCGGTGCGCTAGAGACGGTGCTGGACGACTGGCAGGTGCCACCGATTGCCCTGCACATCGTCACGCCACCGGGCCGGGCCCGGCCTGCGCGGGTGCAGGCGCTGATCGAGTTTTTGGCGAACCACTTTGCGCAAGCGCCGTGGGCGCAAGAGCCGGTTTCACGCTGAAAACCAGAGCCGCTTTCAATGTACAAATGCCCCACCGCACCCACTATGCCCTGCTATGGAGCGGGCCAGACTTTTCCCGCCTCGTTACCGCTTCGCTCCACCTGGCTTTGGTAAGAACGTGAACCCGTTCTGAGTGCCAGCAGCCTCTCAAGAAACCTTTACTGGATGGGTCATATGGAACTAGCACAAATCACCCGTGCCTTGCAGCAGGATGCCGTCACCGTTGTTTTTATCAACGTACTGCTGCAGCAAATAGGCTTGCCCGTTCCCGCCATGCCGACTCTTTTGCTCGCGGGCAGTCTGGCGGCAACCCCGTCCGGGCTGGGCCGTGTATTGGCCGCAGCGCTGGTGGCATCGGTGATCGCCGACTGGCTCTGGTTCTGGTCAGGCCGGTTATTTGGGTATCGGGTGCTGGCGGGCTTGTGCAAACTGTCGATCAATCCATCTTCGTGCGTCAGCCAAACGGAAGCCCGTTTCGTTCGCTGGGGGCTACCTTCCCTGGTGGTTGCCAAGTTCATTCCTGGCTTTTCAACGGTAGCCCCGCCCATTGCGGGCGCATTGCGGATGAGCCAGCCCAAGTTTTTGCTGGCATCTGCAGCCGGAGCCGCCTTGTGGGCCGGTGTGGCGCTGGGCGCAGGCTGGTTTATGCAGGAGACAGTGAAAGCCACCATTGCCTTGCTCGATGAACACTCGGGCACTGCAATGGTTCTGGCGCTGGTCTTGGTGGGTGGCTGGCTGGGTTGGAAGTTGTGGCAAAAGTTTAGGTTCCGCCAACTTTCCGCCATTCCCCACATCACCGCCAACGAATTGCTGTCAGCCTTGGCTGCAGACCATGCCCCTCGGGTGCTCGACCTACGGGGTGCAGTGATGGTGGCCGAAACCCCACCGATTCCAGGCGCGACGCACACGACGCTGGAACGACTACCCATGGCCGTTGCGGTATGGCCCAAAGACAGCCCTATCGTCACGCTGTGCGCGTGCCCGCAAGATGCCAGTGCCATCCATGCGGCACGCCAGCTACTGGATGCCGGATATCTATCGGTTCGCCCGCTGAAAGGGGGCTATGCCGCTTGGGTAGCGGCTCAGCCTGAACCCGCCGCTGGAAGGGCCGCCGCCTGAGGCGCTGGCTCCGTGAACCAGCTCGGCATTTATTAGCCAAATCGCCCGCTAGCGCATGGTTCACCTGCGCAAGCTGCTACTAAATTTGAAGCACGGGAGGTGGGCGGATGGACCAAGAAGCGCCTGGGTGAGCGCCGAACCCGTTAGTTTCTCCACGCTGCTACTCTTTGCATAGCTGTCTGCGCAGACGCTACCTGCGACAGGGCCCTAAAACGTTCATAACTTTCCACGTCCCAGCTCAGCCGAGCCATCCAATCCATCCAAGACGCCATGCGCCAAGACAGCCGCCTGGACGGCGACGCGCTAGGCCTTCTTCACAAACTCCGACTTCAGCTGCATAGACCCAAAGCCATCGATCTTGCAGTCGATGTCGTGGTCACCGTCTACCAGGCGGATGTTCTTGACCTTGGTGCCCACCTTCACCACGGAGGACGAGCCTTTGATTTTCAGGTCTTTGACGAGAGTGACGGTATCGCCGTCTTGCAGCAGGTTGCCGTGCGCGTCCTTCCACACCCGCGCCTCGGGCGTAGCGGTGGCACTGTCTGCGCTCCATTCATGCGCGCAGTCGGGGCAGATGAACAGCGTGCCGTCTGCGTAGGTGTATTCGGATTGGCATTGGGGGCAGGCGGGCAGTGGGTTGGACATGGCGTGGGAGTTGGCATGCCGGGCGGCATGCGGGGTGCGTGAATGCGTAAAGGCTTTATTTTGCCTTGCCGCGTCTGCCTGGCGGCGGCGCGCATGGGCTGGGGTGGCTGCGTCGGCTGACAGCTGAAACCCGCCGCTTTCAATGTTCCAATGGGACCCGGCGCACCACACCAGCCTAGGGACGGAATGGATAAGAAAAAACTTTCTGAAAGCGACATCTGCGACAAGTTCATCCGCCCCGCCATGGAGCAAGCCGGGTGGCAGGGCATGGACCAGATTTACCGCGAATACACCTTGCGCGAAGGCCGTGTCGTGGTGCGTGGCAACCGCGCCCAGCGCGATAAAGCAACGGTACTGCGGGCCGACTACGCGCTGTTCTACAAAGCCAATATCCCCCTGGCCGTGGTCGAAGCCAAAGACAACCAGCACGCCGTCGGCGCAGGCATGGCCCAGGCTATCCACTACGCCCAACTGCTGGATGTGCCGTTCAGCTTCTCCAGTAATGGCGACGGCTTTGTATTCCGCGACGCCACTTTGGCCAGTGGCGTGTTGGAGCAAAACCTCACGTTGGACGAGTTCCCCAGCCCGGCTGAGTTATGGAGCCGCTACTGCGCCTGGAAAGGCTGGTCGCCCGAAGTACGCCGCGTGGCCGAGCACGACTACCAACCCGGCAAGGTGCCGCGCTACTACCAGCTCAACGCCATCAACCGCTCGGTAGAAGCCATTGCCGCAGGCCAGAACCGCGTGCTGCTGGTCATGGCCACCGGCACCGGCAAAACCTACACCGCCTTCCAGATCATCTGGCGGCTGTGGAAGAGCAAGGCCAAGAAGCGCATCCTGTTCCTGGCCGACCGCAACATCCTGATCGACCAAACCATGGTCAACGACTTTCGCCCCTTCAAAGGCGCGATGGCCAAGCTCAGCCCCAACGCGAAAGGCGTGGAGCGCGTAAACGCCCAAGGCCACATCGAGGTAGATGACGTAGACCTCGCCGTAGACAAAGCCACCAAGGCCGTCAACAAAAGCTACGAGATTTACCTATCCCTGTACCAGGCCGTTACGGGCACTGACGAAGCCGCCAACACCTACAAGCAGTTCAGCCCCGACTTCTTCGACTTCATCGTGGTGGACGAATGCCACCGGGGCAGCGCCGACGAAGACTCCGCCTGGCGCGAGATCCTGACCTACTTTGCCAGCGCCACCCAGCTAGGCCTGACCGCTACCCCCAAAGAAACCGCCGACATCTCCAACAGCACCTACTTCGGCGAGCCCCTCTACACCTACAGCCTGCGCCAGGGCATTGAAGACGGCTACCTCGCCCCGTACAAAGTGGTGCGCGTAGACCTGGACCGCGACACCTTCGGCTGGCGCCCCACCCAGGGCATGCTGGACAAACACGGCCACACCATTGAAGACCGCATCTACAACGGCACCGACATGAACCGCAAGCTGGTGCTGGAGGCCCGCGACGAAGCCGTTGCCCGCAAGATCACCGAGTACCTCAAGGCCACCGACCGCTACGCCAAAACCATCGTCTTCTGCGAAGACATAGACCACGCCGCCCGCATGCGCCAGGCCCTGAGCAACGCCAACGCCGACCTGTGCGCCACCCAGCCCAAATACGTGGTGCAGATCACTGGCGACAACCCCGAAGGCAAGCGCGAGCTAGACAACTTCATCGACCCCGAGAAGCCCTACCCGGTCATCGCCACCACCTCCAAGCTGATGAGCACCGGGGTCGATGCGCAAACCTGCAAGCTCATCGTGCTGGACCAGAACATCAGGTCCATGACGCTGTTCAAGCAGATCATTGGCCGGGGCACCCGCCTGCGCGAAGACCTGGGCAAAACCTGGTTCACCATCCTCGACTTCAAACGCGCCACCGAGCTGTTTGCCGACCCCACGTTTGACGGCGACCCGGTTCAGATTTACGAACCCGGCCCCGACGAGCCTATCGCCCCGCCAGAACCACCGCCCGAAGAACCTGCGGGCAACCCTGGCGACCCATTCGGCCCCCAAGACCCGCTCGACCCCTTCGGCCCGCCCGGCCCCATCGGCCCCGATGGCGGTGGCTCCGGCGCACCCAAAAAGTACATCGTAGGCGGCATGGTCACCGTCGCCGTAGCGCGTGAACGCGTGCAGTACCTCAACGCCCAGGGCAAGCTCATCACCGAGAGCCTGCGCGACTACACCCGCATCAACCTCGGCAAGCGCTACGAATCGCTAGACCAGTTCCTGCAAGCCTGGAACAGCGCCGACCGCAAAGCCGCGCTGCTGCAAGAGCTGGAAGCCCAAGGCGTTTTGCTCGATGCTCTGGCCGACGAACTGGGCGCTGAGGCGCGCGACCTCGACCCCTTCGACCTGCTGCTGCACGTGGCCTACAACCAGCCCCCGCTGACCCGGCGCGAGCGCGCAAGCCGCGTCAAAAAGCGCAACATCTTCACCCAGTACGGCCCGGTGGCCCGCAAGGTGATGGACGCCCTGCTCGACAAATACGCCGACGAAGGCATCGCCACCATTGAGAGCGACGCCGTGCTGCGCGTGCAGCCCTTCACCCGCCTGGGCAGCGCCAGCGAACTCGTCAAAAGCTTCGGCGGCCGCCCCCAGTACCTAGCCGCCCTGCAGGCGCTGGAGCAAGCGCTATACACGCCCACTGACAACCACATTTAATTTAAGCATTGGGAGTGAATATGAAAGACATGCTCAACAAGGCAAAAACCACGGCTATCGATTTGGTAGCCACCACGGCTAGCAAAATCACTGACGCAGCCAAAGACAACAAACCTACGCCCCAGGGCATAAAGCGTGCCGCGGACTTTCTGGCCGATACCGCCAGAAAAGCTACAAGTGAGTTAAGTCGTTTAGGCAAGGATGCATTAAAAACCGATATGGCAAAAGACGCGGCTGCTGGCGCAGCCATTGGCGCTGCGGTAGCAGTGCCAATCCCCTTCGTGGGACCGATCGCCGGTGCAGTGGTTGGAGCAGGTCTAGGCGTTTACAAAAATATCCGTCAATCTGGGGCATCTTCAAACACCCATTCGGCGATCCCACCTCATCCCCTTTCAGGTGCTCTCGAAGCGCCGCTGATTGATGTTGCCGCCACTAGCCCTTCCACTAAGGATCGGTTTGAAGAACTCACCAAGTTGTATGAGTTGAAAGTCAAGGGAGTCCTGACAGAGGAGGAGTTTGCAAGTGAAAAACAAAAAATTCTGAATGGTTGAATGTGTGAAATTGGCTATAAATTTCATAGCATTTTGTGCTTGCCATACCTGCGCTACCCCTCCAAAGAGCTCTAGTCCCGCCGAAGACTGTCTTCGCTATATTTAATGCACCTGCACAGATCATGTCGGCCTAACTATCGAAAATTATCAATAAAAAGATAAAATATCCAAACACGGATATTTAAGGATAGTTGATGCTCTACTACCCGCGCACCCCGCTCGCCGCCGCCCTGGCGGACACCTTGCAAGGCAAAGCCGCGTTCAGTGATGCGCCCAACGGCCTGTTTCTGGCGGCACCCCGGCGCACGGGCAAATCGACCTTTTTGCAGTCTGACCTCATACCCGAGCTGGCGCGGCGCAAGGTGGTGGCGGTGTATGTAGACCTGTGGGCCGACCAAAAGCGCGACCCCGGCAGCCTGATTGCCGAAGCCGTGGGCCGCGCACTGCTCAAGCAGCTCGGCGTGGTGGCCCAAACTGCCAAGTCTGCCGGGCTGGAAAGCATCAACCTGGGGGGCATCAAAATCGACACCTCCAAAATCGGACGGGTAGATGGCACCACGCTCGCCGACGCCCTGCGCGCCTTGGTAGATGCCGCCAAAAACCCCGTGGCGCTGATCATTGACGAAGCCCAGCACGCCCTCACCAGCGAGGCGGGCGAAACCGCCATGGCCGCCCTCAAGTCCGCCCGCGACCAGATCAACCGGCCCGGCCAAACCCAGCTCATGCTGGTGATGTCCGGCTCTGACCGCGACAAGCTGCTGCGTCTGGTCAACACCAATGCCGCCCCGTTTTATGGCTCGCAAATTCAACGCATGCCCGAGCTGGGGCCCGATTTTGTGGCGCATCTTGCCCACCTCATTACCCGCCAACGTCCCGACCTGGCCGACGTAAACCAGGCCACCTTGTCAGAGGCCTTTGCCCTGTTTGGCCAGCGCCCCCAGTTCTTTATGGAGGCGTTGGGCCAAGTGCTCAGCCCCCTGGCCAGCCACACCGGCCGGTTTGAAGACGCCATGCTCACCAAGGCGGCAGACCAACAGCGCAGCGACGAAGCCCAAATGGAAAGCGACTTCACCGCCCTGCGTCCGCTGGAGCAAGCCGTGCTCTGGCGCATGCTGGCGCAAGGCACGCGGTTTCGCCCCTATGACGCTGATGCCCTGCAGTTCTACAACGACAAAACCGGCGACAAAGTCACCGTGGCCAAGGCCCAAAAGGCGCTGGACGGCCTGCGCGCCCACCAGCCCAGCCTGGTCTGGAAATCCGCCCGCAGCGAATACGCGGTGGAAGACGCCGCCATGCTCCGCTGGTACGCCCAGCGCGTGCAGTCCAACACCTGGCCACCGACGGGCCCGCAGCTCGATTGGCTAGATGAATAGCCATCCAGCCCAAGCACCATTTACTATTAATTTCATAGCTGCCAGCGAAGGTACTACCTGCGCTAGAGCCCTAAAACGTTCATAACTTTCATGTCCAACCTCACCAGCGTCATCAAATCCATCCAAGACGTCATGCGCCAAGACAGCGGGCTGGACGGCGACGCGCAGCGCATCTCGCAGCTCACCTGGCTGCTGTTCCTCAAAGTGTTCGACGCACTGGAAGACGAGCTGGAGCTCACCCGCGACCACTACGCCAGCCCCATCCCCGACGCCATGCGCTGGCGCAACTGGGCCGCCAATGCCGAAGGCATCACCGGCGAGGAGCTGATCGACTTTGTGGACAACCAGCTCTTTGCCACCCTGAAAAGCCTGCCCGGCGATGCCCGGCGCAACCCGCGCGGCTATGTGGTGCGCGGCGTGTTTGAAGACGCCTACAACTACATGAAAAGCGGCCACCTGCTGCGCCAGATCATCACCAAGCTCAACGCCATCGACTTCAACCGCCAGAGCGAGCGCCACCAGTTCAACGACCTGTACGAAAAAATCCTCAAAGACCTGCAAAGCGCCGGCAACGCAGGCGAGTTCTACACCCCGCGCGCCGTCACCCAGTTCATGGTGGACATGGTCAACCCCCGGCTGGGCGAGGTGGTGCTAGACCCCGCCACCGGCACCGGCGGCTTCCTGGTCTGCGCCATCGAACACCTGCGCAAACAGGTGCACAACACCGAGCAAGAAGCCCTGCTGCAAAACAGCATCCGCGGTGTCGAGAAAAAGCAGCTACCCCACATGCTGTGCGTCACCAACCTCATGCTGCACGGCGTGGAAGTGCCCAGCCAGATCACCCACGGCAACACCCTGGCCCGCCCGCTGCGCGACCACACCGCCGCCGACCGCGTGGACGTGGTGCTCACCAACCCGCCGTTTGGCGGCGTGGAAGAGCCCGGCATCGAGCAAGGCTACCCCGCCGACGTGCGCACCAAGGAAACCGCCGATTTGTTCCTGGTGCTCATCAAGCACATCCTGAAAAACAATGGACGCGCTGCCCTGGTGCTGCCCGACGGCACCCTGTTTGGCGAGGGCGTCAAAACCCGCATCAAAGAGCAGCTGCTGAACGAGTGCAATCTGCACACCATCGTGCGCCTGCCCAATGGCGTGTTTGCGCCCTACACCGGCATCAAAACCAATTTGCTGTTCTTCACCAAGGGCACACCCACCCAAGACGTGTGGTACTACGAGCACCCGTATCCGCCGGGCGTGAAGAACTACAACAAAACCAAGCCCATCCGCATCGAAGAGTTCGACGCCGAGAAAGCCTGGTGGGGCACCGAGGCCGATGGCTTTGCCGCCCGCGTGGAAAACGAGCGCGCCTGGAAGGTCAGCCTGCATCAGATCAAAGCCGCCAACTACAACCTCGACCAAAAGAACCCCCACGCCGTAGACGTAGTTAGCCACGACCCCGCCCACCTGCTGGCCGACTACCAGCGTCTGCTAACCGAGGCCCAGGCCCTGCGCGACCAGCTGCGTGAAATATTAGCCAAATCGCTCGCCAGCGCATAAAGAACCTGCGCATGCTGCTATCAAATTTGAATTTATTGGCTACTGCCCCAGGTGGTATCGCCAAGTTGCGCGAGCTGATTTTGACCCTGGCTGTGCAGGGCAAGCTGGTGCCGCAAGACGCCAGCGATGAACCGGCCAGCGAGTTGCTGCGGAAGATTCGGGCGGAGAAGGATCGGCTGATTGCGGAGGGGAAGATTAAGCGCGACAAGCCGCTGGCGGGGATTGGGGACGACACGCCGTTTGAGTTGCCGGAGAAATGGGAATGGGTACGTCTAATCGATTTGATGCCCGAGTTTCAAAACGGGGCCTCCAGTCGTGGAGATGCTGGCGGGCAGCCAATCACGGTGCTGCGTCTTGCCGACATTAAAGGCAAGCGCATTTCGCTTGAGGCGACGCGACAGATTCCGATAGCACGTGCCGACATCGAAAAATATCGACTTGCAGAAGGCGACATATTGATCACCCGTGTCAATGGCAGCGCCGATATCGTTGGGCAGTTCAACTTGTGTGACAAGCCTGTTCAAGCCATCTATTGCGATCACTTCATCCGAATGCGTATTGACAGGCGATGGATAGCTGCGAATTACTGTGCACTGCTTGGCGAGAGCGCGCTTGTTCGCGAAAGCATCAAAAGTTTGTTCATCACAACGGCTGGCCAGAAAACAGTCAATCAAAGTCATATTGGCTCATTGTTGTTTCCGCTTCCACCCCTCGCCGAACAGTCCCGCATCGTCACCCGCGTCGAAGAGCTCATGCGCCTGTGCGACGCGCTGGAGGCCAAGGGCCGCCTCGAAGCCACACAACACGCCCAGCTCGTCAGCACCCTGCTGGCCACCCTCACCACCAGCACCACACCCGCCGAGCTGGCCGCCCACTGGCAGCGCGTGGCCACCCACTTCGACCTGCTGCTAGACCGTCCCGAAGCCGTGGACGCGCTGGAGCAAACCATCCTGCAACTGGCAGTGCGCGGCCTGCTCGTGCCCCAAGACCCGCAAGACGCGCCCGCCAGCCACCTGCTGCAAACCATCCGCGCCGAGAAAGACCAACTCATCGCCCAAGGCAAGATCAAACGCGACAAACCCCTGCCGCCGATTGCGGAGGAGGAGAAGCCGTTTGGGTTGCCGGTTGGGTGGGCTTGGGTCAGATTTGACGAACTGATTCACCCTCTTAAACCTGTTGCCTACGGCGTACTGGTGCCAGGTCCTGACGCGGAAACGGGTATCCCTTTTGTCCGCATCGCAGATCTTTCTTTGACTGACCCGCCGATCAAGCCCGAAAAGTCTATTAGTCCAGAGGTGGACGCTCAATTCAAGAGGACGCGTCTTGACGGCGGAGAGATATTAATGGGCGTGGTTGGCAGTATTGGCAAGCTTGGCGTTGCGCCCGCAACTTGGGCTGGAGCGAACATAGCCCGTGCGATTTGCCGAATTGTGCCCGCTGACAATGGGCTAAACGACTTTGTTCTGTTTCTGCTCCAGACGCAATTCATGCAGGAGAATTTTGCAGGTGATACACGCACCTTGGCTCAGCCAACGTTGAACGTGGGCCTCATTCGTGCGGCACTTACCCCCGTGCCACCGCCAGCCGAGCAATCCCGCATCGTCGCCCGCGTAACGACCCTGCGCACCCTGTGCGCCGACCTGCGCCAGCGCCTGGCCGCCAGCCAATCCACCCAGGCCCAGCTGGCCGGGGCGCTGGTCGGGGTCGGCAGTTTTTCTTCGGAGCCCTAGCTATGGATGGAAACGCACTACACGCAATTTTGGAATCCTTGCTGAGCCTGCCACGAGAGCAGACGATGGTGGAGTTCAAGGCGAATTTCTCCGAGCCCGACAAAATCGGTTGCTACCTTTCAGGGTTGGCCAATACGGCGGCACTGCAGGGCCGCGATCGTGCCTGGTTGGTGTGGGGCGTAGAGGACGGCACCCACTGGGTAGTGGGTACGGCTTTTGACCCTTTCCAGCAGAAGATCGGCAACCAGTCGCTGCACATGTGGCTACAGGTCATGACGCAACCCCGCGCCGACTTTGCGTTTCACGAGCTGAACTTCGACGGTGTACGTGTGGTGGTGTTGGAGATCCATCCAGCGCGCAGTGCGCCTATGGCCTTTCAGCATGTGCGTTACATCCGTGTGGACAGCCATCTGGTGAAGCTGACCGATTACCCCAGCCAGGAGTCTCGTTTGTGGAGTGCACTGGGCATGGCGGAGGATTGGACCGGGGTGGTGGTACCAGAGGCGTCATTGGATGATCTGGACCCACAAGCCATCGATGCGGCGCGGGTGCGCTACGCCGAATATCTGGTGCGGGGCGAGCCCAACAGCGCAAGCCATGAAGCGATCCGTGCTGAAGTTGCCAGTCTGGAGGTTGCGACCTTGCTGAACAAGGCACGTGTGACCAAGCAAGGGCGTGTAACGCGGGCCGCTTTGCTGATATTGGGCAGGGATGAGTCATCGCACTTCCTCGGGCCCGCCGATGCCAAGATGACCTGGGTACTGCGCGACGCGAACAACGACACGGTCACGTCACAACCGTTCGGCATTCCGTTCTTGTTGGCCACGGAGCAGTTGTGCGCCCGCATCCGCAACGTGACGTTGGACCACATGCCCGATGGTTCGCTGTTTCCCACGCCAGTGCCGCAATACGACAACTGGGTGCTGCGTGAGGCACTGCACAACTGTGTGGCCCACCAAGACTATGTGATGGGCGGCAAGGTCAACGTGGTGGAACATCCTGACCGGCTGGTGTTTAGCAACCTGGGGCAGTTCATTCCAGAAAGCGTGGAATGGATGTTGCTGCACCAGTCACCGCCGGAGCACTACCGTAATCAGTGGCTCATTGACGCGATGATCCGTCTGCGCATGATCGAGCAGGCGGGTAGCGGCATACGGCGGATGTTCACTACCCAACGCCAGCGGTTGTTTCCTCTGCCTGACTATGAGTTTGCTCAGACTCCACAAGGGTTTCCACGCGTGGAACTGACCTTACAAGGGCGGATGTTGGACTCCAAATTTGCACGGGTTTTGATGGCGCGTATGGATTTGGACTTGCGCCAAGTTTTACTACTGGATCGGGTTCAGAAGGGGCAGCCTCTCTCGACTGCCGAGGCCAAGAGTTTGCGCGATTTAGGGTTGATCGAAGGCCGTGCTCCCCGGTATTTCATCTCCGCCAAGATGGCTGATGCTCTGGGGCAGAAGGCGAAATACATCCATCAGCGGGGCTTGGACGACCGGTATTACCAAAAACTTGTGCTCGACTATCTGCAGCAGTATGGGCAAGCCACCAGAACGGATTTGGACGCTCTGCTACTTCGCAAGCTGCCAGACGTTCTGACGGACGTGCAAAAGGCCAACAAAGTCAAAAACCTTATGCAAAGCATGAAGCGGGTAGGACTGATACAGCCTCATGGAGCACGCTCCGCTGCCGTCTGGCGGTTGCGCTGACCATGGATAACTAGACAACAAACACGGTGGTTTAACCATGGTTGTTGTTCTAAGCTATTGATTTATATATTGTCTAGTGCAATTTTGGGACAGCATTTAGACAAGAATATTATTCCTTAAACGTCAATATTCCCCGCCCGCAGCGCATTCGTTTCAATAAATTCCCTGCGTGGCTCCACTTCGTCGCCCATGAGCATGGTGAACACGCGATCCGCTTCAATCGCGTCGTCAATCTGCACGCGCAGCAGGCGGCGCACGGTGGGGTCCATGGTGGTTTCCCAGAGCTGGGCGGGGTTCATTTCGCCCAAGCCTTTGTAGCGCTGGCGGCTGGTGGTGCGTTCGGCTTCTGCGGTGAGCCAGGCCATGGCTTGGCGGAAGTCGGTAACCTTTTCTTCCTTCTGACGCTCGCCTTCGCCGCGCATGACCTTGGCGCCTTCGGACAGCAAGTCTTTGAAGGTGTTGGCGGCTTCGGCCAGGGCGGCGTAGTCGGAGCCGTGCACGAAGTCTTGCGTCAGCACGCTGCTCTTGATGTTGCCGTGGTGGCGGCGGCTGATGCGCAGGATGGGTTTGTCGGTGCGCACATCGAACTCGCCTGCCACTTCGGCATCGGGCAAGCGGGCTTGCAGCGCGGCAGCGGACACTTCGGCATCGGCCACGGTGTCCAGGTTCAGCGCCACGCCATCGGCCACCGAGCGCAGGGCTTCGGCATCCATGAAGTTTTGCAGGCGGGCGATCACGGCTTGGGCCAGTTGGTGCTTGCGCGCCAGTTCGGCCAGGGTGTCGCCGCTGAGCGTCGCGCCGTTGGCGCCGCCGGTGTAGACCGAGGCGTGGACCAGCGCGATGCGCAGCAGGAAGCCGTCCAGGGCGCTGGCGTCTTTCAGGTACAGCTCTTCCTTGCCGGCCTTGACCTTGTACAGCGGCGGCTGGGCGATGTAGATGTGGCCGCGCTCTACCAGCTCGGGCATCTGGCGGTAGAAGAAGGTCAGCAGCAGGGTGCGGATGTGGGCGCCGTCCACGTCGGCGTCGGTCATGATGATGATGCGGTGGTAGCGCAG
>NZ_JBDTEM010000316.1:0-22855 GCF_039922535.1 Rhodoferax sp. | reverse complement strand
TGGTGCCGATGCCGACCACGTAGCGGCCAAACACGGTTTTGGTCAGCACCAGTTGGCCCACCACCACCAGCGCCACGGCGATGAAGAAGGCCGACGACACGCCGCCCACCCAGGGCAAGGCCAGGCTAGAAATCGCATCGCCCACGTACTGGGTGCGCGAATCCGTCACCACGTAGGCCCCGCCGCGCACGGCTTCCAGCATCCCCAGAGAGACGATGAAGGACGGCAGCCGCCACATCACCGCAATGCCGCCGGTGATGGCACCGCACAGCAGGCCGACCAGCAGGCCCAGCACCGCCGCGGGCAGCACGCTCCAGTGCCAGAGCAGGATGGCGTTGGCCGTGGCCGCCGCTGACAAGGCCAGCACCGAGCCCACCGACAGGTCAATGCCCGCGATGATCAGCACAAAGGTCATGCCGATGGCCATCACCAGCAGGGCCGGAATTTCGTTGGCGATGGCGACAAAGGTGTCGGCGCTGAAGAAGTATTCGCTCAGGCTGCTGAACAGCACGACCATGCCGACCAGCACGGCGCTCAGGCCCAGGTAGGTGCCGAGCTGGCTGCTGGTGGAGGATTTGGGGGATGTAGACATATTGGAAATGTGAGGTTCAACCGTGGGTGCCAAGGAATGTGAAGTAGCTTCTATGACTCGGAGTGCTCTGCACCCGAGTTCATGGAAGCTAGGGCGGCGGTATCGGTAAAGGCAGCGGCCAGAAGAGACTTTTCGGTCCATTCGCCGCGTTCAAACACAGTGACCAGGCGGCCATGGGCCATGACGCCGATGCGGTCGCACATCTGCATCAGCTCGCGCAGGTCGCTGGAGACCATCAGCAGGGCTTTACCCGCCTCGGCCATTTTTTCCAGTTCGGCGTAGATGTCGGCGCGCGCGCCCACGTCCACGCCACGGGTAGGTTCGTCTAGCAGCAGCACCTTGCATTCGCGGTGCAGCCAACGGGCGAACACCACTTTTTGCTGGTTGCCCCCGCTCAGCGTGCCCACGGCTTGCTCGGGGCTGTTGCAGCGTATCGACAGGCGCTGCACCATGTCCTGGGCGATGGTGTTCTCCCGCGCTACGTCCAGCCAACCGGCGTGCGACACCGCGCCCACGTCGCTCAGCGTGGTGTTGATGCGGATCGGCTGGCCCAGCAGCAGGCCCTGGGATTTGCGGTCTTCGGTGACCAGGCCAATGCCCGCGGCAATCGCCTGGATCGGCGAGCGCCAGCCTTTGTGGCTCTGGCCTTGGATGGTGATTTCGCCGGTGTCGGCGCGGTCGGCGCCAAACAGCAGGCGCAGCAGCTCGGTGCGGCCACTGCCGACCAGCCCGGCGATGCCGAAGACCTCTCCGGCGTGGACTTCCAGGGCCACGTCTTGCACGACTTTGCCTCGGCCTAGATTTTTCGCACTCAGCAGCAAATTGCCGCGCGGGCGGCGTGGGCGGTGCATGTCTTGGTCCACCGCGTGGCCGACCATCAGTTGCACGATGTCGGCTTCGGTCACGCTGTGCATGGGGCAGGTTTGTACCAGGCGGCCATCGCGCAGCACGGCCAGGGTGTCGGCAATTTGCACCAGCTCTTCCAGCCGGTGCGATACATAAATGATGGCCACGCCCTGGGCCTTGAGCAGCGCAATCTGGGTAAACAGATGCTGCGTCTCGCGCGGGGTGAGCATGGCGGTGGGCTCGTCCAGTATCAGCACCCGGGTGTCGTCCTGCAGGTTGCGGGCAATCTCCACCATTTGCTGCTGGCCAATGCCGAGCTGCGATACCGGCGTGCGCGGGTCAATATCCTGGATGCCCATTTTGGCCAGTTGCTTGGCCGCCCGGGTATTGAGCTGCGCGTGGTCGATCCAGTGCGCACGCCAGCGGCCCCGATGGGGAATGCTGCCGAGCAGCAGGTTTTCGGCCACGGTGAGGGTGGGCACCAGGCTCAGCTCTTGCATCACCATGCGCACGCCCAGGGCCTCGGCGGCGCGGCGCGCGGCGGGGGCAAAGGGTTGGTCGCCCAGCTGCATGCGGCCCAGGCTGGCGCGTTCCAGGCCGGAGATGATCTTCGACAGCGTGCTTTTGCCCGCGCCGTTTTCGCCCGTCAGCGCCAGCACTTCGCCGGGGCGCAGCGACAGGGACACGCCATGCAGCACGGTGTTGCCGGCGTAGGTTTTGCTGACCGACTGGATGGTGAGGACGGGGGAGGGGGTCATAGGATTCACGATGGGGAGTGGCGCAAACGGATGTTTGCGCCACGGGTCACAGCAATTACTTGGTGTCTTTGGTTACCAGTACCACGTCGGTCTGGATAGCCGCCGGCATTTCGGCTTGCTTCTTCTTCTCGGCAATCGCCTTCAAAGCGATTTCGATGCCGAACACGGCTTGCTTGGCACCGTATTGGTCGGCGGTGGCCAGCATGCGGCCGTCTTTCAGCATGGGTTTCACGGCGGTGATGTTGTCGTAACCCACGACCTGCACCTGGCCGGTCTTGCCAGCAGCCTTGACGGCGGCCACGGCACCCAGGGCCATGTTGTCGTTACCGGCCAGCAGGGCCTTCAGGTCCGGGTGTTCACGCAGCATGCCGGAAGCCACGGTGTTGCCCTTGTCGATTTCCCAGTTGCCCGACTGCACGCTGACTACGGTGGCACCGGCGGCCTTCATTGCGTCCTGGTAGCCGAGAGTGCGCTGCTGCGCATTGAAGGTGGTGGACACGCCTTCGATGATGCCGACCTTGTCGCCAGCCTTCAGGCTCTTGGCCAGAAAGTCGCCGACCAGCTTGGCGCCGGCACGGTTGTCAGGACCGGCGAACGGGATCTGGATGCCCTTTTCTTTTTGCGCATCGGCGTCGAGCTGGTTGTCGATGTTGACCACCAGAATGCCCTTGTCGATGGCGGTCTTCAGCACCGGCACCAGGGCCTTGGAGTCGGCCGGGGCGATGACGATGGCATCGGCCTTTTGGGCAATCATTTGCTCGACCATACGGATCTGGGCGGCGGTGTCGGTTTCGTTCTTGATGCCGTTGGACACCAGGGTGTACTGGGCGGCGTGGGCCTTGTTGTGGGCCTTGGCTCCGTCTTCCATGGTGCGGAAGAACTCGTTGGCCAGCGACTTCATCACCAGCGCCACTTTGGGCTTGTCGGCGGCGAAGCTGGGGCCTGCGAATAGCCCGGCCATGATGCTCAGGGCGAGGGTGGTTTGGACGGTACGGCGGGTGAATCGCATGGGTTGTCTCCAGGGCGTTGTGAAAGTTAGAGCGGACGAACAGTGGCAAACAAGGGCGGCGGGGCCGGACCTGGCGGGCTTCTGTGGCGCGGATATTAACTTAGCAAACGTTTGCGCAAACGTTTTCTATCTACGGAGAAACCCGTGGAATTAGGTAAAGCCGGTCGCAGTCGATGCTGCTTGCCCGCTTGGTCAGGCATTGGGTTTGCTATGTATTAAGTAGCGATTAGCGTAAGTTCAATAAGCGCTAGCCCATGATTTTTCATTTGGTTTGCGAGCGTATGGTGCGGAACTAACTAGGGGCAAACCCTTCGCGGCATGCAGGGCATTAGAAATCGCTGTTATGCAGCGCCGTGGCGTGGCAGTATGCGTCGGGCGCGGTTGCTTCCGTGTGCCATGGCTTTGATCCCAAACACCACTCCCTAGAAAGTTGGCGGAATGCACTTACTCCAGAATATGAAGATCGGCCAACGCCTGGCTGCCGGTTTCGCCATCGTGATTGGTCTGCTGATCGCCATGGCGGCAGTAGGCATTGGCCGCATCAACGCGGTAGACCAGAACACCGAAATCATCCTGCACGACCGCTACCACAAGGTGGCGCTGGCGCAGAATATTGAGAACGAGGTAAACCGCCAGTCCCGGGCGTTGCGCACGGCGCTGATCGCGGGTGACGCGCAGGTGGTGCAGGGCGAGTTGGCCAAGATTGACGATTCGGCGGTGTTGATCGGCAAGGCGGTGGAAGAGCTGCAAGGCAGCGTGCACAGCGAAAAAGGCAAAGCCGCCCTCGGCACCATGCTGGAGGCACGTGTCACCTTTAAACAGCACGAACTTGCGTTGGTCGAGATGGTCAAGGCTGGCAAGATCGACGAGGGGCGCAGCTACCTGGTCAAGGAGATGCTGCCGCCGCAAACCATTTATCTGGCGGCAATAGAAAACTTTTTGAAAAGCCAGACCGATGGCATGGAAGTGTTTGGTGCCGAGGCCGCCGCCATGGCCCATGGTGCCAATGTGCTGATGCTGGGCTTGGCCGCAGTGGCCACCTTGCTGGCGATCGCCCTGGCCTACTGGCTGACCACCTCCATCACCGGGCCCATCCGCGAGGCGGTGCAGGTGGCGCAGTCGGTGGCATCCGGCGACCTGGGCTCGGCCATCCACGTGGCCTCCACTGACGAGACCGGTCAATTGCTGGCCGCACTGCAGACCATGCAGGCCAGTCTGTTCCAGGTGGTGGGTCAGGTGCGCCAGGGAGCGGGCAGCGTTTCGAACGCCAGCGCGGAGATCGAGACCGGTAACCACGACTTGTCGGGCCGCACCGAGCAGCAGGCCAGTGCGCTGGAGCAGGCGGCGGCATCCATGGAGGAGCTGAGCTCCACCGTGCGGCTAAACGCGGACAACTCCCGCCACGCCAACCAGTTGGCGCTGACGGCCGCCAGCGTGGCCACCCGCGGCGGGGCGGTGGTGAGCCAGGTGGTGGACACCATGAAGGGCATCAACGAAAGTTCCAGGAAGATCAGCGACATCATCAGCGTGATCGACGGCATCGCCTTCCAAACCAATATTTTGGCGCTGAACGCCGCGGTGGAAGCCGCCCGGGCGGGCGAGCAGGGCCGGGGCTTTGCGGTGGTGGCCAGCGAGGTGCGCAGCCTGGCCAGCCGCAGCGCGGAGGCGGCGAAAGAAATCAAAGCTTTGATCAGCGACAGCGTGGAGCGCGTGGGCCAGGGAACGGCCCTGGTCGACCAGGCAGGCAGCACCATGGCCGAAGTGGTGCAGTCCATCCAGAAGGTGACCGAGATCATGGGCGAGATCAGCACGGCCAGCGCCGAGCAGGCCCTGGGCATGTCGCAGATGGGCGAAGCGGTAGTGCACATGGACCAGACCACGCAGCAGAACGCCGCGCTGGTCGAAGAAATGGCCGCCGCCGCCAGCAGCCTAAAGAGCCAGGCCGTGGCCCTGGTAGGCGCGGTGGCGGTGTTCAAGCTGGGGACCCAGCTGCCCCAGATAGAACTCAGTCGCTAGCCGAATTTCGAGAGAAAAAGCCTGTTGGCGCTTATTCCATATGCGCCAGAAGCTATAAATTCAGTAGCATCACATCAGTTGCGCACTGCCGCCATCACGGCCGCAAAGCCGACGAATACGCCGCCGGTGGCGCGGTTGAACATCTTCAGTACCGAGGCGCGGCGCAGCATTTTGGCCAGCGTTTTGCCGCTACCGGCGTAGACCAGGTACCAGCCGGCTTCGATCACCGAGAAGGTCAGCAGCAGCACGGTGAACTGCGGCAGCTGCGGTGCTGTGGCGTCGATGAACTGCGGCAAAAAGGCCACGGCAAACAGAATCGCTTTCGGGTTGCTGCCCGCGACCAGCACACCCTGGCGGAACAGGCTGCTGTAGGTCGGCACGGCCGCGGCCTTGACCACCGCGCCATCGGCGCCTTCGGTCACTGGCTCGCGCCAGCATTTCACACCCAGGTAGGCGAGGTAGGCGGCGCCCAGCCAGCGCAGCGTGTTGAACACCGCCGGAAAGCTCTGCAGCAAGGCGCCCAGGCCGGCCGCCGAGACACCCATCATCAGCACCATGACCAGCATGCAGCCGCCCATGGTCGCCACCGCGGCGGCAAAGCCAAAACGGGCGCTGGAGGTCATCACCAGCAGCATGTTTGGCCCGGGCGTGGCCGACACCACAAAGGTCATCATCAGGAACAGCCACCAGGTGTGCAGGCTCATCGTTGGCTCCAAATAGGAAAAGCATTGATTGTAGAAGGGCGGCCCCCAAACTAGCCCATGCGCGTCTGGTTGCGGCCCTGGGCTTTGGCCCGGTACAGCGCCCGGTCGGCCTGCTGGACCAGCAGGTCCGTGGCTTCGCCTACGGCAGGCACGTGCAGCGCCACGCCCAGGCTGGCGGTGACCACGCCAAAGGGCGACGCGGCGTGCGGCAGCGCCAGTGCGGCCAGGGCCAGGCGGGCGGTTTCGGCAATGTGCAGGGCATCGGCGGCATCGCGTACCGAGGCCAGAAGCACAAATTCTTCGCCGCCGTAGCGGGCCACCAAGTCGCCGGTGCGGTGTAAATGTGCAGCCAGCATGCGGGCGACGTGGCGCAGGCAGTCATCGCCCGCCAGGTGGCCGTAGTGGTCGTTGTAGGGTTTGAAAAAGTCCAGGTCCAACATCACCAGCGCCAGGGGTTGGCCGCTGCGGGCCGCCCGGCTCCACTCACTGGCCAGTACCTCGTCGAAGCGGCGGCGGTTGGCGATGCCGGTCAGGCCGTCCGTGGCGCTCAGGGCTGCCAGTTGCGTGTTGGAGGCTTCCAGTGCCTGGGTGCGCTCGCGCACTTTGTCTTCCAGCCCGCGTTCGTGGGCTTTCAGCTCGGACAACAGGATGGCGAAGCCGATGCCGATGGTGCACAGCGTGAGGATGAACTCTTGCGCCCGCACAATCTCCAGGTGCACATCGACCGCCCCGAACGGCTGGTGCCCCATGGTCAAGACCCAGGCGGTGGCCAGCGCAATCAGCGCCACGGCCAGCACCGTCCAGCGCACACCAAAGCGCACGGCCAGGTACAGCACGGGCGGCAGCAGCAGGTCGGGTGTCACCGACACGCCACTGATTTCGCCCCGGTGGGCAGAGAAAACCAGTCCGGCCAGCGCCAGGCCCAGCAGCACCACGGTGCCGTCAAGCAAGGTGTAACGGGTGGGGTGGGATAGGCCAGATGCCATAGGCCCGGAGAAGCTCAGCAGCAGCGGGGTGTAGATCAGCAGCCCCAGCGCATCGCCAAACCACCACAGCCGCACCAGGGTGAAATACGGCGTGGTGGTGGCATCCAGCTGCAGCAGCACGGCCGATGCCAGCAGGGCGGCCAGCAGCGCGCCCACGATAGGCCCGGCGACGATGAACTTGCCGAAGTCCCGAAACCGCTGCAAGCCCCGCGATACCTGCAGGCGCCGCATCAACCAGTAGGTCAGCAGCACCTCGGCCAGGTTGACCAGGCTCAGCAGCACCGCGCCCGCGGCGGAAAAAGCCGACAGTGCGGCCAGCACGTCCGAGCTGTAGGTCAGTGCCGCCATGGCCCAGCCGCGCTGGCCCCGGTAGCGCAGCAAGGCGGCCAGCAGCACGGCATTGGGCAGCCAGACTACGACTTCGTTTTCAGGGGTAACGGCGCATAAAAAGGTCAGCTTGACGCTGGCGAAATGCAATAGCGGTAGCAGCAGGTAGATCCACCAGGGTGGGCGGTCTGGCCCGATGGTCGGGTAGGGTGGTGGCAGTAGAGCGTTCACCCGCCTATCGTATAAGACTCTTAATACTTAAGGAATTTAGGCCTCTGGCGCAGGTGCCGCCTGCGCTGGTAGCTATGTTTTTTGTAGTGCGGGCAGGGCCGGTTGCCAGATGCGCCGCAGCGCGGGTACCAGCGCCAGGTACACCGCGCCAAACAGCACAAAGCCCAGGGTCAGCACTTGGCTTTCAAACTGGCTGTTGAGCAGCAAAAATACGCCCACCCCCACCATCCGGCCTATGCCCAGCGGGATCTCGCGCACCACGATGTAGTCCAGCTTGTGTTGGTCGTAGTCGGGGGCGGATTCGATGGCAGCGTAGCTCCAGGCGATTTCGCAGGTGGTGATGGTGTTCATGCCGATGGCGCTGGCGATACCGTAGACCACTAACATGCCCGGCGTTGGAACCAGCGCCAGCGCGATGGAGGCGGCGCACACCAGCAGCGCCCCTACGGTATAGGTGCGCAGCCGGTGCCGGGCCTGGCTGCGCGCGGCCAAGGCCACGCTGGACACCAGGCCCACCAGCGCCACCATGGCGCTGTAGGCGCCCAAGGCAAACTCGTCCTGCAGGATGGAGAACGCCATGATGGTCACCAGAAAGCTGGTGTAAGTGCCTTGCACCGTGGCCATGGCGGTGCTGGCCCAGAACATGCCGCGCCAGGTGCGCTGCTTGTTGCGCCATGCGCCCAGCAGGTTCGACTGGCGTGCCAGCGGCTGGCCGGTGATGCGGGTAGACCACCAGGTGGCTGCTGCAAACGTCAGCAGCGACAGGCCAAACACCGTGCTGTAGCCGGGTGCGCCCGCGATGTGCTGGATCAGCCAGCCTGCCAGCAATGGGGCCAAGATGGCCGCGCCGCTGGTCATGTAGTTGGCGGCGTACAAGAAGCGGTCGCGCTGCGCGTCCTGGGCGTTTTCCAGAAACTGCATGTGCTGGCCGATGACGAAAAAGCTGACCGCCAGGCCCAGCATGCCGCCGATCAGCACCACGTGCCGGGCGCAGTCCTCCTGCAGCCACAAGATCACTGCGTAGGCCAGCATGAAGAGCACCAGCCCTACCCGCGAGCTGGCCATGGGCGAGGTGCGCCGCGCGTGCAGGCTGCACAGCGGAAAGCTCAGCAAAATCGCGGCAGACTGGCTCAGGCTATAGCTGGCCTGGGTGAACAGCGAGCGGTCGATGTTCCAGATGTAGAGGTTGACGAAGATGTTGGACAAGCCCACAGCAAAGGCTTGCAACAGCATCAAAATCAAAAAGCGGCGGGCATTAAGAGTCATCGCGGCAACAGGGCAAACCAAGAAGTATGCCCGCCGCTGGGCGGGACATAAGACACTAACTTGCATGGCTGCAGCGGCAGAGCCGCCCGCAGCTGGCAAGTTATTTCACATCAAAGGCGCTGCCCGTTCTCCCCAAACAGCGAGATGCGCCGCGTATCGCACTGCACGCCCAGGGTGTGGCCGCGCTGGTGCGGTGTATGGCTCTCGGCGATCACCGACATGGCCGTGCCACCCAGGTCCAGCCACAGCACCACCATCGCCCCCATGGGTTCGGCCAGGGTCACCGTCGCGTGCCCCAAGGCGGGTTGCTCCAGTGGCACCAGGTCGATGTGCTCTGGGCGGATACCCAGCACGGCTTTCTGGCCCATGTGCGGTGGCTCGGCGAAGGGGTAGGCTGCTATGTTCACGGTTAGGCCAGGGGCGTGCCATACCAGTTGGCCGTTGTCGGAGGCCATCACGCCTTCAAAGAAGTTCATGGTGGGCGAGCCTAAAAAGCCGGCCACAAAGCGGTTCACCGGCCGGTCGTAGACCTCGGCGGGCGTGCCGATCTGCTGGATTTTGCCGTCCAGCATCACGGCGATGCGGCTGGCCAGGGTCATGGCTTCGGTCTGGTCGTGGGTCACGTAAACCATCGTTTTACCGATGTCGTGGTGCAGTTGCTTGAGTTCGCGGCGCAGCTCGTTGCGCAGCTTGGCATCCAGGTTCGACAGCGGTTCGTCAAACAAATACACCCCGGCATCGCGCACCAGCGCCCGGCCAATCGCCACGCGCTGGCGCTGCCCGCCAGACAGTTGCGAGGGTTTGCGTTGCAGCAGCGGCCCCAGGTGCAGCATGGTGGCGGCACGCTCCACGCGGCGGGCGATTTCGTCCTTGGGGATGCCGGTGATGCGTGGGCCGAAGGACATATTGCGTTCTACCGTCATGGTGGGGTAGAGCGCATAGCTTTGGAACACCATGCCGATGGACCGGTCCTTGGGGTCGGCCCAGGTGACATCGTTGCCGCCAATGGCAATCACACCATCGTGCACATCGATCAGCCCGGCAATGCTGTGCAGCAGGGTGGATTTGCCGCAGCCCGAGGGGCCCAGCAGCACCAGGAATTCGCCGTCCACGACCTCCAGGTCCATGTTTTGCAGAATGTCCACATGGCCCAGGCGGATGTGGAGTTGTTGGATGCTGACGCTTGCCATAGTGAGTCCTCTAATTTTTTTAAAACCGCCAAGGCAGTTGGTGAACCAGCCTTCCAGAACACCGCAGAACTGGCTCCGCCAGGCTGCAGGTGTTGCCCCCTGAAAGGGGGTTGGCGAAAAGCGCTTGCGCTGTAGCTTGGGGGTTAGCCCTTCACTGCGCCAGCGGCGATACCACGCACGAACCAGCGACCGGAGATGAGATAGATGAACAGCGGCACCGACGAGGTGAGGATGGTGGCCGCCATGTTGACGTTGTACAAACGCTCGCCAGTGGTGGTGTTGATGATGTTGTTGAGCTGCACCGTCATGGGCAGGTTCTCGCGTCCTGCAAACACCAGGCCCAGCAAAAAGTCGTTCCAGATGCCGGTCACCTGCATGATCACCGCCACGATGATGATGGGGGTAGACATGGGAATCATCAGCTGGAAGAAGATGCGCCAGAAGCCACCGCCGTCGATGCGTGCCGCCTTTACCAGCTCTTCGGGCAGACTGGCGTAGTAGTTGCGGAACAGCAGCGTCATCACCGGCATGCCGAAGATGGTGTGCACCAGCACAATGGCGGGCAGGGTGCTGAACAGGCCCAGCATCGACAGCCCACGCACCAGGGGATACAGGTGCACCTGGTAGGGAATGAACGCGCCCAGCAGCAAAATGGCAAAGAACCAGCCCGCCCAGGGCCTGCGCCAGTAGGCCAGTGCATAGCCGTTCAGCGCACCGATAAAGATGGACAACGCCGCGCTGGGGATGACGATCTTCAAAGAATTCCAGAACCCGACCTGGATGCCGGTGCATTCCAGCCCGGTGCAAGCACTGGACCAGGCCACCACCCAGGCATCGATGGTGGGTCGGCTGGGCAGGGCGAAGATCTGGCCCAGGCGGATTTCTTCCATCGGCTTGAGCGAGGTCACCAGCATCACGTACAGCGGCAGCAAAAAGAACAGCGCGCTCATCAGCAAAAAGGCGTAGATGCCGAGCCGGGCTGGGGTGAAAAAGCTTTGCTTGGGGCGCTGGTTGCGCACTTTGAGGGGAGTGGTAGGGTGCATGGTTCAGTGGCCCTTGTTGTTCGCACGTTCCATGCGGTTCTTGGCATACAGCCAGGGCAGCAGCAGGGCCAGCACCGTCAGCAGCAGCACCACCGAGGCGGCCGAGGCCAGACCGATATTGGCGCGGTTGAACAGGTAATCCATGATGAATTTGGCCGGCACTTCGCTGGCAATGCCGGGGCCGCCGCCGGTCATGGCGACCACCACATCAAATACCTTGATGACACCCAGCGACAGCAGCACGGTGGCGGTGGCGATGCTGGGTGCAATCATCGGCAGCACGATGCTCAGGTAGACGCGCCAGACCGGGATGCCGTCGATGCGCGCGGCCTTCCAGATTTCTTCGTCCACGCCGCGCAGGCCCGCCAGCAGCAGCGCCATCACCAGCCCGGCGGACTGCCACACGGCGGCCAGGGCGATGGCGTACATCACCTTGTCCTGGCTGATGATCCAGTCGAATTCAAAGTTGGGAAAGCCCAGCTGGCGCACCGCCTCTTGCAGGCCCAGGCCGGGGTTCAGCATCCACTGCCAGACCAGGCCGGTGGCCACAAAGCTCATGGCATAGGGGTACAAAAAGATGGTGCGCAAAATGCCCTCACCGCGCACCTTCTGGTCGATAAACACGGCCAGAAAGAAGCCCAGCACCAGGCAGGCAATCACAAAGATCACGCCAAACAGCGCCATGTTGTGCAGCGACAGCCACCAGCGGTCGGTGCTGAACAGTTTTTCGTACTGGGCCAGACCTATGAAGTTGGTGTTGGGAAAGGTTTTGGCGCTGGTGAACGACACGGTGATCGACCACAGCACGGTGCCCACGTAGCACAGCAGCACAGTAACTGCCATGGGTAGCAGGGCGAAGTTGACCGCCCAGTTTTGGCGCTTGCCGCGCCGGGGCGGCGGTTTTATATTTTTTGTAAGCAAAATAGGCCTTTAGCGCCCGTACACAGGGCGGGAGCAGCTATACATTTAGGAACGCACCTTACAGACAGAGCGCAGCTCTCGCCCAAGATACCGTGGATTCGGCTCCGCCGGGCCACGGGTATCCCCGTGCACCCGGGTGGGCGAAAGATGCGTAGCACTGCAGTCTGGGGCTTAGCCCTTGATAGCGCCCTGCAAGGCTTTGACTACATCGTCTACCGACTGGGGGGTGTTCCAGTATTTGGAGATGATGTCCTGCACTGCGCCGCCCACATCGGGGGCCAGCAGCATGTCAGGCACACCGATTTGGCGGGTCTTGTCCTTCATGATGGCCAGGCCGGTCTGGGCGCACAAGTCCATCTGTGACGCATCCACATCGGTACGGATCGGGATGGAACCCTTTTTGTTGTTGAACGCGACCTGTGTGGCAGGCGAAGTCATGGAGGTGGCCAGCAACTGCTGGGCCTTGATGGCGTTGGCATCCTTGGTGCGGGGGAACACAAAGACGTCACCGGCAATGATGTACGGCGACTTGGGGCCAAAGCCGGGGAAGCAACCAAAGTCTTTGCCCGCCACCTGTTTGGCGTTGTTGAATTCGCCCTTGGCCCAGTCGCCCATGATCTGCACACCAGCCTTGCCGGTGATCAGCATCGAGGTGGCATCGTTCCAGTTGCGGCCAGGGGAGCCCGCGTCGGTATAGCTTTTCAGACGCTTGAAGTCGGTCAGCACCTTGCGGAAGGCGGGGGTGTTGACGACGGCTGCATCGTGGTCTTTGAAGAACTTCAGGTACAGATCGGTGCCACCGACCTGGGCCAACCAGCTATAAAAGGTGATGTATTCCTGCCAGCCCTGGCCACCCAGCGCCAATGGCACCAAGCCTGCGGCCTTGAGCTTGTCCAGCGCGGCAAACAGTTCGTCGGGGGTCTTGGGTTCGCCGGTGATGCCGGCCTTGGCAAATGCGGGCTTGGAGTACCAGAACCAGCTAGGCATGTGGATGTTGACCGGGGCGGCGTAGTAGTGGCCGTTGACCTTGATGCTGCTGATGACGGGCGCGGGCAGCATGGTGTCCCAGTGCTCCTTGGCGGCCACGGCATCGATGTCGTTGAGCATGCCCTCCTTGATGATGTCCAGGTACTGCTGTGAGGTGTTGAACATGGCGGCGGTGGGTGGGTTGCCACCAACGATGCGGTTAATGGCCGCTGCGCGGGCCGCCTCGCCACCTGCAACCGCTGTATCCACCCACTGGCCACCGGCTTTGTTGAACGCCGCCGCCAACTCTTGTACTGCAGCGGATTCGCCCCCCGAGGTCCACCAGTGCATGACTTCCGCTTTGGTCTGCGCCTGTGCGCCCGTGGTGGCCATAAGGCCTATCGCGGCCAGGGATGCAATGGCCAGGGCCACCGAGGTACGAACTTGTGCTTGCATGTTGTCTCCAGTTTTTATTGAAAGAGGGCTCACTGCCCAAGGGGAAAAAGGGCAGAGTCGGCATGTTGACACCGGCTCTGCCAGGGAAAACCAGTTAGCGCGCAGGGCGCTCCTTGCGTTGCTGCAAGAAGGCCTGCACCGCCAGCGAACTGTGCTTGGGCGTGCGCACCTGGGTGGTGTAGTCCACATGGGTGATGCCAAAGCGGCGCTCGTAGCCATAGGCCCATTCGAAATTGTCCATCAGCGACCAGATGAAATAGCCGCGCACGTCCACCCCGGCCTTGATGGCCGTGTCTACCGCCATCAAATGCCGCTCCAGGAAACGGATGCGCTGGGTGTCCACCACGCCCTCGGCACCCACGCTGTCGTCGCTGGCCATGCCGTTTTCGGTAATGTAGACCGGGGGCATGTCTTGGTAGCGGGCGTTGAAGTCCACCAGCAGGTCGGTCAGTCCCTGGGGGTAGACCTCCCAGCCCATTTGGGTACGCTCGACCTTGTCGGAGTGGGGGGCTTCCTGGTAGCCACCCTTGCCGTCTGATTCGACCTCGGTACGGAAGTAGTAGTTGATGCCCAGAAAGTCCATCTTGGTGGCAATGATGTCCATGTCGCCCGGCAGCACCAGCGGCTCGGTGCCCGGCCACAGGCGGAACAGGTCGGGCGGGTAGCTGCCCAGCATCAGAGGGTCAAATACCCAGTGGTTTTGCTGCACGTAGGCCAGGTAGGCGGCATCTTGGTCGGCCGCGCTGTCGGTGTGTGGGCCAAATACGCCGGTGTTGCAGACGATGCCGCGCAAGGCCTTAGGGTCGTTGGCTTTGATTTTTGCCAGCGCCAGGCCGTGGCCCAGCAGCAGGTGGTGCAGGGCCTGCGTGGTCTGGCGCAAGTCGGTCACGCCGGGGGCGTGGCGGCCAATGCCGTAGCCCAGGTAGGCTGAACACCAGGGTTCGTTCAAGGTTGCCCAGGCGGTGACCTTGCCCGCCAGTTCGCGGCTCATCAGGTCGGCGTAGTCGGCAAAAGCGTAGGCGGTTTCACGGCTGGCCCAGCCACCCCGGTCTTGCAGATGCTGGGGCAGGTCCCAGTGGTACAGCGTCACATAGGTTTGCACCCCTTTGGCGATGAGGGCATCCAGCAGCTTTTTGTAGAAGTGGATGCCCTTGGCGTTGGGCTTGCCCTTTTCGTCCATCACCCGAGGCCAGGCGATGGACAGGCGGTAGGCATCCACGCCCAGCCCGGCAATCATGTCCACATCCGCCTCCCAGCGGTGGTAGTGGTCGCAGGCCACGTCGCCGGTGTCGCCGTGCAGCACGCGGCCAGGCTCGTCGCAATAGGTATCCCAGATGGACTGCAGGCGACCGTCTTCATCGGCAGCGCCTTCGATCTGGTAAGAGGCGGTGGCTACGCCCATCAGGAATTCAGGTTGGGCAATGGCCGAGGTGGCGGGGATATTCAAGGCAGGAATGTTGCGGGTGGAGGCAGCGGGCATGGTGTTCCAGAAAATGCGGCAAGTGGGTCGATGCGGCGATGGTAGGGACGATGGGCGCTGCGGTCTGTAGGGAAAGTTTGACACCCGTACTATGGGTATCCCTGAGCCTTTGGCAAGCGACACACCCGACAATCACCTCCCCACTACCGATGCAGCCATGTCTCACCACCCCCCACTTTTGACCGATCGCCTGGGTGCCGACGGCCTGCCCGGCGTGCCCGGTTACAGCGAGCAAATGCTGCAAAAAGATCCCCGTTTCGGCCAGGGCGCGGTGTGGCGCTGGCTGAGCGAGGCCGACCTGCTGGACCAGCGCGGCGAGGCCCAGGCCGAATCGGTGCTGGTCTCCAACAGCCACCGCGTGTGGCAACTGCTGCGCGAGATGCCGGTGGGCCTGGTGCTGTACGACGCGGACTTCAACGTGGTCTACCAAAACCGCGCCAGCGAACACATGACCGGCTTTGGCGCCGACGAAGCCGTGGGCCGCTCCCCGGTGGGGCTGTGGATACTGCCCGACCAGGTGGTCAACCTGGACCACACCCTGCTGCGCATGCGCACCGAGCGCATTTCGCTGCACGGGCGCGGCGTGCAACTGCGCCGCGACGGCCACGTGGCCTGGGTGCAGTGGTACACCACGCCGCTGTTTGAGGGCGACACTTTCATCGGTTACCTGGGTACCCATACCGACATCAGCGAAGAGCTGCGCGCCCACACCGCCGTGCGGGCCGCTAAGCAGCAGGTCGATTTGCTGGTGGATGCGGCGGTAGACATCGCCATGCTGCAGCTTTCGCCGCTGGGCCGGGCGCAAAGCTGGAACCGCAACGCCCAGGCCCTGTTTGGCCTGCATGCCCTGGACGTACTGGGCCAAGACATGGCCCAGGTGCTGGCCCTGCCCACCCACTGGCCAGCGCTGCTCGCCGGTGCGGCGGGTGGCGAGCGCATGGAGTTTGAAGGCTGGCTGCCGCGCCAACCCGTCGGACGCTTCTGGGGCAACCTGCTGCTGTACCCGCAAACCGACGAAACCAACACGGTGGTGGCCGTGGTGCTGGTGGCCCGCGACCTGAGTGACCGCCGCCTGGCCGAGCAAAAAATCCGCGACAGCGAAGCCCTGCTGTCGGCCATCGTCTCCACCACCAGCGACGCGATTTTGGGCCTGGACGCGCAGGCCTGTGTGGTTTTCAGCAACCCCGCCGCCCAGCGCATTTTTGGCCGCAGTGCCGGGCAACTGCTGGGCCTGGCGTTGGCCGATGTACTGCCGCATGCCGACCTGCCGGGTCTGATCGGTGCGGGGCGGACCTTGTCGGGCAAGCGCGTGGACGGGGCCACGCTGCACCTGGAGGCCTCGGCCAGCGAAACCCGTGTCAACGGCGACATCCTGGTCACCCTGACCGCCCGCGACGTGACCGAGCGGGTCGAATCCGAACAGGCTTTGCGGCATTACCGCGAACAGCTCTCGGCCCTGTCGCGCCAGCTGATGGAGGCCGAGCAGCAAACCAACCGCCGCCTGGCCCAGTTGCTGCACGACCAGTTGGGCCAAACCTTGACCACGCTGCGCATTTCGGTCGATGCCCTGCGCGCCCAGTTGCCGCCCAGTGCCACGCCCGCCATCGACAAAAGCTGGACCCGCGTCTCCGGCATGATCGACCGCGGCATGCGCGAGGTGCGCCAGGTGCTGGTCGAGCTGCGCCCGCCACTCCTGCAAGAACACGGCCTGGGCGTGGCGCTAGACAATGAAATCCAGGCCGAAGCGGCCAACCACAGCGCAGTGGCACTGCGTTTGCACATTCCCCCTGCCATGGCCGACCGCCGCTGGAACCCCGAGGTCGAATACGCCGTCTTCATGGTCGCCCGCGAAGCCATCGCCAACGCCCTGTGCCACGCCCGCTGCCACAGCCTCACCGTGGGCATCGAGCCCCTGGGCTCGCTGGGCCTGCGTCTGCTGGTGCAAGACGACGGCATCGGCCTGGGCCCCATCGGCCAGGCCCTGAAACCCGGCCACCTGGGGCTGGTGGGCATGCGCGAACGCTCCCAGGCCATCGGTGCCCACCTCAGTGCCCGCTCCGCCGACAACGAGCGCGGCACCATCATCGAACTGAGCTATTCGCCATGACAGACTCCGTGTACCTGGTCGATGACCACGCCATCTTGCGCGAAGGCCTGCGGGCGCTGCTGGAACCGTCTGGTTTTGTGGTGGTGGGCGAAAGCGGCGACCTGCCCACCGCCTTGCACGACATCGTACGCGCCCCGCCAGACTGTGTGCTGCTGGATTTGTCGCTGGGCGAGCGCTCCGGCCACGAGCTGCTGGCCGAGCTGCAACGCCGCAAAATCCCCAGCCGCGTCGTCGTCCTGAGCATGATGGCCCAGCCCCGCCAGGTGATGGATGCCGTGCGCATGGGCGCCATGGGCTACGTGCTCAAAGGCGCGTCCGGCGCCGAGGTCATCACCGCCTTGCGCCAGGCCTGTTGCGGCCAACACTACTGGAGCGCCGCCATCGAGCGCGTTGCCATGGAGGCCTTGTTGCCCGCCGACCCCGGTGCTGCGCTGGAGCCGCTGCACACCCTGTCGCAGCGCGAGCGGCAGGTGTTGAACCTGGTGGTGCGCGGACAGCCCAGCAGCAGCATCGCCCATACCTTGAACCTGTCTGCCAAGACGGTAGAAACCTACCGGTCGCGGGTCATGGGCAAGCTGGGGGTGAGTGATATCACGGGGCTGGTCCGGCTGGTGGTGAAGGAGGGGTTGTTGGACGGGGAGTGAGGGTTTTGTGGAAGAAATTGGCTGCTGGCGCAGGTGCTGCTTGCGGGAGTAGCTATTTATTTTGTAGTGCGTGGGTGGTATTTGTGCCGCTGGCTGGGGGCACCGCCGGGCCAGGGATTTCCGTGGCAGCCAGAGCGGTCAACACCAATAGGTCAATCTAGTCCAGCTTAATTTGCTATTGAATACGTAGCTGCTGGCGCAGGTTGAATGTGCGCAAGAGGCCTGTTTGGCATCTGGAAATAGCTTTCACGCCCCGTCACCTACCCCGCGTAGTTGGGATGCTCCAAATGCGGTAGCCCGTTGAAGGTCTGCAAGGTGTGGCGCTTGGAGCCAAGCGGGGCCGCAGGCATCCATCTTGGGTGAAATGTTAAATGACAGATAGTGAGTAACCCAAAAATTCACTTTAGCCCCCATCGGTCAGCTTTGACTTCCCGATTCAGCAGATCAAGGTCTGCATCAAGATGGTCGATTTGATCCCCTTCTCCTTTTCCAATGAGAAGGATTTTGATCACACGGTTCTGCCCCTTGTAGCGAATGCAGCCCACGTCCTGTACTTCAAAAGCCATGGTCATGCGATGCACTTCAGCTGGAATTGTTGGTTGCTTGCTCACGTAGCAATGACCATCGGGATGAGATTCAAATAGGTCCGGGGCAACCGTAAACGGCATGCTGCAAGAGGTACAGCAGCCGTCTTCGACATAGAAGTCACCCGCTACGTTTGAAGAGTGAGGTACTTTGGCCGGCATGATTTTTCTGCGGTTTAATGTAATGTAGACCGCAAAACCTGCGGGATAAAAAAGGCGCTGCGGTCTATATCGGTCATCGAAATCTCCTGAAAGTGGCTTGCAGACTGGCTTTGCGCAGGATGCGCCCATTTCAAACCAGGTATAAAAATTCCGACAAACCCCACAGCCTGACGGTGGAACACTATAGCCCGGTGAGGCCTTTTGACTTCCCTGGCGCAGGCATTCTTTCTTCAGCCAGCGAAGGTGTGAAATGCTCTATTTTTCGTAGCTGCTTGCGCAGATGGAATATGCGCTGGAGCCGCTTTCTTCTTAAATATTTTGATGGAGGTTTGTGGTGGCCTGTGCAGTGTTGGGTGCCACAGTCGCCGCTGGCCGGGGTATGCGCCCGGCGGCGCAGTCACCTTTCTTTGCGCAGCCAAAGAAACGTAACCCAAAGAAAGGCTGCCCCCACTGTCTGCGCCCCGCCGCTATCGCGTCGGGGAACCTGCGGTGCTCGTCCAACGGGGGCATGCCGCAAACTCGCTGCGCTCAAACACGCGTCCTGCTGATCCCCGCTGGACTGCGCTCCTCGGCGAAACCAGAGGGGGACCCCGGAAGCGGGACCGGGGGCGCTGTGCGCCCCATCGCGCCTAGGGCGCGAGGCTTGGCGATGATCGCTGTGGTGGTTAACCCGCCAAAGGGGTCAGAGCACGAATGCGGGTTGGCAGCGGGGAGAGACAAGCATCCTGCGCGCAATCGTGATCTGACCCCATTGGCTCAGGCCGTTTTTGCGGAAAAATGGGCTAAAAATACAAGCTGAATCGCCATCCAGCGCATATGACACCTGCGCGGGTCGCTCTCATTTTTGACTATCAAAACAGAAGCATCGGCTCGGATGCAGCCACAGCCACTGCACCCCCAGCTCGCGCCCTAGGCGCGATGGGGCGCAAGCCCCCGATCCCGATCCCCGGGGTCCCCCTCTAGATGCGCCGAGGAGCACAGCTTTGGGCGGATCAGGGCTGGCGTTGTTTGAGGCGCAGCCGAGTTTAGCCAGACCCCGCCCAAAGCGCGCACCGCAGGTTTCCCAGTGCGATAGCGCTGGGACGCAGGTAGTGGGGGCGCCTTTCTTTTGGTGACTTTTCTTTAGCGCAAAAGAAAAGTTACTGCCCTGCCGGGGGCACAGCCCGGCCAGGGATCTCCGTTAGCGTCAACCCGCCAATAGGGGTCAGAGCCCCAATGCGTGAAACACCCCTCGCGCCCGGCAAAAACTTGGCGCGCAATGGGGATCTGACCCCTATTAGCTACATCACAGCGGGTCATCGTGCCGCCCATCCGCACAGAAAATACAAACCAAAACAGCCTCCACCGCAAGTTCCACCTGCACAGGCAGCTCTAATTTAAATAGCAATAGGCCGCTACCGCAAGAGGCCGAAAAATGTCGGTTTCCACCGACACCGTAAGTCCTTGATTCTATTGACTTCCCATGGCCCATGGCTGCGGTCTTGTCGGCTAATCCCGACAAACGGCTCTGCCGTCTATCCGCCAGTCCGTTGATTCCATTGGGGTTTTTTCTTGGCACACATCTTGTGAAGTCTTTATCGGCTGCTGCAGACAGCGTCCCCCGGTGTTTGGCTCTCACTACAGGTGTCTCCCATGTCTATTCTTCTCATGCTGGTACTGGTTCCCTTGGCTTTGATTTTTGTATTGGTGATTGCGGGAGTGGCATCGGCACCGCCGTCGTCTTCGGATACGGCGGGCGCGTCGTACCGGGCGCCGAAACCATCCACCCGGCCACGGCGGGCTTCCGACCCACAGGCCGCGTCAGAGCACGACGCATCCTCCGTGGCAGCTGCAGGTTTCCAGTAAGCCATGGTGGGTTTGCTGGGTCTGCGGCCAGGCGAGGGCCCTTGGACCGGGGCTTTGAAAGGCTGGGTGCGCAGCATCCGGCCGCGTTACCGCTCGCTGGTGGCTACGCGCCGTACCCGCTTTGGCGATGCGCCTGTGCCTGCCGCCCCGCCCGTGCCCGACCTGCTACTGGCGCAACAGGTCGCCGAGCTGCAAGAGGTGATCGTCCAGTTGCGTACGCGCCAGCAGCAGCTGGAAATCTTGGCCCACCACGACACCCTGACCGGGCTGGCCAACCGCAAACTGCTGCAAGACCGCTTCCAGGGTGCCGCAGAGCGGGCGCAACGCAGCGGCGTGTGCTGCGGGCTGTTGATGCTGGACCTGGATGGCTTCAAGGCCATCAACGACCGCTGCGGCCATGCTGCGGGCGATACCGTGCTGGTCGAGGTGGCGCGGCGGCTGGTGGCCGCGATGCGGGCCAGCGACACCGTGGCGCGCCTGGGGGGCGATGAGTTTGTGGTGTTGATCGAGTCGGTGCAGGGCGCGGACGAGGTGCAGCAGATGTGCCACAAGCTGCTGTCCACCCTGCGCAAGCCGGTATCTCTGGATGCCGGCACCACGCTGTCGGTAGGGGCCAGCATCGGGCTGGCCATGTACCCGGACGACGGGGCAGATCTGCCGCGCCTGCTGCACGCGGCCGACCAGGCCATGTACGCCTGCAAAAACACCGGCACCCTCGATGGTGGTCTCCCGGACCGTCCCACATCGCCATCGCCGGTGGCCCCACCAGCCGCTTTGCCACCCATAATGGGCGCGAATATTGTTCCTGAACCCGCCGATGTGCCCCCACACGGCGGCCCACCCCACACCATGCTTTCTGACTCCGACCTGCACGCCCAGATACAGCAACTGCAACAGCAGTACCAAGCCCTGCAATCGGACTACCAGAACCTGCAGGCGGAAAAGATCCAGCAGCAGATCGCCGCTGATCTGTGGCTGGCGCAGCGCACCCGCGAGCTGCAGGCCGAAGCGCTGGAGCAGAAAAAGGCTGAAACCCTGCAGCGGGTTTTTTACCGGATTGCCGAGCGGGCGGCGGCCGATCTGTCGTTCCATGCATTCCTGCAGACCGTGCACGGCCTGCTGGGGGAGCTGCTGTATGCCAAGAATTGCTACGTGTGCCTGTACGACGCGGCCAAGCACATGCTCAATTTCCCGTACTACGTGGACGAACGTGATGGCGATGTCATGCAGCGCAACCATGTGCCCTACCGCAAGGGCTTGTCGGAATATGTGCTGCGCACCGAGCAGCCGCAACTCATCGACCATGCGCGGTTTCTGGCGCTGCAAGCCTCGGGTGACATCACCGAGGCCAGCGGCGACCTGAGTTTTACCAGCTGGCTGGGCGTGCCCATGTACATCCAGGGCGTGGTCAGTGGCCTGCTGGTGGTGCAGGGCTACGAGCCGGGCATGGGCTACAGCGCGTCGGACGTGGATATTTTGTCTTTTGTGGCCAACCACGTCAGCAGTGCCATCGAGCGCCACCAGGCGCTGGACGAGGTGCGCAAATCCGAGGCGCGTTACCGCACGGTGATTGAAAACGTGGGCGTGGGCGTGGTGGTGGTGCAAGACCGCCGCATGGTGTACGCCAACCCCAGCCTGGTGCGCATCGTTGGGCATTCGCTGGAATTCCTGCTGTCCAGCCCTTTTACGGCGACGGTGCACCCGGACGATGTTGCGCCGATGGTGGACCGCCACGAGCGCCGCTTGCGTGGCGAAGACGTAGAGTCTTCCTACGGCCTGCGCATCATCACGCAGCAGGGCGAAGAGCGGTCGCTGGAACTGTCGGCGGTAAAGATCGAATGGGGCAAGCGCGATGCCACCTTGATGTTTGTGGTGGATGCCACCGCCCGCCTGCATGCCGAGCACACCCAGCGGCTCACGCTGCACAAACAGTCGGAGCTCAACGATATGAAGTCGCGCTTCATCTCTTTGGCATCGCACGAATTCCGTACCCCGTTGGCCATCATTTTGTCGTCGGCGGAGCTGCTCAAATACTACGGCGACCGCCTACCCGAGAGCGAAAAGGCCGAAGTCATCCATACCATCGAAGGCGGCGTGCAGCGCATGACGCGCATGCTGGACCGGGTGCTGCTGCTGGGCAAGGCCGAGGCGCAGATGCTGGAATTCCAGCCCCAACCGCTGGATATTGCAGGGTTGTGCCAGAGCCTGGTGGACGATGCCCGTATCCAGCAGCCCGAGGCCCGCTGTATTTGCGTTACCGACTTTGCCGACCTGCCCGCTAGCGGTGTGTTTGACGAGAAGCTGCTGCGCCATATTTTTGGCAACCTGCTGTCCAACGCCATCAAATATTCGCCCCAGGGCGGCACCGTGTGCTTTCGGGTGGCCCCGGCAGACGGGCGGTTGGTGTTTGAAGTGTCCGACCAGGGCATCGGCATCCCGGAGGGCGAGCTAGCGCATTTGTTCGAGCCCTTTCACCGCGCATCCAACGTCGGCGATATCCAGGGCACCGGCCTAGGGCTGTCCATCGTTAAGAACGCGGTGGACTTGCATGGCGGCAGCATCGAAGTGCGCAGCCTGGCGCCGCAGGGCACCTGTTTTTCTGTGCGGATCTAGCGCCGCTTTCTCCGCTCTGAAGACCCTTATAAAATGCGCTGACTTGGGCAGCGCTAGATCCGATCCGCCACGCCTGCCCGGTCAGAGTGGTTTTGCGATCCGTGGGTCT
>NZ_JBDTEM010000315.1:0-5957 GCF_039922535.1 Rhodoferax sp. | reverse complement strand
GGGTTGTGCGACGGGGTCATCAAAATGCCGTCGGCCAGGCCCGTCGTGCGGCCTTGGTTGTAGACCAAGATGGCGTGCGACACGGCGGGCGTGGGGGTGTATTCGTCGCCCTCGGCCAGCATCACGTGCACGCCGTTGGCGGCCAGCACCTCCAACGCAGTGGCCGCGGCGGGCTCGGACAGGGCATGGGTGTCGATGCCCAGAAACACCGGCCCGGTGATGTTGTTCAGTGCGCGGTATTGGCAGATAGCCTGGGTGATGGCCAGCACGTGCTGTTCGTTGAAGCTGCTGTGGAACGCGCTGCCGCGGTGACCGGAGGTGCCAAACGCCACGCGCTGGGTGCTCTGCGCCGGGTCGGGCTGCAGGCTGTAGTAGGCGGTTACCAAGCGGGGCAAATTGACCAGCATGGAGAGCGGTGCGGTGTGACCGGCTAAGGGGCTATGGGACATGGAAGGGTCCATTTCTTGTGTTGGGGATGTCTCGCGAGGCCTGCACGGCGGCTGTGCAGGCAGCAACATTGAACCACACGCGCTTGGCAGTTTGGGCTTGTTACATGGGCTTACCTGGATTAATTTAAAGCGCTTTGAACAGCAGGCAGTTGTCTGCCAGCAGACTAAATTTGTAAGCTCTGCCGTTCTGCCCCGACCAATGGCTACCGATCCATTTTTTTCCAGGAGTCACCATGAAAAATGCTATTAAAACAATAGCTTCCAGCGTACTGTGTATCTACACGGCATTCGCTTTTTCTGCTGAAAGCATGTGCACGCAGCAGTCGGGCAAAAACAAGCTGCCGGTGGTGGAGTTGTACACCTCTGAGGGCTGCAGCTCCTGCCCGCCCGCCGACCAGTGGCTCAGCCATCTCAAAGGCCAGTCCGCGGTGGTCGAGGCCTTCCACGTGGGCTACTGGGACCAACTGGGCTGGGTAGACCGCTTTGCCACGCCCGCGCACACGGTGCGCCAACGCCAGGTCAGCGCATGGAACCAGCTGAGCTCCATCTACACGCCGCAAGCCGTGCTGAACGGCAAAGACTGGGCGCGCTGGGGCGGCAATGTGGCGGACACCGCCGCCGAGCCGGGGCTGGCCACCATCAGCTTGCACCAACTCGGCCCCGACCAGTTCGAGGCCATGGTGACGCCGGTGGCCGGTGCGCCAGGCCACTGGTCGGCCTACTGGACGGTGACCGAGAACGGCTACAGCTCCAAGGTGCAGGCCGGCGAAAACGCGGGCGAGTTTTTAAAGCACGACTTTGTGGTGCGCCAGTATGTGTCGGCGGGGGTGTACACCAGCGATGCCAGCGCGGCGCAAAAGCTGGCCTTTCGCAGCATCGCCCGCAGCCCCGACCATCCCCGGCAGGTGAATCTGGTGGTGTTTGACCCGCAAACCGGCAAGACCCTGCAGGCGATTACCGCGCCCTGCTAAAAAGTTAAATCGCCCGCAGCACGTAGCCGATGCGCGGGAAGTGCACGTGCACCGTGCCGGCCCGCGCGTCCACCCGGCGCAGCGTGGTGTGCATGCGGGTGGCGGCGACCAGTTCGCCCTGGGTCGCCTCCAGGCCAAAGCTCTCGGCATGGATGCTGACCTGGCTGCCCAATGGAATGCCGTGGTCGTCCTGGAACACCTCGTCCGCCAGGGCCTGCGGCGTGGTGGCTGCCGCGACCGCAATCGCATCCGCCGAAGTCAGCCGCCCGGCCTCGCCCTGGGCGAACGCTGCCAGTCGGTCCATCCACACCAGCACGCTGGGGGTGGCCTCCAGAATGCCCGCCAGGCTGGACACATTCACGCGGGTAAACCATAGCGGTGCGTAGGCCGCAAAGTCGGCCAGGCAAGCGGCGTGGCCGACCAGAAACGGCTGGTCTTCCAGCATGGTGGCCAGGCGACGCAGATAGGATTTGTAGGCGGTGGTGGCGTCACTCACCCGGATGCGCGGGGCACTGCCGACCATCTTGGCCCGGTCGTCGGCAAAAGCCTGGGCGAAACCGGGCGGCGTCTTGCCAAACATCTGCGCACGGCCTTGGGGCTGGAAGTTGTAGGCCATGGCGGTGGTGAACAGTGTGGTGTCCGCCCACTGCGCCAGCACCCGTGCCAAGCCCTTGTGGCTGGCGGGCGACAGCGAAGGTGTGGGCTGGCGGTGCTCCAGCACGTCGCAAATCAAGGCGGTGTCGCAGTAAATATCGGCCCCGATTTGCAAAATAGGTGTTTTGCGGTAGCCGCCTGTGAGCGCCTCTACATCGGGCTTGGGCGCAATGGGCGGCACGTTGACCGACTGCCAGGCCAGTTGCTTGAAGGCCAGCACCCGGCGGATTTTTTCGGCGAAGGGCGAGCTCTTGTAGTGGTGCAAGATCAGGTCGGCCATGCAAGTCTCCGTTATTTTTGCTTGGAATTCATCCGTGAACGCAGGTAGACCAGTACCGCCCCCAGGGCCGCTGCGATGCCGCCACCGACCACCAGGGCCAGCCCCAGATCATCGTCCGAGCGCCGGGTGAACAGGCCCAGCACCAGCGTCAGCAGCCCGCCGTACAGCAGTATCCAAATGGCGGAATGGACCCGAGAGATGGTTTTTTCAGTGAACATGGGCGCACTGTAATCCTGTGGCTGGCGGTGCGCCAGTTTTATAAGAAAAAGGCCTCCAGCGCAGGTGCGATCTGCGCTGGAAGCTACTGTTTTTATAGTACTTCAAAGACGCCTGCCGCACCCATGCCGCCGCCGATGCACATGGTGACGCAGACCCGCTTGGCCCCACGGCGTTTGCCTTCGATCAGCGCGTGGCCGGTCAGGCGCTGGCCGCTCACGCCGTAGGGGTGGCCCACGGCAATCGCGCCGCCGTTCACGTTCAGCAGCTCAGCCGGGATGCCCAGCTTGTCGCGGCAGTAGATCACCTGCACGGCGAAGGCTTCGTTCAGCTCCCATAGATCAATGTCACTGATCTTCAGGCCCAGGCGTTTGAGCACCTTGGGAATGGCGAATACGGGGCCGATGCCCATCTCATCCGGCTCACAGCCCGCCACCGCAAAGCCCAAAAAGCGGCCCAGCGGCTGCAGGTCGCGCTGGCTGGCCAGGGTTTCGTTCATGACCACGACCGCGCCGCCACCGTCGGAAAACTGGCTGGCGTTGCCCGCCGAAATCAAACCGCCCGGAATCGCCGACCGCAGCCCGGCAATGCCCTCAAGCGTGGTGCCGTCGCGGATGCCTTCGTCCTGGCTGACAGTGACTTCCTTGGTCATCAAGCCGCGCACTTTGTCGGCCACGCCCATGGTGACGGTGATGGGCGCGATTTCGGCGGTGAACAGCCCCGCAGCCAGCGCGGCTACGGCTTTTTGCTGGCTGGCCGCGCCGTACGCGTCCATCTGCTCACGGCCAATGCCGTAGCGTTTGGCCACCATTTCGGCGGTTTGCAGCATGTTCCAGTAGATCTCGGGCTTGTTTTTAACCAGCCAGGGGTCAGTGAGCATGTGGGTGTTCATCTCCTGCTGTACGCAGGAAATGCTCTCCACGCCGCCCGCCACATACACATCGCCCTCGTTGGCGATGATGCGCTGAGCAGCCATGGCGATGGTTTGCAGGCCGGATGAGCAGAAGCGGTTCACGGTGACACCCGAGGTCGTCACCGGGCAACCGGCGCGCAAGGCGATCTGGCGGGCTATGTTGGCCCCGGTGGCCCCTTCGGGCGTGGCACAGCCGATGATCACGTCATCGACCTCTGCCGCTTCAATGCCTGCGCGCTGGATGGCGTGCTGCACGGCATGGCCGCCCAGGGTGGCCCCGTGGGTCATGTTGAAAGAGCCCTTCCAGCTTTTGGCCAGGGGGGTGCGGGCGGTGGAGACTATTACGGCGGCGGTCATGTTCTTGTTCCTTAGTTGAAGGTTTGGCCGTCGGCAGCCAGGCGTGCCAGCAAGGGCGCAGGCGTCCAGAAGGCGGCATCGTCCAGCGGGTTTTGCGCGAAGCGCTGCATGGCCCGTACCACGTTGAACAGACCCACCTCGTTGGCGTAGTGCATCGGGCCACCCCGGTAGATGGGGAAGCCGTAGCCGGTCAAATACACCATGTCGATATCGCCCGACTTGGAGGCAATGCCCTCCTCCAGGATGTGCGCGGCCTCGTTGACCATGGCGAACACCAGGCGCTGCACGATCTCTTCGTCGCTGATCTTGCGTGGCGTGATACCCAACGATGCCCGGTGGTCAGCCACCATCTTCTCCACCAGTGCGCTCGGCACGGCATCGCGCTTGCCGGCCTGGTAGTCGTACCAGCCTGCACCGGTCTTCTGGCCAAAGCGGCCCAGCTCGCACAGCAAATTTGCCGTCTTGCTGTACTTCAGGCCAGGTTGCTCCACATACTTGCGCTTGCGGATGGCCCAGCCAATGTCGTTGCCCGCCAAGTCGCCCATGCGGAACGGGCCCATGGCCATGCCGAACTTTTCCAGGGCCTTGTCCACCTGGGCCGGGGTGCAGCCCTCGTCCAGCAAAAAGCCCGCCTGGCGGCCATATTGCTCGATCATGCGGTTGCCGATGAAGCCGTCGCAAACGCCGGACACCACCGCCGTCTTTTTGATCTTTTTGCCCAGCGCCATCACCGTGGCCAGCACGTCCTTGGCGGTAGCTTGGCCGCGCACCACTTCCAATAGCTTCATCACATTCGCCGGGCTGAAGAAATGCGTGCCCACCACGTCTTGCGGGCGCTGGGTGAAGCGGGCGATCTGGTCTACATCCAGCGTGGAGGTATTGCTGGCCAGGATGGCGCCGGGTTTCATCACCCGGTCCAGTTCGGTAAACACGGCTTGTTTCACGCCCATGTCTTCAAACACGGCTTCGATCACCATGTCGGCCTCTTTGAGGTCGTCGTAATTGAGCGTGGTGCTCAGCAAGGCCATGCGCTGCTCAAACTTGTCTTGCTTGAGCTTGCCTTTGGTGACTTGCGATTCGTAGTTTTTGCGGATGGTGGCCACGCCGCGCTCCAGCGCTTCCGGCTTGGCTTCGAGCATCTTGACCGGAATGCCCGCGTTCAAGAAGTTCATGGCAATGCCACCGCCCATGGTGCCCGCGCCGATGATTGCTATGCTGTTGATAGCACGTTGCGCAGTATCGGCGGGCACGTCGGGTATTTTTGAGGCTGCGCGCTCTGCCGCAAAGATATGCCGCAGGGCGCGGCTCTCGGGGGTCCACATCAGGTTCAAGAAGGTGCTGAGTTCAAACGCCATGCCTGCGTCAAACTTTTGCTTCGTCGCGGCTTCCACCGCGTCTACGCACTTCAGCGGCGCCGGGTAGTTCTTGGCCATGCCCTTGACCATGTTGCGGGCAAACTGGAAGTAGGCATCGCCTTGCGGGTGCTGGCATTTCAGGTTGCGCACCAGCGGCAGCGGGCGCACATCGGCCACCGAACGGGCAAAAGCCAGGGCTTCTTCGGCGAGCGACTCTGGGGATGCGGCCAGTTTGTCAAACAGCTTTTGGCCGGGGATAGCGGCCAGCAGTTCGCTTTTCACCGGCTCGCCGCTGACGATCATGTTCAGCGCGGGCTCCACGCCCAGCGCGCGCGGCAGGCGCTGGGTGCCGCCTGCGCCGGGAATCAGGCCTAGCTTGACCTCGGGCAGCGCCACTTGGCAGCCCGGTGCGGCGATGCGGTAGTGGCAGCCCAGCGACACCTCCAAACCGCCACCCATGCAGACGCTGTGGATGGCGGCGATGACCGGCTTGGCCGACTGCTCGATGGCCAGAATCAGGCTGTGCAGATTCGGCTCTTGCAGGGCCACCGGCGTACCAAATTCCTTGATGTCGGCCCCGCCCGAAAACGCCTTGCCCGCACCCGTCAGCACGATGGCCTTGACGGCGGCATCGGCATTCGCCTGCGCCAGCCCGTCGGCCATGGCGCGCCGGGTGGCCAGGCCCATGCCGTTGACCGGCGGGTTGTTCAGCGTGATCACGGCGACATCGCCGTGGACTTCATACAGAGCCGTCATAAGAGT